>CAZKJH010000120.1:0-11849 GCA_964553035.1 uncultured Lentisphaerales bacterium | reverse complement strand
CCCATTTCCGGAAAAACCCCTTGGAACCCCGCCGAGGTCAGGAAGTCTGAATCTGTAAACTTTCCGTAATCAATTCCACCGGCATCGTCGTGAAGCGTGGGAGGATTTCATGGAGCAGGGTCGCCACGGTTCTCAGGTGATTCACAATAACAATGGCCACTCCCATATTGTTCGGCAGATGCTGCAGTAACCGACTGTAGGCATCAAGAGCACCCGCCGAACCGCCCACGCAAACGACAGGAAAATCTTTTGCAACACGTTTCGTTTTCACTGATATTTTGATTCTCCTTTCATTTTAGCTGACGTCTCTGTTTCTGTTAATAACCCACATTGTTCCCAACATGAGGGCTCGAGATAACGTCAGTTCAGTTGCGATGCCATGAACGCAGAATCATTATGTCTGTTCCCATAACTCCGACTTGATCGAGTCAGTTGGCGACCTCCTGTAGAGGTTGGTTTGCTATCACGAGGGTTATCCGCTTGAACGTTTTGCAGCTCGCTCAGAAGTTGTCTTCTTTCCGAACCTGTGTCTTCAGACCTCGTTTTGGATGTGAACCAAGTTTTCATTACTTTCTCCTTTGTTGATTGTCTACTGGGGAATATATGCGATGTGATCGTACAGAGCTATGGGGTAAAACCCCCATTTCGACCCACCGAAAATGGCAATTCACAAGTAACAATTAAGGGTAGTCATCGGTATCGAAAAGTCAAAAACGAGTGTGGTGGAACATTCGTACACTCACACGCGCACACACCCACGTACATCAGACAGCTACACACAAGGCGCACTGACAAAAGGTCGGGTTTTACCCCATAGCGAAGAACTGCCCCTTGTTATATAGTGCGAATTTGTTCTGCATAGCGACGCGTCACGGATGATTCGTCATTGACAGAAAACACAAAAGGAAAGAGGAGATAAACATGAAGAAACTATTTATGTTGTTGGTGTTGGGGTTCGTGTTGGTGTCCGCCACGTCATGCAATATGTTCCGCGGCGCGGGCGAGGACGTAGAAGATGCTGGTGACGCGATTAAAGACGTCGCCAACTGAACTGGGACAAGGAGCGACGGCCAGCTCACGACACAGCGGAGTCTCCCTCGGGCGATGTCCTTCGCTGGCCTTTTTCAAAGATCAAAGGAATTCCCCATTAGAACGAGGAAATCCTTTGGTTCGTTTTTCATCGTCATGATTTATGGGTTGCTCGCACGATGATGGATGAGCCGCTTCATTTTTACCAGATCGTCAATGCCGACTATGGGAGGACGCACTTTGCCAAGAGACTGTCTAAACTTTCCCGAACACTTCATCTGGGGCACATCGACTGCGGGCCACCAGGTAGAGGGCGGCAATGCGTTTTCCGACTGGTGGACATGGGAACAGAAGGGCTTGATCGAGGACGGAACAGTCTCGGGCCGCGCCATGGATTACTGGAACCGCCACGAAGAGGATCATGTCTTGATGAAATCGCTGGATTACAAAGGGTTTCGTCTCGGCATCGAATGGGCACGTGTCGAGCCGCAGAAAGACCATTTTGACCGTGACGTGATCGAGCACTATCGGCACATCCTCCAATCCCTTCGTAATCACGGATTCAAGATCTGCCTCACCCTGCACCACTGGGTGATCCCGCACTGGGTCGCCGATCAGGGCGATTGGCTAAATCCTGACACGATAAATCAGTTCCTGCGGTACGCAGCGTTCGTGATCGAGGAGCTCGGCACTTTTCCCGACTTCTGGGTCACGTTGAACGAACCGATGGTGCCAGCGATCATGGGCAATCTCTTGGGTAAATTTCCGCCGCAACGGCATTCGTTCAAGGCGTATCGCGCCGTATCCCGAGCCTATCTTCGTGCCCATGCAGAAACGTACAAACTAATCCACACACTGCGTCCGCTGGCACCGGACGGAACCACGACAAAGGTGGGTGTAGCGATGGCATACCCTTGGATCGAACCATGGAAATCGCCAGGGCTCGCGGGTTGGTACGAACGCTTCGCCGCCTTTATCTCCCGACGCGCGGCCTTTGAAGGGTGGGATTATACGATCCGCACAGGAAAACCGCACTGGATCCATGGGGGGCCTCTCGTTGCTGACATTCAAAACGCCTACGACTATTGCGGGATCAACTATTACATGCGGGTGTCCTTGAAATACGATCGGCGAAAACGTAGTCAGTACTGGATCGACGACACCCAGGCTCCAGAAGGAATCAAAGTGACCCAGATGGGTTGGCAGATTTATCCAGAGGGATTATATCGTACGATCTGCTCCGCATGGAAAAGATTCGGAAAGCCGATCCTCATCACGGAAAACGGCCTCGCTGACGATACGGATGAGCAACGGACACGCTACATTATCGAACATCTCGCGCAAATTCACCGAGCCCTTCAAGAAGGCATCCCGATCCTCGGCTACTACCACTGGTCGTTTGTGGATAATTTTGAATGGCAGGCCGGATTTGCAAAGCGCTTCGGGCTGATTGCTGTCAAACACGACGATCCGGATCTGATCCGAGTGCCCCGTGCCAGTGCGTACCTCTATTCTGAAATTGCAAAGAAAAATGCTGTTACGCGAGACATGGTCAACACCTATGCACCCGAACTTGTCGCAACAGTTTTTGGTCATTAAATGGAGAAAACAATGAGCACAGATACGTCACAGCAGCAGTCAACAACTCCCGAGGCCATCACGGGCATTCGGAGGAAACAAGGATCCAAACTTGTGATCCTATCGGCCAGCTCCGGCAGTGGGCATACTCGCGCAGGCGAAGCACTTGAGGCGGCCGCTGCGGGCATGCCCGAGATTGCCTCCGTACGGCACATCGACGTACTCGAATATGCCTCATCCCTTTTCGGGGTTCTTTATTCGGATTTGTACGAACAAATGGTCAAGAAAACGCCTACACTTTGGGGATGGTGGTACGACAAAAGCGATGCGCCGTGGAAGGGAGAACAGTTTCGCGTCGCCATGGAACGCTTTCAGATGAAGCCGCTCATGGAGTGTCTCAAAGCCGAGGCACCCGACATCACGATCTGCACGCACTTCCTAGCCTCCGATATTGTTTCCTACATGTTACAACAAGAGCAGATCGCCACGCGGCATGCCGTTGTCGTGACCGATTTGCATGTCCATGCCCTCTGGTTATGCCATCAGTTTGAACATTACTTTGTGCCCACAGATGAATCGGCCTATTACTTACGCCAAATTGGGTTTCCAGAAGATCGCATCACCGTGACGGGCATTCCAATTCATCCGGTGTTTTCTCAGAGCATGGATCGGGAGGTGCTTCAAAGAAAATTCGATGTCGACCCCTCGGTGCCCGTTGTTCTTCTCTCTGCGGGAACATTCGGCATGGAATCGAGCCTCGTGGCCATTCGAGCCCTCATGAAGATGGAAATGCCCGCGCAGATCGTGGCCCTGTGCGGAAGGAACGAGGATCTCCTGGCCGAAGTCGTGCACACGACGGAAGCCGCACCAGCGCATCTGAAGTTCAGGGCGCTGCCGTACACCACTGAGATGCACGAATGGATGGCGATCGCCGACCTTTTTATCGGCAAGCCTGGCGGACTGACGATTTCGGAAGCGATGGCGAGCACCCTGCCCATGGTTCTCTTGAACCCGATCCCTGGGCAGGAAGAGATCAATGCCGCCAGCATGCTCGAGCAAGGCGTGGCCGTGAGCCCGACGGATGTCGTCACGCTTCCGTACAAGGTGGATCTGCTGTTACGAGAACCACAGCGCCTTGCCGGAATGCGTGATCGAATGAAGCACCTGGCACAACCGCGGGCGGCTTATACAATCCTCGAGACCCTTCTCGGAACCCAGCCGCAGATCACTTGAACGCGAGCAACACCACGCCGATCGCCACGAACGAAACACCGACCCATTGAACCGGGGCTAGAGGTTGTTTAAACAGCAGCATGGAGGCCAACTGCAAAAGACAGAAAGATCCACCCAAGCACATAGCGTAGACTAGGTTCGGATTCGTACCCCTCAATGCCAGTGTCAATGAACTCGAGACAGCCAACCCTACGCAATTCCCGAGAATGAAATACAGGATCGTCGTCCGACCCGTGTGTTGCGCCGCCACGCGAAAGAGAAGGCTCGACCCAGCACTGGCTAGAATAAAGACCAGTATCGCGACTAAAGTATAAATTGGTTTCATACGTTCTTCCTCTGTACGGCGATTCCATGAACACGCCCGCATGGGGCACCCCCGGTCGCAGAGGGGGTGTTGAAAGTCCAATCACACGGTAAACCGTCGTGGCGATTGTGCTCGGACAAATCGATATCCGTCCAGCCGGTAAAGCGGTTTTCCATATTCCACACGCTCTCTCCATGACGCAGGAGAACAATTTGTCGCGGGGTGCATTTCGGCTTTTCGTTCATAAGTGCTCTTTTCGGCATTCGAGTTCCGCCACTTTGGCCAGGTGCCGACGATGGCGTTCGGCGCCGCTGAATCGCGCGGCGAGAAATGTTCGAACCAGTTCTCAGTCGAAGCGCATCATGCACGGTCATGTTCGCCTGGATGCAGGTAGCCAACAGGTGCGCAAGATGTTCGGACTCCGGCGCGACCATCTCCGCCCCGAGGATTCGTCCAGACGGCGCTTCGGCATAGAGTCGCAACAGGCCTGCGTTACGCCCCTCGAGGATGGCGCGCGCCGGGCGCGAGGATGATTCGGTCAGCATCAACGAATCTGTCGCCGATTTGGATGCGTTTGGGCCCAACGAGAACAGCTCGTTCCTCAACGAACCGCTCTCCAGCCAATTCGCGAGTTGCCTCGATCATCCCTGTGGTGAAGCGGTCGCGTAGTGTGCGCACATGGCGCAAGACCGCAGGGATGTCGCACCGAAGATGCTTGGCACCGGAGATGCCCATCCCGGCGAACGTGCGGCGACGGTGGAAATCGTTCGCAATGTGGATCAACACCTTTGAGGGCATGCACCCTACCCGCGCACAGGTCGTACCCAGCGGGCCGGGATCGATCAGGAGGTAGTTGTCGGTGACTTTCTTGACTTGGCGCAGTGCAGAGAGTCCCGCACTGCCCGCACCGACAATGGCCACATCGACATGATTCATGCTCTTCTCCTTATCTTTTCTGAATTGAACAACCGATGCTTTCGCAGGCTTCCATTGATCCCAGACTGTCCTCGACCCGTTCGAAGCCATGCCGTTTCAAGATCGACGCGGCAATGATGGCACCGCGACCGCTGCCACAGAACGTCACGACCGGCTTGTCCTTGTCGATTTCATCCAGATGCCCCTGCAGATCCCCTAGGAAGATGTGCGTGGCACCTTCCAGCCGTGACTCCCGGGGTGAATGATCGCACCACTCAGCCGTGCCAGATCCAGAGACCCGATTGCAAAGTCCTCATTACGGTGGGTTTCGAAGATGTGCGTAATGCGCATCCCTTCGTGCGCGGCAATATCGAGATAGCCATCGCAGTCTATTCAACGGTAAATCGTGAACGCGCGTCTATTTTCCGGACAGCTTGCGAATCACCGCGATCAGCACAACGACCACCAAGGCTCTTCGCAGAATTTAGTGGAACTGTTTTACAACCGTTCACCCCTTCCACAGCCCGTGCAAATTGCAGTACTCGCGGACTGTGATCTCTTTGGCCGTGATCGCAAACACCGCTTCGGGCGGTTGGCCGGGTTTGAGAAACTGACGACAGCTCTTGCCGTCGGCAATCACTTCGATCCATTCGATCCAATGCTTCTCTTCCATAGGATGTGCGACGCTGCCAACCTTCACCTTCACGCCGCCGTCAATCTTCTCGATCACTGGCACATGCTTTTCACGCGCCGCGTCCACCGTATTCTCGGTCTGAAGTTGCATCGGCTCATCGCAGCAGACGAGTTCGCCCTCGCCACTATTCAAAACCTCAACGATATTACCGCAAACGTGGCATTTGTAAACCTGCTTTATTGATGTCATTGTTCCTTACTCCTGAGTTGTGTCCTTCGATATGAACGTATACTGCATGATCGAGTTACATTCTGCTATGGAGTGTAACCCTACTGTGAGTTTGTCGAACACAGTACATTCCTTTTTACTCCTGAAGTCCTGTCAGGTGTTAATTCATCCGATCACCTGTTTCCCAACCATTCCAACGGCAAATCCCAGAACTGCGCCGAGCGTTGGAATCCAGTGTCTTCTCATCTTCGCTTGCGGAGCAATATCCTAGAAAATCAGATACATAATGCCCCCCGCTCGTGAAAACCATAATGCCTGCTGTCAACTTGGTCTCTTCCTGAAAAAAGAAGTAGCCGATGCAGGCAAACGCCGGTCCGAGAAGGCTAACCGCCAGAAGCGACAAGAGAACGGCACACGGCCTGATGCTCGCTCCGGCGGTTTCAAGGTAAGCGTTAAATCCCTCTGGTAAGTTCTGCACTCCGATAAACATGGCCATCAACACGCCATGATCGTGGCGACAGGCATCATGCATCCTGCATTCATGATGTTCTTCGTTATTGTCATCGTAGACTCCTTCAAAAAATGGCGCGGTGCTGATACGCACCGCACCCGTTATTTTGACTTGTTTCTACTTTATGGCGAGGGA
This sequence comes from uncultured Lentisphaerales bacterium, assembly GCA_964553035.1. Taxonomy (GTDB): domain Bacteria; phylum Verrucomicrobiota; class Kiritimatiellia; order RFP12; family UBA3636; genus JBBQIY01. Next base: position 5,282 of record CAZKJH010000120.1, on the reverse strand, counting down.
TGCAATCGCCAATTGATGTAGGCGGCCGAAGCGGAATCCAGCCGCCCGACTGAGCTAGATCTGCCGTTTTAAAGCTTGCCAATAAGAACCAGAATGAGCAGAATCAAGACGATGAGTCCAATTCCGCCAGTTGGGTAATATCCCCAGCTTTTGCTATACGGCCAAGTTGGCAATGCGCCCACGAGCATGAGAATCAAGAGAATTAGTAGAATCGTTCCAAGTGTCATAATATTGCTCCTTTTCTAGTTGTTTTAACTGCGAGTAGATTACGCGATCGATCATGCCGAATCTATGGGGAGAAACCCTACCAGAGGTGCTGCACGAGGAGATAAGTTCGGAACTCCTGACCTCGACGTTCAGCTTTGACGCACCATAATCGTTAATTGGCCAGCAATAGCGATGGTGTTTCGTCTTCCGTGCCGGGAACCGGTGACGGAGCAAGAAACTGAACACAGCACCGAATCCAAACAGGATCACCGGATTCCGGTAGATGCGATTTTGTATTCGGTTGACTCATCAACATCCATGCCGCGATTTGTATCATTTTTCAATAACCACTGGAGGCGTCCATGATCGAGAAAGAACAACAATTACTCGCCTAGGCCCTGGATTTATGCGCACAAAAATTTTAAAAACCCTGACATTGACAATCGAGGGCCATTTCGAGTAGAGTTTGGTTCCGTCTGATGTTTTTAAAATAATGTGCATCCATTTACGAATCACACGTGTTGAATAAGAAAGAGGAGATAAAGCATGTCGAACGGAATTAAATTTGTACTCATCGGCGGCGGCAGCTTCGGTTGGACACCCACGCTAGTGAACGACATGGCGCTAAACCCCGCGCTGCACGGACTACAGTTGTACCTTGTAGACTCAGATCCGGCCACCTTGGAAATCATGGTACCCCTCTGCCGTAAGATTTCAGAAGTACGACAGGCAGGTTTTTCGGTTCAAGGGTCTAGCGACTTGGATGCAGCCTTACCGGGTGCCGATTTTGTTGGCCTAACGATCTCCACGGGCGGCGACAAAGCCAGCCGGTTAGACATAGAAATTCCAGCGCGCTACGGTGTCCTCCAAACCGTGGGTGACACCGTCGGCCCTGGCGGTTGGAGCCGAGCCCTCCGTAATATTCCCGTTGTTACAGACATTGTCCGCCGCGTTGAAGCACTTGCGCCGCAAGCTTGGTTCATGAATTACAGCAATCCGATGACGGTGCTGACACGAACAGTCAATAGGGTCTGTAACCTACGTTCAATGGGCATCTGCCATGAAATACAAGGGTTTCAGCTTCATCTCGCCGCCTTTTTTGGCGTGAATTGCGAGTGGGGAAAAGATATCGTCTTCCGCATGGCAGGCATCAATCATCTAATCTGGCTACTCGATCTGGATGTACGCGGACAAAATGGGATAGAACTCTTCCGTGAATGGAGCCGTAATCCTGAAGGGTTTCAAAAAATCGGAGACCTCGGTATTCCAGAAGAATTGATCCTCGGCGGCGGAGTCAATCCGCATCAGACGATTAAGTCCGACCAACTTGAACGCACGGGATATCTGACGGCGGCAGGCGATTCCCATACGGCTGAGTTTTTCCCCTACTATTTAAGCTCCGAGGAGACCATGCGTCGCTGGGGATTCGATCCAGGGAAACGGGCACGTACCTTTGCCCGGGGCGATGGACGCGGAAAACTTCGTGCGCTATGCCAAGCCATGCTAGACGGCTCACAGCCGATTCCCAGCCTCCATTCGCATGAGCATGCCGATCACACCATCGCCGCGCTTTCGGGTCTGGGACCGGCTTTGCTAACCCCTCTCAATCTGCCAAACATTGGACAAATTGACAACGTCCCAAGACAGGCTGTCGTGGAGACCATGGTCTATTTAGACGCAACTGGAGCCCATCCGCTGGCCGTCGGGGATCTCCCGCTACCCATTTTACATGCCGTCATGCAGCACATCCCTAATCAGGAGATGATTGTTGAGGCAGGGCTTACCGGCAACCGTGAACTTGCAGTACTGGCACTGACCAATGATCCACTGATTCCAAGTCCTGATATCGCCGCACGCATCGCCGATGACATTTTTGAAGCCTTTCGCGACCAGTTGCCCCAGTTCAATGGCCGCTGGTCATCTTGAGTGCGCATGAAGTCAAGGTACTCACGCGAAGGGGCAAGCCGAACGGATGGGGTTGCTTTATTTGCGCTCGGCACCGAAGACATAAGTCACGTGTTTTTCAGGCAGAGGACGAGTCGCCAAACTCACAACGACGGCGACAATAGCTGATAAAGGCAGTGCTACCAGTAACGGATCGACAACGGACCATGTCGGGCTGCAGCTCAATGGCAGAAGTGTTGCTTTCCCAAATAACAACTGACAAATTCCTAAGCCTATTGCCGTTTTTGCGTTGATAAAAACGATCCATAAAATGCTGACTGTCACGCCAGTAAGGATGGATGAAGCTGCACCCACACGCGTCATTCGACGCCAGAAGAGACCACCGACGAAGGATGGCAGAAATGCCGCTCCACAGACACCGAAGAAGATCGCGGTAGCCAGTGCAACAATGTTTCCACGAACCATTTTCCCCAAAACCAATGCCGCAATAAGCCCGATAACGATACCAATCCGCGTGACCTGCACCGTACGCTGTGTGTTGCCGCCAAGCATGGGCTCGAAGATATCGCGTCCGATGGCCGTTCCCATGGTATGAAACTGACTTGAAAGCGTACTCATTGCCGCTGACAGAAGCGTCATGAGAAACAAGACACCGAACCATTTGGGAAAAGCACTATTGACATAGCGAGGAATGATGGTATCACTGTTGCCCTTGAGCGTCGTCCCGAGGGTTACGGTTCGCGCGATAGCAATCATGCCCGGACGGATCACGTCAAGCTCCCCGTTCTGCCCACGCGTCACATTCACGGTTGGTGTCCGGAGCAAATAGTGAAGCGGTTGCTCTGCCCGGTCGCCGGGAAGTCTGTAACCGATAAACGTTTTGGCGCGTGCGAGGACTTCAGGGGTTGGATCAGGCATAAGTCGGGTAAGCACACCTTGACCATCCGCACCTGGGTCGAGCAAAGCTTGCTCTTCCACAATCTGACAAGCAATCGTCTCTTGTTTAGCGAAGTAGGCATTGGAGAGAGCACCGACCGCGAAAGCAACACCTGTCATAAAGAAGATAAAAATACCACCTGCCACTAAGCCGCGACTTAAGGACTGCTTGGACTTAACGGTCATGAAACGAACGATCAACTGAGGCTGAGCCAGCACACCGATGCCGACACCGAGGACAATCGTCGAGACCATCGTCCACCAGAGCGAAAATTTAGCGGCCTCGGCTGGCGCGGTTCCCGGCTTTGCCCAACCGAAGACTGGCATAGACGTCCACCCTTGATGACCCACGGCAGCCAATGATGGTGGAACAGATGTCTTCATACCGCTCAAGAGCTCATGGGCAGCAGTAAAGCCGCCAAGTTTAACATACGTAACGACCATCAACACGACCATGCCAACCAGCATGATTAACCCCTGAAGGGCATCGGTGAGCATGACCCCTTTAATACCGCCCGCAATGACGTATGCAGCAACGATGGCAACAAAAAGGTAAAGTGCGGCATCGTACGAAATATGAAAAATAGGCCCGATGAATTCCGCACCGCCAATGATGACTGCCATGGCATAAAGCGGCATAAAACAGAAAATGATGAGCGCACAGAGAACCTGTATAAAACGACTGTCATAGCGCTTGCCCAGCAGTTCCGGGAACGTGTGTGCATCGAGATGGTGTCCCATCCGACGCGTCGGATTGCCGAAAACGACAAACGCCAGAAAAACCCCGACCCAGATGTTGAATACGGTTAGCCAAAGCAGCCCCATTCCCAGATTCGCCGCTACGCCGCCAAAACCGACGATCGCCGACGTACTGATGAAGGTGGCACCATAAGAAAGTGCCATGACCACTGGATTAGCATTCCGCCCAGCGACTAAATAATCCGACGCTGTTTTCGTCTGTCGATAACCCAAATAGCCAAGATAACCGATTGCGAGCAAATAGACGATAACGATAGCAAAGGTGAAAATTTCCATGTTTATAGTCCTGATTTTATTTTCGGCTTAGAGCGACTTTTCGATGCTAGTCTTTTCTTCTTTCGCCCACTGGATATCTTCCGGTTTCGCTGGCTCGTCGTCCCGGTTCCAGTGCACTATGCCATACACAACACACGCAAGCATTCCGCTAATCGACAGCAGATAGGCAAGCATAACCATTGGATCTTCAATTCCACAGAACATGGTCAACCTCATTTTTGTTTAGTTTATTTGCGTCGTCAGTCACTTAGTAGGAAGAAATCTCTCCGTCTATAAAACGGGATGCACATTACTATACACAGAAACATCGATCTTCTGCAAGTGCTAATAATCACCCGGCCCGGCGGCAGCGGGGGGCGCACTCACGATTCATTGACCTTTTACTGACTGGTGATCGGTCAATGAATCGTGAGTGCGCCTCGCAGTGGGTAGAATTCAATTTAGTTGAATCGCGCAGAAGTTTAGTAAAAGGCTTGTTTGCTTTCGCTGGAGTACCCTAGCAGGCAAAATTTCACATGCCTCTTTTTACAAGACTTGCTTATCCGCCAACAGCCGGTCACGCAATCTTGTGTAGTCGACGTCCTGCACCGCGACGCTCGCATCGATTGCCTGCGCCGCCGCCGTCGCCGCACTCTGACCCAGCACCATAAAGACGGGTTCCATGCGGATTGAGCCGAAAGCTATATGCGTCGCGGAAAGACAAATCGGTACCAGTAGGTTTACGCATTCTCCGCGCTTGGGGACAAGTGAAGTGTAGGCAATCGGATAGGGTGCAAAGCCACCGATCTCAACGTCGCCTTCGTTGCGGACATGGCCACTCGCATCAACATATCGTTGCGTGTGGTGCGAATCCATCCCGTACGCGCCCATACCAATCGAGTTATCGATCTTGGTTTTCCCCTCACAGTTGAGCTGGGTCATCACGTATAAAAATTAGGGGACAGGCGTGAATGGCGCTAACTTAAGGAAATCTCTCCTTCATAATCGTAATCGTAATCTCTTCAACAGAACGGATTAAGATTAGGATTAAGAGTAAGAGCTGGAAACAGGGCTTAAGTTAGCGCCATTCGGGACAGACCCCTGATTTTTCCCCGGATGGATCTTTTAACGTGGATTAAGAGTATTCTGCGCCACTACCGTGGCTGAGAGGGGGGGGCGAGTCGGTAGACTCGGAATAATTCTCTTAATCTACGTTCCTC
>CAZKJH010000119.1:0-11940 GCA_964553035.1 uncultured Lentisphaerales bacterium | reverse complement strand
GCACGTTCTCAAGCCGAAGCATCCCTCAAACGGCTTCCTCTTCGGCTCGCTGATCAGCACATCAATGCCGACACCCCTGTCGCTAACCGATTACGTTGCGCGATTGCAACTATTTGCATTCGCACGCGATGGGAAGGTTCAGGTGCCTCTATATAATAAGATATTGCTTTGCAATGACTTTCATTAATTCAAAATAATAGGAGCGGACAAAATCGATGCTTAGTGCTAAACTGTTACCTAAATTAGACGCGACATATTTGCCCGTAGTTATATGGCGAGTTTTTTCCATTCACACCTGCTCCTCTGCGTAAGATGCCAACTGTAGCGTTCAATTTTTTAGAAAAGTCTCAGATAAATATAAGGAACATGATATGCCGCAGAAAATTAATGAAAGCGATTGCCAACGGCGATCAGGTGCAGAAGCCAGTCAGATGAAGGACCCGTCCAATAAGCCTCGATCGTTTCTTTTGGAAGACCATACGACTGACCGTAATCGTTCGGGGGAGGGGGCTGCCGTTGAACTCAAGGATGGTCGACTCTATCTAGTTTATGGACATTTTGTCGGCGGTAGTGACGCATCTCCAGCGGAATTGGTGAGTCGGATTTCGCAAGATGGAGGCTTGACCTGGTCTGAACCAGAGCTATTTTTTGCTCCTGAACCGGACTGGATCAATGTGATGAGTGTAAGCTTGTTGCGACTGGCAAACGGGAAAATAGGTGCCTTATTTCTTGTTAAGCTGCCTCAAAATATTTGTGTGCCGTATTGGACGGTTTCCGATGATGAGGCTGCTACCTGGACGACACCGCGTCGTATGATTCCCAATCAAGGTTATTATTGTATCAACAATGATCGTTTGGTTCAGTTGCGCGATGGTCGCTTGCTGGCGCCGTATGTGTTTTTTCCGAACCTTGAAGGTAGCCTTCAGTTGAGCGGGTGTTTCATCAGCGACAATAGTGGCGATTCCTGGCGGCACGGTCAGCAGGAAATTTCTATTGAGCCTGAAAACTATCAGCGTCCCGAATGGATTGTACCCGATGCGACACCCCATCTCAGAATTTTTCATCAGCGAGAAGTCTTCGCGCAGGAGCCCGGCATGGTGGAATTGGCTGATGGCCGTGTGCTGATGTGGGCGCGTTCAAATGGCGGGTTTGCCTATGCGGCTCGGTCGGAGGATCGCGGTGATCATTGGAGTCCTTTTCAAGTGTTATGCCCGACGCCTATGGCCTGCGGTCCTGCCACGATTAAACGTATTCCGCATTCGAATCGTCTGGTTATGTTGCATAACGATCGCAGTCAGGTGCCGTTTGGTGATCCTACTTTTCAGTGGCGCACGCCTTTAGCGGTTTCGGTTTCGGATGATGAAGGACAAACGTGGCAGCCGCACGAGCCGCTCCTTGCAGATCCTGCGCATAATTATTGTTACACAAGCTTGTGCTTTTTTGGTGATCAATGCCTTCTCAGCACCTATGAAAGTGCTGGTGAAAAACAGGCTGACGGGTCTATTCGGCGTGTGAATCTGCGATCATTACGTGTGATCGTGGTTGCTCAGTCTTGGTTTCTAAAATGAGGACAACAAAAATGAAATTGACAGGATCAAACGATACAAAATTTTTCCCCTCCCGCATACCGGTAACGGCCGTCGGGATCAACAAGGCCTTGATGGCAGTAGGGGCGCACGCCGACGACATCGAAATCAACGTTGGCGGAACTTTGCTCAAGTATTTTGACGCCGGGTACGAAATCGACTACGTGATGTCAACCAATAATTTCTCGGGAGCATGGAAACTTCGCCAAGCGGACGGAACGCTTAAACGCGAATCTCCGCCATGGGAGCGGATCATGCCTAAGCGTAAAGAGGAGGCGGCTGCGGCTGCGGCACTGGTGAATACAGAACCGGTGCATCTCGATCACCCCCAACGCCATTTCATTAGCCCGGCTGGGAAGCTCATCGAACTGCGGTATGGCTCCGAACAGCCGGGGGAGATTGGTCCGCAAACGCCGTCCATTCTTACTGCGCATGAAGATACGAATGCGGTGCAACGTCTGGCGGACTTGATTCTCGCTCGCAACCCGGAAGCGGTGATGGTACACGGTATCGTCATGACGGACATGGAGCATGTCGGCACATGCCTGTTGACGACCAAGGCCTATTGGCGTGCGGTCAAGGCCGGCTACCGCGGCATGCTACTGCATTGGCATGATGTTGGCTCCGGCATCTTCGGCGAGGCTTATTCTCGCTGGGATACCTACGTAGATGTCACCCCTTTCTGGCAGCGCAAGCTAGACTGGATCAACGTCCATGCCTGTATGATTCCGAACGCCGCAGAAATTGAATACGCGTCACCTGATGTCGTGTGTAATTGCGCTCAACCAGAGGTGTTTAACGTGATCTCGCGCGGCCAGCGCTTATTTGTCGACACACCTTTTGCTGCAGAAATCCGCATGAACTACGGCACTGCACGCACAATGCCATCCTTATGAGGAAGACGCATGCGCCTGAAATACGTTAAGAAGATCTAGGACACATTCCTGATGAACATTCCGAAACTTGAAACCGCTCATCTTAATCTGGATGCTATCTGGGGGCCTTTCTCGCCGATTTACCTAGGTGCGTCGCGTTTACTCGGTGAACAGGGCAATCGGGCCGACTTGGCTCTTCATGTCTCACGCTGCGCACCGGCTGCGGGCGTGATGCCAGACCCCCTCCTGTTTTATCAGACAAAAACGGATGGAAAGCGACTCGAAACGCTACGCGTCACGCCTGAGGACGTATCCGCCGATTTCTCCACCTGGTCACTACGGTACCATTTTGATGATCATGGTGACAACGTCTTGGCTCGGTTCGTTAGCGAATCGGAGAATCGTCTGCATGTCGATCTCGCTTTCGAGAATGCATCTGATGAACAGCGGGAGTACCAGTTCGGATGCGGGCTGTTTGCATTCGAGACGGGCAAGATTGTTTTCCTGAAAGCGCCGTTGAAGCCCTGGTGGGTCCCTGCAAGCAACTATAAACAAATCACTTCTTTTCGCAAATCCTTCGGGCTGGGCAACCGACAGAATATTACACGGATCTGTCTCTGGAGCGTTGAGGACGAGGTTCTGGCTCAGGCGTTCGGAGGCTGGGCCGAAGACCGGGTCGTTTACGAAACGACGCTGCCACGCCCGATGGATAATGCGTTCGTCTATTTTCGATTTATCAAGTACAGCAATGTAAATCCGCCCTGGGAACTTACAATCAACGGTCGCCCTGTGACGTTCCAGTTTGTCCAGACCTGGCCCCTTCCTGGGGGGTGGGGGAAGAGTCCTGATGCTTATCCTGAATGGCGTCTGCTGCGCGTACCGCTTGGTCGCTTGTCAGAGACGAACCTAACGATTGCACTGCGACCCCTTGACCCACCCGGTAACGATCACGCACAAATCTGGCTCGACGGGCTTTTGTTTCAGGATGGATATCTCGCGGGCGACGATGGCACGACAGACCTCCTGCCTTCGGCCCTCTGTGAGGAAGCACTTCGCAAAAACGCCCGTGTGGAACAGGAACCCCGTCCGGAATCCGGTGCAACTTTCCGTTTGCTGGGCACGAACGAATTTGATTACCGCGCCAGCCTCGTTGCTGATGGTGTCTCCATCCGAGCCACGAGCGGGGAGGGGTCTTTTCTAGAAACCCTGCGCAACCGTTTCAACCTACCTCCAGCACGCCTTGAACGCGATACAACCGGCGGGCCGTGGGGTGCTGTGGAGAGCGATGCCATCGCTGTCCCAGCGCGTTCGACTCGTACCATTCAATTTACGCTCGATATCGAATCAGCGCGAGCATCCGCCAAAGAAACTGCACATCGAGCGACTGCCTCTGGAGGAGCATCCGCTTCGCCCTGCAGAGTCATGCCCGCAGCCCCACGCGGTCCGTATGGGGAGATGATCGCGCGATTGCGCGATGTGGCGTTGTTCAACGTCAACTATCCGCTACAGCTTTTCGGCCGTCCTACACCCATTTGTGTGCCCGCCAAATTCTTTCCTGTACCCTACTCGTGGGATGCTGGATTTGTTGCCCTAGGGCTCGCTACGAGCGAACCTGAACTGGCTTTGCAGCACACCGCTTTTTTTATGACTGAGGAGACCTGCGAGTGGCCGTTCCTGCATTGCAGTTCGCCCGTGCCCACCCAGATTTATGCCTGGTGGGAGATTTACCAGGCTACTCAGGATCTGAACGTTCTTTCGACCCTTTATCCTCGCGTCAAGCGCATGTACGACTTCTTTCTCGGTCGGACGCCGGGTAGCTTGGTTCACCCCGGCGATGATGGTCTCTTGAGTACTTATCCGTACTATTACAACTTAGGGATTGATGATCATCCGATCCAAGTTTGGGCCGAGGAACGTGATATCACGAACCGCGGTCTGTATTCTTTGATCCTTATCTCACAGATCCTGCGCTGTGCACGTATTCTGCGGAACGCAGCCGCGCTGCTTGATCGCGGAGAAGATGCGGATCAGTTCGGTCGCGATGCCGATCTGTTGGCGGGCGTTATCGACGACCGCATGTGGGACGAGCAAAGCGGTCTCTATGGTTGGCTCTTCCGGACCGGTCACGGCGTGGAACGTGTGGCCCTGAACGGCTGTGCAGGGGATCAGTCGGCCTGCGCATTCCTGCCGCTTTTTGCTGGCCAGACAGCGCATACGGCTCGCCTTCTCGAAGCGATGCGAGACCCAGCGCGGTTCAATACGCCAAACGGCATCTCCTCCGTGGACATGAGCGCACCATCCTTCAATCCGAACGGATATTGGAACGGCGGAATCTGGCCGGTGATGCAATGGTATCTCTGGCGTGGACTTCTCGAGGCGGGCGAACCGGTCCAAGCACGCAAGGCGGCCGAGGCGATTTTGGCGACGTGGCAGCGGTGCTGGACACAAGGGCATTACCTCGGCGAGCACTTCCATATCGCTCGGGAGCGTATGAGCGGCGCACTGAATTTCGGTGGTTTGAGCGCGGTCCTTCTCGCCATGCATGCCGCTTATTTCGACCCTTACAAGGTTACGACATGTTACAATGTGGTTGTCCTTGCGAAATCTGTAGACTCCGAGCATGACACGCTTTCCCTTTCGCTTGTCGGGCCATTTCCATCCTCTGTTTCGCACGATTTATTGGTCAACATGAGTGGAGCCAATACGCACTACACGTTGACAGTAAACGGGCAGCCGAGTGGCGAATTCACCTCGGATTCGTACGGACATTTGTCACTGCGTTTGCCCTGGCCTAAAGAACAAGAAGAATTGAAGATCCAACCTTCAGGCTTGAAGAGGCCGTAAGAAGATTTCGTTCAACGATCATCTGCCGGCAGCACCCTGAGCAAAACAAAACAACAGATACGAATATGACTTTCACCCATTGGCTTACTGATGCGCATGAACGGGTTTTCCCGTTTGGAAATAATGTTTCTAAGACTCCGCTCGTGCTGGATGCCGCTCGTGGGGAGCGGCTTGCTTTTCAGGCCGCTGTTTCATTCGATGTCCCACCTGGTAGCCCGGCGTTTGCCATCGTCGAGGCCACAGTTGATGCACCTTGTGTGACGGTTCGCACGCGGCGTGTTGGCTTTGTTCCTCTCGCGCATATCAACACCGATACGCCCACGGATGAATGCGATGTCCTCGGCCATGTGCCGGGCTTTGTTCCCGATCCTCTTTTTGATGAACAGACGGCGACGCTAGCGGCAGGAGAAACCGTTGCCTTTTGGTTTACAGTTGATATTCCAGCAGACTGCAACCCCGGGCCGACTCCAGTCACCGTCTTGCTGCGTTTAAAACAAGGAGAAAAAACGACCTCGTTGTCGCCTCTCACTGCTACGCTGAACCTATATGACGTACGCATAAAGCCTCGGCGCAACTTTCCTGTCATCCAATGTTTTTACAACGATGCGCTTCTTGATTGGTACGACCTCAAAGCGTTTGAGCCAGCATTCTGGGAATGCGTTGAACCCTATATGCGGAACCTCGTCGAACACGGGCAGGACACGATCTACACGTCTATCTTTACTCCACCGCTTGACGGCATCAAGCGCCCGACACAACTCCTTAACGTGACCCGCACGGGGAAGGATACCTACGCGTTTGATTGGACTGATGTTAAGCACTTTACAGACCTCGCGAGAACTTGTGGAATTGGTAATTTTGACTGGACGCATTTTTTCTCCCAGTGGGGCTGCAAACATGCCATTCGTATTTACGAAGGTCAAGGCGTAGATGAATCCTTGTTATGGCCGGTCGAGACGGGTGCAACTTCCGATACGTACCGCATGTTCCTCTCACAGTTTCTCGCTGAATTCAAGTCGTTCCTTGATTGTGAAAATTTATTGGACCGGTCATTCTTTCATGTTTCTGATGAGCCTGTGGGCGACGAAGCACGTGCAAACTACATCGCTGCACGATCCATGCTGCTTGAATTGGCTCCGTGGATCAAAACGATGGATGCATTGACTGAAATCGAATACGGGCGGCAGCGACTCACCGACATGCCAATTCCCTCAATCAGCGTGACGAAGCAATATCGTGACGAAGGCCTTCCTTGTTTTACCTATTTTTGTTGCAGTCCGCGTGGTCGTTTTGTCAACCGACTCCTCGATACGCCATTGGTAAAACTGAGAATGCTCGGCTGGCTCTGCTTCCGCTTCGAAGTTCTCGGCTTCATGCATTGGGGATACAACTATTGGTACCGTTGTGGTGAACGTATGTTAATTGACCCTTTCACCGAACAAGCTGCTCGCAATTGGCCTGCGTGGCCCTACGGCGACACCTTTGTTGTTTATCCAAGCCCAGAGGGCCCGATCGATTCCATTCGGTGGGAAATTTTTGCAGAAAGTTTACAAGACTATGCATTGCTACAGACGCTTGACATTCAGCCGGATGATCCCCGTCTCACGGTATTCGAAGACTTCGACCGCTTCCCCAAACAGCTCGATTGGCTCCGGACGATGCGCCGCGAACTCTTAAAAGCGGCTGTACAATCAAAAGCCTGATTCGTACTGGCTCATCATGAAGTCAGAAGTTGAGAATCAATGCTGTATTCTTAAAGTCAATCGGGAGATAAAACGCTACGCCAGAAGACGGATGACAATTCATCTGAAACGCCGCAGTCAGAGGAAATACAGGACCGCCAATGGGAAAAGTTTCTATGAAGAACTCGGCAACCTCGGACGCGTCTATCTTAAGTGAAAATTCGTTTGAAACTCATCTTTCAATGGAAAGCCGGATGCGGAAAATCCGCACGTCCGGTTTGACGAGGGGGAGAACGTCGGCGGTCATTGGCCTTGGCCTCTCATTCCGTGGCGTTCTCTCTCTAATTATCCCTAATTATCCCCCTAATTATCTCCTTGTGTTTTGACAAAGATAAGAATAGCATAGCATCGAATTTAGTTAATTCAGCTCAGTATTCGATCTTCTTCGCTCTCACGGAGGGCGAGTTTTATTTTTTTGATTAGACACTGTGGATGGTTACAATGGAAAAGACCTGTTTATATCCTCTTCATGAAAAACTCGGTGCCAAAATGGCTGAATTCGGTGGGTATATGATGCCGATCCAGTATTCTGGGATACTCAAGGAACATCAGGCCTGCCGAGAAGGGGTTGTTCTTTTTGACACGGATCACATGGGTGAATTCAGGGTGACGGGACAGCATGCGCTCAAGGATCTCGAAAAGCTGGTCAGTTGCGACGTGGAGTCGATGACAGTCGGCCAGTGCCGTTACGGCATGATGTGCAATCCCACAGGAGGTGTGATCGACGACCTCCTTGTTTACCGGATGGACAGCAATGATTTCATGCTGGTCGTTAATGCCGGAACCAAGGCGAACGATTTTGTCTGGATCAAAAATCATCTCTCGGCTGATGCCCATATTGAAGATCAGAGCAGTCTCATTGCCAAGATTGACCTGCAGGGACCGGACTCTCCCCGGATTATCGAGCTGCTGCTTAAAGAATCGGTCAGCGAACTGAAGTTTTTCCGTTTCATGCATAACGAATATCATGACCAGCCTGTGATTATCAGTCGGACCGGTTACACGGGCGAGATAGGTTTTGAGATCTATATCAGTCCTGAGCTGGCGCAGAAATTCTGGCATGCGTGTATGAAACTGGGAGCGATTCCGGCCGGTCTGGGAGCACGCGATACGCTACGGTTGGAGATGGGAATGCCGCTTTACGGGCATGAGCTGAATGCTGAGCGCAATGCTGGGGAGTCCGGCTTTGAGAGGGCTCTGTCGGACAAAAAAGATTTCATCGGCAGTTCGGTCGTGAACGACACTTCGTTGCGCCGCTCAAAGCTGGTCGGGATAGCGATTCCGGACCGCAGGGCAGCGCGTCAGGGAGATGAGATCCTGGATCGTTCGGGAGAGAGGGTCGGTATTGTGACCAGCGGCAGTTTATCCCCGTCGCTGGGTTATGCCATTGCTCTGGGATATGTGGCGGCTTCGCTGAGTGAACTGGGTACGCCGCTTAAGCTCAGAAGCCCACGGTATGAACTCGAAGGAAAGGTGGTCAGCCTGCCGTTTTACGGCAGTGCCACCGGCAGAGGTAAGATTAAAGATTTTTTGACCGCTAAGGAGATTAAACATGACACCGAATGACAGAAAGTACACCAAGACGCATGAGTGGATCAAGGTGGAGGGAGACACCGCCACTGTAGGTATCAGCGACCATGCCCAGAAAGAGCTGGGCGACATCACTTTTGCCGATCCGGCGGCAGTTGGCAAACAACTGAAGCAGGGCGAGGAGTGCTCCGTTATTGAATCCTTTAAGACAGCCAGTGAACTCTATACGCCGGTCGATGGAGAGGTGGCTGAAATCAATACGGAAATTGCCAGTGCACCTGAACTTGTGAATCAGGATCCTTACGGCAGAGGCTGGATTCTGAAGTTGAAGAATATCAATCAGTCTCAGGTGGATGCCCTGCTGGATGCCGCTGCGTATGATGTGATTGCAGGAGAATAGAGATGAGTTATATTTCCAATACAGCGGAGCAGCAGCGGGAAATGCTGAAGGCCTGCGGCCTTTCTTCGATGGAAGATTTGTTCAAGGTTATCCCGGATAGGCTCAAAGCCAAGTCGTTTAACCTTCCGGATGCGATGAGCGAGCTTGAAGTGTACAGTCATCTCAAGCAGATTGCTGGCAAGAACTCCTCGCAACTGACCTCTTTTCTGGGTGGCGGTTTTTATGAGCATTTCATTCCGGCTGCCGTGGATGCCGCGACCATGAGGAGCGAGTTCTATACCGCCTACACCCCCTATCAGCCGGAGATTTCGCAGGGCACCCTACAGGCGATCTATGAGTATCAGGGGCAGATTTGCCGGCTGACGGGAATGGAGGTCTCCAACGCCTCGGTCTATGACGGCGGCACGGCACTTTTCGAGGCCTGTCAGATGGCACTGAACGCAACTGGCCGTGATCGGATCATTATTGACAGTGGGGTCAATCCGGTGTATTGCAAGATGCTGCATTCCTATACAGCCAACCTTGCTGTCAAGTTAACCCAAGTTCCGGTCACACATGGGCAATCGGATCGGAATAATATTAAGGCGGTGCTTTGCGACCAGACGGCGGCGGTTATTCTACAGAACCCCAATTTCTTCGGTGTTGTGGATGATCACAGCGATATTGTTGAGGCGTGTCACAAGCGCGGGATTCTGGTGATTCAGTCGGTTTATCCCATCGCAATGGCCTTGCTTAAAACGCCGGGTGAGATCGGTGTGGATATTGTCACCGGTGAGGGACAGTCGCTCGGCATCCCTCTGTCTTTCGGCGGACCGTATCTCGGTTTTATGGCAACCACAAAAAATCTTGTCCGGAAGATGCCCGGTCGTCTTGTGGGCCGGACGGTTGACCGCAACGGGAAGGAGTGTTTTGTTCTGACGCTGCAGGCGCGCGAACAGCATATCCGGCGGGACAAGGCACTCTCCAATATCTGTACCAATCAAGCGCTGTGCGCCCTGCGGGCCCACGTCTACATGAGCCTGATGGGCCGGGAGGGACTGAGGGAGCTGGCCGGGCTGTGTCACGCCAAAGCGGAGTTTGCCAAGAGCCGGTTCAAGCAGATACCGGGTGTCAGGGTGATGGAGAGCAGTCCCACATTCAACGAGTTCACCGTAGAGCTTCCTAAAGAAGCCGGCGAGGTTGTCGGCGAGCTACTGGAAAGAGGCATTGCGCCTGGGCTGCCGCTCGGGCGGTTCTATCCGGGAATGGATAACTATCTGCTGGTGGCTGTGACAGAGATGCGGACCCAATCCGAAATTTGCAGACTTGCCGAGAATCTGGAGCGTGTATTATGAAGATTATATTTGACAAGTCCGTCAAAGGACGAAGAGGAGTCAAGCTGCCACAGCTTGAGACGGGTGTTGCAACTAAGCTCAATTTAGACGAGAAATATCTGAGAGCGCAGCCGGCGGAGCTGCCTGAACTCTCCGAACTTGATGTGATGCGCCATTTTACCCACCTCTCGAACAGGAACTTCGGTGTCGACAGCGGATTCTATCCGCTTGGCTCATGCACGATGAAGTATAATCCCAAGATTTGTGAAAAGGTGGCCGCATTCGAGGGCTTTGCGGGGCTCCATCCTTTTCTGCCGCAGTTGCAGCATGGCGACATGCTGGCGCAGGGGGCGCTCCAAGTGATTTATGAGCTGGAGGGTCTTCTATGCGAGATCTCAGGAATGGCGGCTTGTACGCTCCAGCCGCTTGCGGGTGCGAATGGTGAATTGACCGGCATGATGCTGATTGCCGCTTACCACAAAGACAAGGGCAACACGGACAGGAAAGAGATCCTCATTCCCGATGAAGCGCACGGCACCAATCCCGCGAGCGCGGCAATAGCCGGCTTTGTGACAAGACCGGTTCCTACCGATCACACGACCGGCATGCTTGATATCAAAGCACTTGAAGAGATGGTGAGTGAGAGAACTGCGGGTATCATGCTCACCAATCCCAACACGCTGGGAATTTTTAACAGTGATATCGACAAAGTGGTTGAGATTGCGCACCGACACGATGCGCTTGTCTATTACGACGGAGCCAACCTGAACGCAGTGCTCGGCGAATTCCGGCCGGGTGATGCCGGGATTGATGTGATGCACATCAATCTGCATAAAACATTTGCGACTCCCCATGGAGGCGGCGGGCCGGGTGCCGGACCGGTCTGCGTCCGGGAGAATCTGGTGGACTATCTTCCGATCTCGCGCATTGTTAAACGGCAGGACGACACGTTTTCGCTGGATTATGATTTCGCGAAATCAATCGGATATATTGCGCCTTTCTATGGCAACTTCCTGGTCTGCTTAAAGGCATACGCATATATTCTCAGCCTCGGAAAAGAGGGTCTGATTGAGGTCAGCCGGAATGCAGTGCTCAACGCGAATTACGTCATGACCCTGCTGAAAGATGATTTTGATCTGCCGTATGACCGGAGATGCATGCATGAGTTTGTTCTTTCGGCTACTCGGCAGGTTAAGCATGGCGTGCATGCGTTTGACATTGCCAAAGCACTGATCGACCGCGGGTTCCATCCCCCGACCGTCTACTTCCCGATGATCGTCAAAGAGGCGATGATGATTGAACCGACCGAAACCGAAAGCAAAGAGACACTGGATTCCTTTATCCAGGCCATGAAATCTATTGCCGCAGCGGCGCAGGCGGATCCGGCATCGCTCAATGCAGCCCCAGTGACGACCCGAGTCAGCCGGCCGGATGAGGTTCGGGCGGCCCGCGGCATGGATTTCAATTATATGCCGGTCTAAAGCAGCGTGGAAAATCTGAGGTAATGCTAAATACATCGCCACATATTATGCAAAATTCGCCCTTATAAAGTAAATGGGGTAGGTCTGTCGCCAAGCACTTTTGAAAACTCGAGAGTAATCGGTCAGTGACCGGGGGCAAGTATGTGGGTAATGGGGTTTGGGTTTTAAA
>CAZKJH010000118.1:0-11961 GCA_964553035.1 uncultured Lentisphaerales bacterium | reverse complement strand
CCATCACCCGCCGCCGTCATGAACCTGCCATACCCCTGTCGCTAACCGATTACCAAAACTCGGAACAAAACTCTTGCCCTTTCAATGGCGAAAAGGCTATACTTGGCAAATTCTTTATCGGAATGCACTCGTTGGTGCGGAGCTGATTCTACACACAAACATCTTTTGATAGGTTGCCATGACACAGCAGGAAGTTTTAGAAGTTCTCACGAATACGAATGCATTGCTCCATGGGCATTTCGAACTCAGGTCTGGGCTTCATAGCGCGGACTTTTTTCAGTGTGCGAACCTTCTCCGTTTTCCGAGACAGGCAGAAAAACTTTGTGTTGCACTTGCAAAAATGATCCCTGATAATTTAGCCAAGGAAGCTGTGACCGTGATCTCCCCCGCATTGGGCGGAATTCTCGTCGGACATGAGGTTGCTCGGGCGCTCGATAAAAAATGTATTTTTGCGGAGAAACAGGATGGCAAACTCGTTCTGCGACGATTCAGTATTCTTCCTGATGAGCCGGTGATTGTCGCCGAGGATGTTGTGACTCGCGGTGGCAGAGTTCAGGAGACGATCGACATTGTCAAACAATGTGGTGGAAGGGTGCTTGCCATTGCCACGCTCGTCGACCGCAGTAGTGGAATGGCCAGCTTTGATTGCATTCCGCATTTTTCACTGCTTCAGATGTCTCCCGTAACGTGGGCTCCTGGCGATTGCCCGCATTGTAAACGCGGATCGAAGCCAATGCATCCGGGTAGCTAGGCGGAATCATAGCGGTGAAAAAATCCCTTACACGGATGAACCCATGGGTAACGTGTGGGTTATGACGGAGTCGTCTCCGAATGACAGAAAATCTCTATCTGCCGAGGCGGATCCGTGGATCAAGCCATGCGTAAGCAAGATCGGAGATCAGATTAGAAAGCTGATAGAGCAAGGCCCCGATAATCACGACGGCACGAACCATAGCGAAATCGGAGGAGTTAACGGCGTTGAGTCCGATACCGCCGAGTCCAGGAATGCCATAAAAGCTCTCCAATAAAATACTTCCTGTAAAGAGGAACGGAACCGCAAGGCTGACGTTGGTAACAACAGGAATCAAGCTGTTGCGCATGACGTGCCGCAGGAGTACTACAACAGGATGAAGCCCCTTTGCAATGGCCGTGCGGACATGAGGGCGGTTGATCTCATCGAGAATAACCGTTCGGTAAAAACGGACGTCAGTTCCAAGCCCACTGATAACGCCGATGGTGACGGGAAGGCACAGATAAGTCCAGTTCTCAAATCCCCACACGGGGAAAATCCGGAGTTTGTACGCGAGAAGATACTGCCCAGCAGTGACCCAGATCACATAATTAACGCTCATGAGCGCAGTTGTCCCAGCCAAGGTCACGTTGTCGAGTCGCTTTCCCGCCTGTGCAGCGCAGAGCAGGCCAATGATCAAGGCGAGGATTGTTCCTATTGTTAGAATGGGAATCGTCAGTGAAAGCGATATCCAGATTCCGTCTTTAATGACGTTCCAGACCGGTTGGCGATACTCGATTGAATCCCCGAGCTTGCCCTGAATTAAATCGCCTAAAAACGAGACATATTGGACAGGTAGGGGTCTGTCGTACCCGTGCATCTTGTCATACTCGGCCAGTGCCTCGGCACTAGCGTTCTTGCCGAGGACTTGTGCGGCGGGAGATCCTCCGATCACATTGAAGAGGATGAACGTCAGCAAGGTGACGCCGAGCAGGGTTGGAATGAGTTGGAGGAGTCGTTTGAGCGTGTATCGTAGCATCGCGGTGGGTCGGCTTATTAACCGCCGTGTGTTTGGGGCTGAAAGACGGAAATGTCGAGGTTAATTCCACGCGCGGCAAGGTCTTCGTAGAAGGTCGGAATGGCTCCAGTGGGTCGGAAATGGCCGATCACTTTGCCTTGGCTCGACAGGCCAGTCTGGACAAACTCAAAAATATCTTGAATGGTGATTTGGTTGCCTTCGAGGCCGACAACCTCTGAAATGTACGTGATTTTCCGTGACCCGTCGCTTAGGCGAGACTCATGTACAATGATATCAACGGCAGAGGCGATCTGTTCGCGTATGGCGCGGGATGGCAACTCCATGCCCGACATAAGCACCATGGTTTCGAGTCGAGAAATGACATCACGCGGAGCATTGGCGTGAACCGTGGTTAATGAACCATCGTGGCCAGTATTCATCGCTTGAAGCATGTCGAGTGCTTCGCCACCGCGGCATTCGCCAACGATGATCCGGTCGGGACGCATGCGCAAGGCGTTACGGACGAGATCGCGAATCGTTATAGCTCCGCGTCCCTCGATATTCGGTGGACGGGATTCGAGTCGCACGAGATGTGGCTGGTTGAGACGTAGTTCAGCGGCATCTTCAATGGTCAGAATGCGTTCAGTTGCAGGTAGATAATTGCTGAGGACATTCAGTAGCGTGGTTTTTCCTGAACCTGTTCCGCCTGAAACGATGATATTCTTTCGCATCTTGACACAAACGTCCATGAAGCGAGCCATCTCGTGGGTCATCGTGCCGTAGTTGATGAGATCGGTGTCGAAGAGTTGTTTTTTAGGGAACTTCCGGATGGTAATGCAGGGGCCGATCAATGAAAGTGGATGGATAATGCAATTGACGCGTGAGCCATCGGATAAGCGAGCGTCCACATACGGTTGGCTTTCATCGACTCGGCGCCCGATAGGCGAAACGATGCGTTCGATGACAGCCATCACGGAATGCTCGTCCATGAAGGTCTGCTCAGTCATCAGCAGTTTACCATTTTTTTCCACGAAAATTCTGTCGAATCCGTTCACCATGATTTCCGTAACCGAATCATCGTTGAGAAACTTCTCGAGTGGGCCCAGTCCTAGTGCCTCATCGAGAATTTCAGTGGCAAGATCATCTGGTTGGACTGTGGGAGGAAGTTTATTTTTAATTTCGGAAACAATCGAGGTGACGATTTCGCTTGCACGCCGCCGCAATTCTTCTTCGCCAATATGCGATGCTGAGAGGCGTTTGATATCGAGACGCTCTACTAATTCTGTGTGAATCTGAGATTTGATGGAGCGGCGGACTTCGTAATCCGGCCCTCGCCTAGAAAAAACATCTGGCTGTGGCTCTGCTTGGCGTGAAGGGGCAAAGGCCGCAGTTTCCATCTTCACTTTTTGGACTGCTTGTTCGGCTTCAGTTTCAGTTTTTAAAGAGCTCTGGAGTTCTGCTTTGCGGACGGTAATATTGTCCGGAGTTTCGACAACAAACGCGATCATGATGGTGTAAGGGCCAATCGTAATCGGTGTGCTCTGCAGAACAGGCGTAGGTTTTCGGATAGACATGGCGTTAATGTAGGTGCCATTTTCGGAGCCCATGTCTTCGATGCTACAGGAAATTCCCGAAACCATGAGGAGCGCATGCCTTTCACTCACAGCGGGGTCAGGGAGGCAGATTCGACAACGTTCGCTGCGCCCGATGGTATAGACCCCATCGCCGATTTCTGATTTGACAGGTGCTTCCCTGTTTTTGTAGATGGTGAGGAGATTCATGTTAATCAAAAAACAGATTAGCGAGAGGAGGAGGGAACTTGATGTATTTTTTCTTGTCGATAGGTATTGAGCGTTTTCAGCTCGCGTTCAATTTGATTAAAGTCTACGCGATCAAGTTCTGGCTCGAAGTAGATGTCAGCCGGGTTACGTAGCGTGAGGAAGAGTTTGCCTCTCATCTGTTGCGCGAAGACGAGCACTTCTGCCTCTCGGGGGGTGACTTGAAGGGTAACCGTTCCGTATCCCGAATTATTCTTCTTCTCGGAAAACGTCCGTTGCGTGTCGCTGCCGATAGCGAGAATGGTTACGTTTTGAAGAACGGTAAGCGTTACCATCTCGAGCTCATCTGTCTTTCCTGTAGCACCTGCGGCTGGAAGTACGAACGATCCCAGCACATCAACGGAATCGTTGGGTCGTACCATGCCTGACACGCCCGATGCTCCCGAGACGGGGATGGAGACGGCGCGCATTTTTGCTTTGATATCGTCGGAAAGATTTCGGCCACGCTGCTTTCCTCCATCGATGTACGTCCAGAGTACTGGGTTTTTCATGTCGAGGGGATGAAGGAGTGTTTGGCCGATAATCCGTGGGGCATCGGTGCGCATGACATTATCGTCAGTAACGGACGATGTAAAGACGCTCAAGCCACCCAAATCGCTTGCCTGAATGGTCGTACCACTTGGGAGGGGGCGAGCGGCCACAATGACTTCTGTTTTTTCTGCACCTGCGTAGAGGCGGTTCAGCTCCTTTTCTATCATCGCGTTTTTGGAACTAATCCATGCGTGAGAGAGTATGGCGGCGAGAATACCGATGCCGATGGAAACGATGAGGATGAATTTTTGTTTCATGTTCGTCTTTTATTGAATGCGGCGCTTCTAGGTTGCTGCTGTTGCGTCTTGGTAGACGTCTCGTGTCTTTCGTGCGACCTCGGCCCAGTCGAAGTCACGTGCACGATTCAGTGCGGCTGTGCGATTTCGGTTTCGTACGATATTATCCGTAGCGACCGTAACCAGAGCCTGTGCAATGGTGTCTGGATCTTCTGGGTTAAAATAGGTTACCGTTTCTCTACAGATTTCGCGTAAGGCTGGTATGTCTGAGCAGGCCACAGGTGTGCCGCAGGCCATTGCTTCTGCGACTGGCATGCAGAATCCTTCGTATAGACTCGGCATGACAAGGGCAGCAGCAGAGCCAATGATGGCGGGAAGATCGGTTTCCACGACTTCACCGATCCACGTGACGAAATCCTCGAGATCCAATTCTTGAATGAGGCGCGTGTGACGGGGTAGTGGTGTGCACCCGTAGCCGCCGAGCACGAGCCTGACCCCGTGTAGCATTTGCCTTGCTCGTGCAAATCCCCTGAAGAGTTCAACAAGGTTTTTGTGTCTGAGGTTGTTACCGATGTAGAGTAGGATGGGGCGCTTGTAGTGGTTTGAAAGTGCAGCCGCTTCGTGTTGTGCGGGTTTTGTGGGTTTGAAAACTTTATTAACGCCATGATGGATGACGCTACATTTTTCGATTTCGGTTGGAAACAAACTTTTTAAATCGTCAAGCGTTGTGTGCGAAACAGCGATGGCGCGTGTGCATGCGCGCAAGGCTGCGCCAACGGAGGCGATGTAGGCGACTCGTTCTTGGGGCGTCGTCTCAAAGGGACACCGAATTGGGATGCAGTCATGAAGCGTTAGCACCGTGGGCAGGCTTTTGATTGGATGGCAAATGCGATGGGGCGTATGATAAAGAGAGGGTTTGATCTTCTCAATAATCTGATTGACGGCATCGGAGGACATTGGAGAATCGGGTGGCACATCACAGGCAACGGTTACGATGTTTTCCGCAGAGACCAGCTTGTGAACACTGACGGAGTTTCCAACGAGGGTTAACGTGTCGCCAGTCTTTACAAAGAGCTCTGCCAAGGCGGAAGCGAGTTCGGCTGCGTAGCGACCTATTCCCGGGAATCGGGGGATTGCAGTTCGTACGTCAAAGAGAATGTTCATAGCTACTCATTTTATGCACCAATAACTTTGCGGATCTGAGAGGCGATGGATTCGGCCAGTCGGTCGCTCGTCTCCTGTGATGTTGCCTCAACCATGACTCTGCACATGGGCTGGGTGCCAGAATATCGAACCAGTATCCTGCCCTTATCTTGCAGTTCTCTATCGGCTTTTTCAATGGCCTTGACGACTCCCGGCATGGTCTCCATAGGGGGCTTGTCTTTCACGCTAATATTGACTAGCGTCTGTGGGGCTATTTGGATGATGCCGGAAAGGTCTGAGAGCGTGCGTCCTGAGCCCTTCATAACGGACAAAAGCTGTAGGGCGGTGACAATGCCATCGCCAGTCGTATGCTTGTCCAAGAAAATGACGTGTCCTGATTGTTCGCCTCCTAGACGAGCTCCCTGCTTCTTCATCAGTTCGAGTACAAGACGATCACCGACACCAGCATCCATCCATTTGATAGCAAGCTTATCGAATGCAAGACGGAGACCGAGGTTGCTCATCGGGGTCAGGATGACGAGGTTGTTCCAGAGTTGCCCGAGATCCTTGAGATGTTTGGCGCAGATGGCGATGATGTGATCTCCAGAGATCTCGCATCCCGTCTCATCAACTGCAATGAGACGATCGGCATCGCCGTCGAATGCCAAACCAATGTCCGCACGAGTTTCCAACACTTTCTTGCGGAGTGATTCTGTATGTTGAGAGCCGCAATTGCTGTTGATATTGACACCATCGGGCTCGGCATGGATTGTGGTTACATCGGCACCGAGTTCGGTAAAAATTGTGGGTGCAACGCGATGTGCGGCACCGTTGGCGCAGTCCAGCACGATCTTCATGCCCTGAAGGGTATAGTCATTTGGAAATGAACTTTTACAGAATTCGATGTAGCGCCCACCGGCATCGTCGATGCGTTTTGCACGCCCGATTTCTGCTGCGGGAGGTCGGACGCTGACCAGCTCGCTGGATTGCAGCAGGCGCTCGATTTCGTCTTCCAAGTCATCGCTGAGTTTATGTCCAGACGACGAAAATATTTTGATGCCATTATCTTCGTACGGATTATGTGAAGCCGAAATCACAATGCCTGCAACGCAACGCATGGTGCGCGTGAGAAAAGCGATGCCGGGGGTTGGCAACGGCCCTGTCAGCAATGCATCGACACCCATGGAGCAGATGCCTGCTGTAAGCGCGTTTTCCAGCATATATCCACTTAAGCGAGTGTCTTTTCCGACGAGAATTCTGTTGAGTCCTGAGTGGTTTTTCTTTAGAACATAGGCGGTGGCTCTGCCAATGGCCAAAGCCATCTCGGCTGTCATCGGATGTATGTTTGCCACACCGCGGACTCCGTCAGTACCGAATAATGTTCCCATAGTAAAGTCCCATAGCCTTCTTTGACCTGTTTTTTGACCCAGTCATTCTAGGTCAATTTCTGCCACAGATTCTACCAGAAAGCATCCACTTGCGCAAGGTGTCCTGCGCATAGCGCATAGAATCAGGGCAATGGAATTCGCGCTGCCACGAAAGCGGCAATAGCGTCGCAACGGTTCGGAAGTTTTGTCTTTCGCGTTGGGAGCCCTTTTAATGCTTCTACTTCGGGAGCTGTAGCGAGTTCCGCATGCGCGGTGGCTCGCTCAATTGCGTCTGGGAACTTGGCGGGATGTGCGGTGGCAAGGCAGATCATGGGAATGCCATCCGTTACGTTTTCCAGGCCGGCAGAGATGCCGACCGCCGTGTGGGGATCGAGTAAATAGTCGTAAGAGGTATAGAATGTCGAAATCGTTGACAAGGTTTGTGCTGTTTCGGCGCGACTCGCGCGGAGAATGGGATCGAGTTCGGAAGTGCCGGGCTTGTTAGGGATTTTAATTGTGCCGCCTTTGGCGAATTCGTCCATCCACGTTTTGAGCGTTTCCGCGTTGCGTTCAGCATGCAGGAAAAGCCAGCGTTCAAAGTTTGAGGCGATCTGAATGTCCATCGAGGGACTTAGCGTGGGGACAACCTTACCTTTGCTGTAGATGCCAGTTTGGAAGAAGCGCGAGAGAATGTCGTTCTCATTTGTTGCGAGGATTAGTTTATTAATCGGTAGCCCCATCATCGCCGCAACATAGCCCGCAAACACGTCACCGAAATTTCCGGTCGGCACAGAAAATGAGACTTGCTTCGAACCTGTCTGCTCCATAACTCGGAATGCAGCGAAAAAATAGTAGACGACTTGAGCGAGAATGCGCGCCCAGTTGATCGAGTTGACGGCTCCGAGCTTGTAGGTGTCTTTGAATTCCAAGTCGCCAAAAAGTTCTTTAACGATGGCCTGAGCATCATCAAATGTTCCCTCAAGAGCGATGTTGAAAACATTGTCGTCCAACACGGAGGTCATCTGCATTTCTTGGACACGACTGACGCGACCATCGGGATGCAGTATGAAAATTCGCATGTGTTTGCGACCGCGCACGCCCTGAATGGCAGCCGAGCCCGTGTCGCCCGACGTTGCGACGACGATGTTAAGGATATCGTCCGTTTCGCCGAGGATATATTCGAAAAGGTTGCCCAAAAACTGGAGAGCCACGTCTTTGAAGGCGAGTGTCGGCCCGTGGAAAAGTTCGAGGATGTGAACCGGTCCAACTTTTTTAATGGGCGTGATGGCTTCGTCGCGGAAGGTGGCGTAGCTCCGGTTAATAATGTCCCGCAGGGCTTCAGATGGAATATCGTTGGCATAGCAGGAAATAATTTCGAATGCAAGATCCTGATAGCACAAATGCGACCAAGCCTCAAGTTTCTCTGAGGCATTGGGAAAGCTTTCAGGAAGAAGGAGTCCTCCATCGCGAGCCAGTCCCATCATGACGGCTTTTTTAAAGGGCACAGCATTGATGCCGCCGCGAGTACTTGAATAGAGCATATATAAAAAGGCGGTGTCCGTTTTCACGAACACCGCCCTTCTTTCAACAAGTTTTAATTAGGCCTTCGGAGGAAGGATTGCGTCCTTAGCTGCTTTAGCGATGCGGAACTTAACAACCTTCTTGGCAGGGAATTTCATCGGCTCCCGTGTCTTAGGGTTGATGCCTGTACGCGCTTTGCGCTGCACGAGGATGAGCTTTCCGAGTCCCGGAATGGTGAATCCTTCTTTCTTCTTGGCACCTGCGTAGGCAACTGCAAGAAGAGATTCCAGAGCCGTCTTCGCCTGAACCTTTGTGATTTCCGCCTTCTCGGCGATCGCTGCAATGATTTGTGCTTTTGTCTTTGGAGCTACTGTAGCCATTTTGTTTAACCTTTCATGGGATTAGAGTTGTCAACCAACGCCGTTTTACTATATAAGCCGCAGCACATGCAACAAAAAAACACGGAAATATGCGATTTTCCAACAGAATTCTCAAATTCTTGATTTCGATCCTGTTTTTCCAGTGTTTTTCCCCCATTGTCTGTCAGAATGCCTTTCAGTGCCGTATGTTGACCTGCACCTGAAAAATCACGGTATCTAATTTATCTGTGTTGGTAATATTATCTGTCGCGGTAATATTATCTTGGTTTCGTTGTTTTTACGTGATAGAATTCTGAACTCATTCTAGTCAGTTGTGTTTTTCAACAGACAGAGCGATTTTGGGGAATCATTATGGAAGAGAATTTCAACGCAGACAACAATTTATACAAGCCGAATCAAAGCCTCATCGCGAGATATTCAGAGATGGTTAGCGTGTCGACTGATATCGACCCAGAGCTTTATCGTCAGTATAATGTGAAGCGGGGTCTCCGAAACGCCGATGGATCCGGTGTTCTTGTCGGTCTGACCACAGTCGGATCGGTCATTGGATATTCCATGGTGGAACAGGAGATCCAGCCGATTCCCGGCGTCTTACTGTATCGAGGCTTGGATTTGCGGGACATCGTTAAAGGATTTCAAGCGGATCAGCGATTTGGGTATGAGGAAACGGTTTTTCTTCTGATCTTTGGGAGAATGCCGTCTCAAACCGAACTTGATGAATTCGTAGCAGTGCTTGACGCGATGCGGCCATTGCCGAAGGGATTCAAGGAAGAGGCGATTCTGCACATGCCGAGCCCTGACGTTATGAATAAGCTCGCTCGTTGCGTTCTGGCATCATACGCCTTCGACGAGAATCCTGACGACGTCTCTATCGAAAATGTTGTCCGACAGAGCATTGCTCTCATTTCTCAGCTTCCGACGTATGCCGTCTATGGCTATCAGGCCAAGGCTCACTACTTTTTGAAGCAGAGTCTGCACATGCGTGTTCCGGCTCCAGGTCTCAGCACCGCTGAACACATTCTTTGCCTGTTGCGCCCCTACAGTGCCTATACAAGGCTTGAGGCGGAAATTCTTGACCTCTGCCTTGTGCTGCATGCCGATCATGGTGGCGGCAATAACTCAACGTTCACGGCGCACGTGGTCTCCTCAACCTTTACGGATACGTATTCAGCGATTGCCTCTGCGATTCTTTCGCTGAAAGGCCCACGCCACGGCGGTGCCAACCTCCAAGTTGCTCGGATGATGGAGAACATCAAGGAGAACGTGAAGAATTGGAGTAGTCGAGACGAAATAACGGACTATCTGAACAAAATGCTCAATAAGGAGGTCTTCGACCGAAGCGGTCTGATCTATGGTCTTGGCCATGCTGTGTACAAAATATCTGATCCGCGTGCCGAGATTCTTGAGGCGAAGGCGGAAGAACTTGTCGAAGAAAACACAAGCTATGCGCCAGAGTTCAATTTGTACAGAATGGTGGCCGAGGTCGGAGCTCAGCTTTTCAAAGAACGATCAAAGAAGAAAGTGGGAATTTGTGTCAACGTGGATTTCTACTCTGGATTTGTCTATAAAATGCTCGGTATCCCAACGGATCTCTTCACACCGCTCTTCGCTATCGGTCGCATTCCAGGCTGGAGCGCACATCGGCTTGAAGAGCTCAACACGAATAGCAAGATCATCCGTCCGGCCTATAAGTGCATTCATCCGACCGAGGATTATGTGCCCTTATCTGACCGAGGCTGATGTGTAGGGCGGATTTTTTGATGTGGGGCTGTAAATGAAACGTCCTGTGCTCCAACTGGCTCCCATGGCTGGCGTTACCGATGCTGCCATGCGCGTGATGTCTCACAGGATGGGGGCCGATGTTTGTTATTCGGAAATGGTGAGTGCCGAAGGCCTCACCCGTGGTTCCGTTCGGACTCGGTTTCTGATGGATCGCCTTCCGCAAGAGGGCCCACTCATCGTGCAGCTTTACGGAGGTGGCGTGGATTCTCTCGCGTCGGCGGCTCGCCTGGCGACTGAGTACGGTGGATTTGTCGGAATCGATTTGAATGCCGGTTGCCCCGTTCCTAAAGTCCTTAAATGCGGAGGCGGTGCGGCACTCCTGCACGACCCCAAACTCATTGGACGCATGGTCGCGGCGATGGTTGCTGAAACAGGACTGCCCGTGACCGTCAAGACGCGGATTGGACTCCATCCCGGCGCAGTCACGATCTTCGACGTGATCAAAGCCGCCGAGGATGCAGGGGCAGCAGGTCTCGCCGTGCATGGTCGATTTGCCTCTGCTGGTCATGGAGGGCCAGTAAATTTCGACATCCTCGCACAAGCAGTTCAGTCTACTCAACTTCCTGTAGTGGTCAATGGCGGGATTCAGAGCGCAGCAGATGCAATGGCTCTCATGAACGGCACGCACGCTGCTGGATTGATGGTTGGTCGCGGTGCCATCGGCAACCCCTGGCTCTTCAATGAAATCAAGTGCGCCTTAGACCCCAACGGCGGGGGCGTGATACCGGCTCGCCGAACATTTGAGGGGGCGTTGGAAGCACTCAAGACGCATCTGGCACTAGCGATCGAGTACCACGAGATGATCCGTCGAACCTCGCCGGCGGAAGTCGGACATTCACAAAGTCCTGAAGAACTCGCCGCCTGTAGCTTCCGTCTTTATTTGTTCAGATATTTCGCAGGGTTCCCCGGTGCCGTCGCGTTACGACGGGAAATGGCTGGTTTTAAGACGATTGAGGCAATTGCAGAGAGGATAGAGAAACGCTGATTCGTCGAGTCCCATTGCTTTCAGGAAAGCCACCTGCCTTAAGCTTGGGCTGCACAGCAGGTGTCTTTTGGAATCTGGCACCTAAGAGGTTACAGGTGGGTCGATCCGATGCCAATATTTTTTTGTAATCGGTCAGTGACCGGGGGCAAGTATGTGGGTAATCCTAAAAGCGTAGGTTGACAACTTCGCGCATTGCAATCGCCTCAGCGGCAACACGTTGCAAGAAGAGTGTTCAACTGCGCGACAGTTGAACACAACAGCGGTATCCTGTTACCACTGAGGCGATTGCTCGAATTGAGGTAAGTCAACCTACGCTTTTAGGGTAATGGGGTTTGGGTTGAATGGCGCTAACTTAAGCCCTGTTTCCAGCTCTTACTCTTACTCTTAATCCTAATCTTAATCCGTTCTGTTGAAGAGATTACGATTACGA
>CAZKJH010000117.1:0-11994 GCA_964553035.1 uncultured Lentisphaerales bacterium | reverse complement strand
ACTACCGTTCGCACACGAAATCCTCATGACTCTCAACAAAATAAAATCGCACCCTCCAGACGACTTTCCAGGATTCCATCATTGTCTGAAACGCGGCATTATTGTACAATGGCTTGCTAAACAATATGAGTTTCAGAAAATCACTTGAGTCAATAGAAAATCTGCTTTTACCGCTGATCCAGTACGAGGGAGGCGATGCTGGCCATGAATGGCCGAAACGGCTTCTTCTCCGAATGCTTAAGCAGTTTTCGCACTTCTACTTTTTTGTGGTGCAATCGCGCCTCTACCTCTACCGTGCGGGCATTATCCGCCGCTTCCCACTCGGATGCCAGGTAATCAGCGTAGGCAATGTCACCGTCGGGGGCACGGGGAAAACGCCCATGGTTGAGATGCTGGCTCGCGAACTGAGCAAAGAAGGCCGAAAGGTTGCGATTCTTAGTCGCGGGTATAAAAAGAAAGAGAAAACCTTCTCGCGACGTTTTAGCGACAAACTTAAGGCAGGAGCTTCTGCTACGCCGCCACGCATCGTTTCCGATGGGAAAAACTTACTTCTGGACAGCGAAATGAGTGGCGATGAGCCTTATATGCTCGCGACAAACCTTCCAGATGTTGTCGTGCTTGTGGACAAAGATCGCGTTAAAAGCGGTCGCTATGCTGTCAAGCACTTCGGATGCGACACCTTGATCCTTGACGATGGGTTTCAGTATCAGAAGCTCTGCCACAGACTCGATCTCGTCTTAGTGGATCGAACGAATCCGTTTGGAAACGGTAACGTATTGCCCCGCGGAATCCTTCGTGAACCTGCAACAAACATTGCTCGAGCGAAATTTGTCTGTATTACCAAAGTCAACGGTGCCGATAATTCAGAACTGCGGCGAAAGATCGGCGAAATGAATCCTAAAGCCGGCATTATGGAGTGCAACCATGAACCCTGCTCGCTCGTCAGTGCTTTTTCACGAAAGCATCATCCGCTCGACAACTTGGCTGGCATGAAGGTGGTGGCACTATCCGGCATCGCTTCACCCCAGAGTTTTGAAAAATCCCTAGAAAAGCTCGGTGCCATAATTCTCGAGCGAAAACGCTTCGCCGATCATCACCGGTTCACGCAACAAGAAGTCATCGACATCGTGAATAAAGCGCAGGAGATCGGGGCCGATGCCGTTGTGACAACGGAAAAGGATGCCGTTCGTATGACACGCATCGATCGATGTGCTGTCCCTGTCTATTTTGTACGCATTGAAGTCAGATTTTTAAACGGCATCGAAGAATTCCAGCGCTGCATCAGCCACATCACCTTCTCCGAGAACCCAAATGGTGGATGGCACTTCGATACTCCTCACGCAGACTTTTAGACGGAACTATTTACCATGGAACAACCAATTTCAGAACAACTCAATCAGCGAAACACCTCGCTGGATAACACGCTCCGTCCTGCATCTTTCAATGAATTCATTGGCCAGGAAAAAGTCCGCGAACGCCTTCTGCTCTCCGTTGAAGCAGCCAAACAGCGCGGTGACTCCTTAGACCATGTTCTGCTCTCTGGCCCTCCGGGATTAGGTAAAACCACGCTTTGCTATATTCTTGGCGATGCCATGGGCGTACAGGTCAAGGTCACATCTGGGCCTGTCATCGATAAACCGGCAGATCTTGCCGGATTGCTAACCTCGCTCAACCGAGGGGATATTTTGTTCATCGACGAAATTCACCGGATGCAGCGCACGGTCGAAGAGTATCTGTATTCAGCGATGGAAGATTTTGTCATCGATATTATGATAGACCAAGGAGCAAACGCCCGATCAATCCGGCTCGAATTACCTCGTTTCACGCTCGTCGGTGCGACAACTCGCGCTGGGTTGATCTCCTCCCCACTTCGATCACGCTTTGGGATCACCGCCCGGATGAACTACTACCCCACCGACGAGCTCGCACGCATCGTCAATCGGTCAGCATCCCTCTTGGATGTGAGTATCGAGGATGTGGGTGCAATAGAAATTGCCCGTCGCTCGCGCGGCACTCCACGTATTGCGAATAACCTCCTTCGCCGAGTTCGCGATTATGCGCAAGTTCGAGCCGACAATCATATCTCCCAAGACATTGCCGATAAAGCCCTCACCATGCTCGACATCGATGCCCAAGGGTTAGACGAAATGGACAAGCGCATTCTTGAAACCCTCATCATCAAATTCAATGGCGGCCCTGTGGGGCTCGGTTCTCTCGCCGTTTCCGTAAGCGAAGAATCGGATACGATTGAAGAAGTTTATGAACCTTATCTCATCCAAGAGGGCTTCTTGAAACGAACGCAGAAAGGGCGCGTTGCGACTCCGAAGGCCTGGACTTCGATCGGGCTTGAATTCCCGGCATCCGTACCACAAGGCGAACTGGGAATCTAACCGTGAGAACTTTTTTCAATTTCTGCTTCTTAGCAGTCGTCTGCTCAGCAGTATCCTTCGTCACTTCAAGTTGCGCGAGCAGCAAAGCCCTCGTGGAACCCGATGAAAATTACTACTCCACTAATGTCGTTCACGATGTTGAAATCAATACGAATTTGACCGAAACCGTGGCCTCGCCAGCCTCACCGCCTGACGACACGTCAGCGCCTGAAGTCGCCCCCCCCCAACAAACCAAACCATCCGAAGCAAAGCCAGCCGAAGCAAAGCCAGCCGAAGTGCTTCCTCAGCCATCCGCGCTAAAGCCTTGGAAATTTGTGTTTGAGCATGGCAGCCAGCGTGCAAGCTTCGACAACGTTCTCGTTTACCTCTCGCAACCCACAACGCTCGACCGAGAAACAAAAAAACCGAAAGCTTCCGCCACCGACTTCACGTACATGCTGTCGCCACTTATCACCGCCCATACCAGCGCGATTGTGACAGGAAGGCCATTCCGGGTTTTTATTGACCCAGGACACGGCGGTGCTGACCCTGGTGCCATCTCAAAAGACAGAAAGACATTTGAAAGTCGTCTCACACTCGACATAGCCCGGAAACTCGCAAAACATCTTAAAAATGCCGGTTTTGACGTTATCATTTCACGACCCGATAACACCTTAACGCAAGTGCTGGAGGAAAGACCCTTTAAGGCATACCGATGGAAAGCAGATCTCTTCATCAGCATTCATTTCAACGCCAACCCATCCTCAGCCGCCAACGGATTCGAAACCTACATCCTCCCCGCACGCGGCATGTTATCAACATCAACAGACAATCCCTCGCATGCGGCTAAGGCTCAGGCCAACACCCTGCAAAACGGCAATGCAAACGATACCCGGAACATGCAAATCGGGTTCGCCATACAACGACGACTACTGAAATCAACCAAGTTTGAAGATCGCGGTTTGCGGCGTGCCCGCTTTAGTGTGCTGCGCGAAGCCAGGATGCCTGCCGTTCTCGTTGAATGCGGCTTTCTTTCTTCACCCAAAGATCTGAAATATATCCGTACAGCAGAAGGGCAGGAAAAGATTGTACGTGGCCTCTACGAGGGCATCTGCGATTACGCCTTCGGTACGTTAACACCTGGATCGCCAGCTTACCCTATTAAATCTGAGAGCACCAAAAGCGCGCCTGATTTGCCACCCATGCTCTCCCAACAAAACCCAGCTCCAACTCCCACGAATGTAACCCCTGAGGTTGTGACCGGCGATGCCATCGACATCACAAAACCAGCATGGAAGCCTGAGCCTATCGTCGACGATCCAAACGAAGATCCGCGACTCAAAAAAATCCGCCTAGAGGCTGCTAAGGCAGCCGGACTACAATGAAAAACGCGATTGCAACACCCAGAAGTTCTCCGCCCGCCGACTGTCCGCTACCCTGCATGACACGACGGCAGATTCTGATCAAACTTTTCACCGAATTCTTCAAGATATCTCTTTTTATTGTTGGCGGCGGCTATGCCATCATCATTGCAGCAGACGATGTTTTTGGCCGACGCTTAAAATGGTTGGAAGAAGGAGAACTCCTCGCCCACCTGCCGGTTTTTCAGATGGTCCCAGGGCTTATCGCTGGCAACTCGGCCATCTACGTTGGCACAAAGGCCGCAGGGACGCTCGGAGCTTTCGTCGCGATAGTCGCCATTGCTATTCCCTCGCTCGTCATCATCATCGCTATTGCAATGGGTTTTGAGTGGTTTCCGATCGAAAACCGCTTCGTTCAGGGTGCCTTTATCGGCCTGAGAAGTGCCCTTTGCGGAATTGTCCTTGCTACAATCATCAAATCGTGGAAAAAACTCGTAACCAGCGTGTATGCGTACGTCTGCGCACCGCTCTGCTGTATCGCCATTGTCGGATGGAAAATACCAGCTAAATACTTGTTGGTTGCCGCGATTCTCTTTGGGGTTGTAACGCATGTCGTGTTCATTCCTCTCTTTCGAATGCTCGCGAAAACAAAAAAAGGAATGGCATGAAATTGCTGACTCTTTTCGCGCTATTTTTTCACTTTGGCCTTCTCTGCTTTGGCGGCGGCTACGTGCTAACTCCGATTTACATCGAAGAGCTTGTCGAAGGCCGAGGCTGGATGACGCTAGCTGAATTCGGAAATTTTCTGGCGATTACTCAGATTACCCCCGGCCCCGTGAGCATCAATGCCGCAACTTTTTTCGGCTTTCGCTACGCTGGAATTCCAGGTGCCCTCACCGCAACGCTCGGACTACTCACCCCCTCCTTTATTCTGATGTCTCTCATGTTGCACGGAATGCGGAGATGGTCAGAAAGTCGCTTTATGAAGGGGCTCATCTGGGGCGTTGGCCCGGCGACAATCGGCCTCATGGTTGCAGCCCTTTTCATTTTCCTTGAACTATCGGTTTTCAATGGCGAAATTCCATGGAAAATGTTTATTGACACGCTGAAGCTCAACCACCCCTCATGGCCCGAAGGCTTGCGCATCCGCCCGATTGCCGTGATCATCTGTGGAATCTGCACCTACGCACTGTGCAGAACTAAAATTCAAACCACCACGCTGATCTTTGTCAGCGCGTTGCTCGGAGCCGTGCTCTTTCCGCTATTGGGTAATTGAACTCGCGATGATCGTCGACACGACCTCGTCGATGCTCATGGCAGTGGTGTCAATGAGAGTTGATCCCACCGGAACCACGAGAGGTGCCGTTTTTCGCGTACTGTCAATTTTATCGCGGTTCATCAGAGATGCCTTCACTTTGTCCCGCGAATTCGCATCGGCGAAGCCTTTTTGAACGTCTTCTTTCAAGCGCCGACGCGTACGTTCCTCTGGATCCGCATCAAGATAAAAACGATGCGGAGAATGGGGATACACAACAGAACCGATATCCCGACCTTCTACGATCAGGTTTCCAAGTTTTTGCAGGTCGCGTAGCCAGCCCGTGATAAGTGTTCGCACTTCAGGAACAGCAGAAACTGGACTGACATGGCTGTTGATTTCAGGTGTACGAATCCGGTCACCCAGCTCCTCGCCATCGACCTCGTAGACAACGCGACCGTCTTTCACGACAAAGTCAATTTTGATGCCTTTCGCAAACTCCGCCATTTTCGCAGGAAAGGCAGTATCCACACCAGCCTTCAAGGCAAGCCAAGTCACAATTCTATACAGTGCACCTGAATCCACATAGAGACAGCCTATTTTTGCAGCAACCGCCTTACTAACAGTCGATTTTCCAGATGCGGCTGGCCCATCCACGCAGATTACAAATGACATCTCAATTCCTTAAATTAGGTTGTTTAGAGCTAATAGTACCGTTTATGCCCAACTCGGGGCAAGAAAAACATATCACCGATCTGAAGCCGCAATTCTCTTGTATTCGCGAATGACGCGAAAGGGAATTCTTAATACGAGAACACTTGTCACGAGGATAAAGCAAGCCGATGTTACTGGCATAATGGCGGTGGAGAATCTCGAAACGACAAGATCAATGAGTACGGTAAAGCTAAAAAAAGAAAACTGGCCGTAGTAGCTGAACACTTCTGTAGCAAGCGTCTTAAGAAGTCGTATCGGAGCCAATGCTTTCTCACTTCCCGGACTGTTCATGTCGGTGACACCAAGCCACAGCTTCCGAAAGGCATGGGAATCATACGGCAATTCCGGCAGCGTCCTTTTTCCAAACGTTTCGCAGAGAACATGCTCAACGGCACTGGCCGTGGCACTCCAGTTCGCGGGAATAGAGAGAATCGCCAATAGCAACAACCCGACTCCGCCAGCGTGTGAAAGGTAGAGTCCCATTCCGATAGAAGCTAAAAATGCAGGTTTGGAAAGCAGATGAAAGACGTGGTCTAAGTAAAAGCCACGTCGTGTGGCAGTCCCCGTCATTCGAGCGAGGCTGCCATCCGCTATATCAAGGATATAACCCGCATTCCAGAGAAATCCGCACGTAAACCAGAGCAGGAGCCCCAGCCCTTTTGATCCGCTACCGGTAACGGCACCCGCTAAAACGACGAGGGGTATCGCAAGCATCCACGAGAGACCCGCGATCACCGTCACAGCATTGGCTGAAAACCCAATACGCTTGGCGAAAAGCGCAAAAGGATAGGCAATGCGACGTCCAATAATTTCGGTCGTCAACGCACATTCGTCCTGCTTTACCGTATCCTGATATCGTGTATTGGCCATTACCTTACCTTATTCAACAATTCTGGACTTGCCAACGATGCCCATGAACATCTTACATAGCAAGAACGCAAAAACACATCACTCATCCACAGTAATCGTAGCCTCATTCTTCTTCTCATTCACTGCACCAGTAATGAGTTCTTCGATATCCACCAAAACGGCATTCAGCCCAGTGCAGGCATCCGAGGCACTCAGGATGCGTTTCTTGATGCCTTCATCAGCGACAATCTTGGCGTGCATGAAGTCGGTGATCAACGTCGTTATTTCACCCAACCCACATTTCAGTACATTCCGAAATTCGTCGAGGCGCTGTAAAGTGTCGCGGAACCGAATCGCATCGCGCTCAGCGCTTAGCACACGGTCACGCTCCGTCAGATCCGAAAAAGAGAGCACCGCTCCAACTACATTGCCATCCGAATCGCGATTACACGCCGCTCGGATATTCACGCGAAATGGTTCGCCATCATGTCGAAGCGCAACCGCAATACCGCTCGTCATAAAATGCTCACCAGTCAGAGAAGAAACAATCTCCTGACCATCCGATTCGTTCATCAAAAGCTTGCCAAGGGGTTTGCCAACAAGATCGGCTGACGTGGGGTAGCCCCAAATCCGAGCAGTTGCGGGGTTGGCATACTCAATTCGCGCACTCATGTCGATGACGACGATGGCATCACTGGCGTTTTGGAGGGCGTTATGCTCTGTTCTCAACATTTCATCGGCCTGTCGCCGAAGCGTTTCATCCCGCACAAAAAAACAAAGATGCGGAGTGGAAAGTCGCATCTGGCTGACCGCCACCTCGGCGGGAAATGCAGAACCGTCGGCACGGATGCAATAAGCCTGCATCAGCGTGAAGCACTCGTTCTGAATGTTTTCGTACAAGGTCCGAATCAGCTCATCATCGGCACCTGCAATGATGTCTTCGATGTTGAGGTGGGAGAACTCGTCGGGAGAATGGCCAAAAGAATCAATCGCGCGGCTGTTGACATCTCGAATACGTCCATGAAGATCGGTCACGATTCCAGCATCATAAATATTCTGAAAAAGTTCGCCGTATCCGCCATGACCCGGAGCTTGCGCAGAGGGCGAGATCCTGCGGGGTGCCGTGCCACCTCCAACGGAAACGAACGATGCCTTCGGTTTTTCAGAAAGCGGCACATCGGAAATATCAGGTATCAAGTCGATCCGCATGGTGCTTGATTTGTTCATGTAATCGTCTCCACTCCAGATTTTCTGGAGTTAATGTCAGGGTCAAATGGAAAAAAAGATCATCGCGAGTTGTACACTCTTTTACTGGTGCTATTCTATCGGACTACAGTTTTTTTTGCAACCCACAACTTGAAGGTTTAAGGTAATTTTGATATATTTAAAAGCAATTTCGATCAACAAGTGCCTTTCTGAAACCGTCTTGTTAATGGAACAGGGAGAACTCCGCCTTACGATGAAACCTCTAAACCTAAAGCTAGATGATGCCACATTATTTATGAACTCATTCGTAAGAATTAAAATGCGATCCCTTATCCCGGCTCAACGCCTTACCTGCACCGCGCTCGCGTGTGCAATGTGCCTCGCCTCTACAGCATGGGCCGATCCACTCACCAAAACCTTTTCTAAAAATGAGGTGACACTCAAGCTCACCGTCGATCCACCCTCCGTTGATCTCGCTGCGGATAACGAAGTCTCACTTGTGCTCAACGCTCCCGAAGGTATTAGCGCCAAGATCCCACCGGATATCTCAGATCGATTTGACGGCTTCACCCTTGCAGGATCTTTCACAACAGGTGGCGGATCGGATGCCATAAGCGGAACAACCTACCACTACAGGATTGTTCCCATTGCCGGCGCAAAGGCATACCGAATTAAACCCATTCCGGTTTCCATCGAAGACACCTCATCACACCCTCCCATTTCGAGCTGGTTCCCAACCGAAATGGTCACAATCGAAGGGCCAACTTCCGCCGATGGACAACCCACCTCGGTTTCAACCGACCTCAAAAATAAATACATTAGACCTTCGTTCAAAGATGTTCCGAAATACATCGGACTCACTACCCTCGGTCTCCTCGTTATCGCACTCCTCGTTTATATCATCTCTATAATAAAACTCCATCGTAAGATTCGCAGAATGACACCGAGCGAACGCGCCCTCAGGGAATTAATTCTCCTTATAGGCCGCAAGTTGCCTGAAAAAGGATTATTTAAAGACTTTTATATCGAGCTGACCATGGTCGTGCGCCGCTACATCGAAAGACGATACGGCATTCGCGCTCCCGAGCAGACAACCGAAGAATTCCTCGCCGCCGCAGCCGACCACAGTGAATTCGACTCCACCTCGATCGCCGAGCTGAAAAACTTTCTTACAGCGGCCGATCTTATTAAATTCGCAGGGGTAGAAGCTTCTGTATCGTCTGCCGCAGAAGCGACAACGAAGGCGAAATCCTACATTGAAATAGACGCACTAACGACGCCCCTCCACACAAGAAAGGAGAGTGCCCGATGATGCAATTTGCAACTCCCCTAGCCTTTTTACTTTTTCTCCCGTGGGTCTACGCGGTCTACAGAATGTTACGTCATTCAAAAAGTCAGGCACTACCGTTTCCAGCACTGTCGATGGTTCCCACTTCCATCACGTGGCGACAGCGGATCAATGCACTCCCGCCTCTTCTTCTAGCAGTGGGCTCCGCTGCGCTGATTGTTGCTGCAGCAAGACCGCAGTCCATGCTGTCGAAATCACGAAAGTCCACCGAAGCCATCGCAATTGAAATGACCGTGGACATTTCAGGATCGATGATGGCCCTCGACTTTTCGAAGCCCGGCGCACCGCCCTCCGAACGCAAAACGCGACTGGATGTCGTGAAAGAGACCTTCGCCAATTTCGTGAAGCAAAGACCGGATGATCTCATCGGTCTTGTCGCCTTCGGTGGTTACGCCACAACACGCTGTCCCCTCACCCTCGACCACACCGCCCTTCTGCATGTGCTATCTGCGGTGAAAGTTCCCGGACAAGACGGGGAACCTGCGGATCAAATGGAGAGTATGACCGCCATTGGTGATGGCCTCGCCATGGCCTGCGCACGATTAGCTTCCGTTACCAACGTCGAATCTCGTATCGTCGTCTTTCTTAGCGACGGCGAAAGTAACGCAGGAATCATCACTCCCGAACAAGCCACTGCTTTGGCGAAGCAACAGGGCGTGAAAGTCTACACCATCGGCGTGGGCACAACTGGATACGCAGATGCTATTGGCAAGGATATGTTCGGTCGCGAATTTATCGGCAAAATGGAAGTCCGAATTGATGAAGCTGCGCTAAAGCGAATTGCCCAGGAAACTGGCGGCCTTTACTTCAATGTGATGAACAAAGATGCGTTGGAACGAGCCCTCGATGAGATAAACAAACTGCAAAAAACCTCGATCGACGCGACCGTCTATTCCCGATACAAGGAGTATTTTCTGAGCTTCCTCATTCCCGGCCTGATCGCTATTGTCCTCGCACTCATCCTCACCACAAAATCCCGCAGAAGCCTGATTTGAAAAATGCAGGCTCATGATGCCGTACAACCAAAGTAGCATCGCTTGTTTTCTGTTAGCTTTTCAAAACGTACCATTCCGTATTAATCCCGAACTTATTGATCCGGTAGTGCATCATACGGGGAGAAATGCCAAGCTCGCGGCCCGTCGCAGACATGTTGCCGTTATTGCGCTTCAGCGCCTCGACAAGCAATTCACGTTCGTAGCTGGCCACCAAGACGTCCATCGAAGCGTTGCCCTCGGGAGTCGTCAAGTTGCTGTCGGTTTCTGTGCCCGTCTGCAGCGACTGCGGAAGATTGTAGGCATGGATGCAGTCGTCCGTGGCGGTGAGCACGGCCCGCTCAATGCAGTTCTCGAGTTCGCGGACATTACCGGGCCAATGATATTCCATCAGCATGTTGATGGTCGGCGTCGACAGACGCACGACCTTCTTGTCGTACTTCAGATTCATTTTTTCGATGAAATGCTCGGAGAGAAGGATAATATCGCTCCTGCGCTTGGCAAGGTCGGGCATCACGATCGGGAAAATGTTCAACCGGTAGTAGAGATCTTCCCGGAACAGCTTCCGTTCCATCATGTCCTCGAGATTCATGCTGGTGGCGGCAAGAAACCTCACATTGGAACGCAATTCTTCGTTGCTACCGACTCGGCTGAAAGTCCGTTCCTGTATGAAACGCAAGAGCTTGACCTGCATCTGAAGCGTCATATCACCGATTTCGTCGAGAAACAGGGTTCCTCCGTCTGCGGACTCGGCCCGCCCGATCCGTCTGGTGGCGGCACCCGTGAAGGATCCCTTTTCGTGTCCGAACAACTCACTCTCCACGAGTGCTTCAGGCAAGGCGGCGCAGTTGAGCGTGACAAACGGCTTATTCTTCCTCGGCGACAGGTTAACTATCGCACGGGCGATGAGCTCCTTGCCCGTGCCAGTCGCCCCCCGGATCAGAACCGTCGCATCAGAGGGAGCCACCTGCCGGACCTGAGCGTAGATCTGCTGCATCGCCCTGCAGTTGCCCACCAGCTCTCCGTGGTCTGAAGTCAACATGTCACGCAGCTTCTGGTTCTCTTTCAACAGAGCCTGCCGCTCCTCTTGATCGCTGAGGCATACGCACACCGCATCCGCCGTGATGTTGCCTACAATTTCCAGCAGCGCGGAGTCGCGCTCCAAATCGGTCTCAGCATCGATCGCCCGATCAATGCTCAAGGTTCCAATCACCTCATCGAGACGGAAAATCGGGACGCAGATGAATGCCACCTGTTCCTGGCCGTTGCGGGCCCCGGTCCTGTTGAGAAAACGCTTGTCCTTGCTGATATCTGGAACGATTTCAGGAATGCCCGTTTCCGCAACACGACCGGTTACACCCTCGCCAACGCGGTATTTCCCACGCGTCTTGCCGCCGTCTCCCAACCCCTGCGACGTCTCGATCACCAGCGTGTCCCCCTGCCGGATGGTGAACGTACCCCGTAACATTCCCATCTCACAATTCAACACCGTAAGAACCTTCTCCAAGAGCTTCTTGGCATCGTGCTCGTGAACGATAGCGGTGCTGATTTCTTTGATGACTCGGATTTCGAGTGATGATTTACAATCCATTGTGGACTCCTGTTCATAATTTACCATGACTCACCGATTAAAATCAATGCTGTATTCTGACTCCGCTGTATTCTGACTCCTTGTCTACAACTTGACGCTTTTTGGAAAGTGGTTTCAAAGAACGGAGCGGGGACATTCCTGTCCCCGACACGACGGGGTTGGAAAACCCCCACTCCTTTGGTAGACGCGGTGTCCTCGACGCGCAGCTGGCTGAGGCGGCTTCGCCGAGGCTCGACAAAGCTTACGACAAAGCACGACTTATGTTGCGAGCGGCGTTATGTTGCATCCTCTTGTTTTAGTGCCATTTTT
>CAZKJH010000116.1:0-12065 GCA_964553035.1 uncultured Lentisphaerales bacterium | reverse complement strand
TTGGTATTGCATAACTTCCCCCTCTCTGAAATCTTCTGATCTCATGAACCCTCAAACTGATCTCATAAACCCTCAATAGATCAACAATGAACCCTCAATAGGTCAATAATCGTTAAAACTTCACTTGTTCTTAAAACCTCTTAACAGCCTACACCTCAACACTCCTTTCTGTCAATATTATAATCTTGAAGAAAATATCAAGATTATAATAACCACTGCAAACCCGAAGGAATAAGAGTTGGGAACGTCTCTCCGTCATTCAACGTATAACAACGTGCGAATGGCGGGAGGGGCAAGGGTGACACAAGCCCTCCGGCGGACGAGCAGGGCCTCTTTTGACTGGACCAACATGTCGCGCCCGGGGGCACGTGTCACTTGTCCTCCGGCGGACGAGCAGGTGCTGATCCGTCCTCTAGCCTGATGCGAATGTAATCTTGAACTTTTGGGCGAGATTATGGTGACGTTACTGTACGAGAACAGGTGGGTTACCTGTTTGACGTAGCAAAGGTGTCTGTGCAGAGGCAAGATGCATCATGCTCCCAGTGTGTCAAGTCTCTACCCCCTTTCTCTCGGCTAGGGCCTAACACCTACTCGCGCTACCGCGTTTATGCTCCCAGTGTTGGTGGCATCCTGCTCAAAGGTGACTTGCTCAAACCGCGTTATGTTGCGTCTTTAAAATCAATTATCCCTAAAATGAAGAGAAATGGTTTCCACGCAACATAACGCCGCTCGCAACATAAGTCGCGAACTTTGTCGATTCCCATTAATCGTTTCGACTGCCACTAATACGAACGGAATCAGAGACCAGACAAAAAGGAAACGGTGAGGCGGCGTTCTCTCGGTTATGTCTGAAACTGCGGCTATGTCTGAAACCAAAACGGGAATCCTGAATGCGCAAATCAATGCTGGAATAAACGTAAGGAATGCGAATCTCACCCTTTTCATTGGCACCCAGAACGCAGCCCACCGCACAAACGCAAGCACTATTTGTCGCTTTTCGAGACGTAATGACCCCTATAGCGACCAATTATGCACGGATCTCACCAATCAAATGCTTTGAAGATCGTCAGAACGTCGACTTTCAGCGGCGGCGCAGCCGTACGCTGCAAAGTCTGGTTTGGAGGCCGTCCCTGTTCATTTCGACACGTCCCGCTTCTTTTCAATGGCGTGCCACCGCACCCATCGACATTGTGAACACCAACCGATTGTGAATTTCTTCCACGCCCAGCCGCCAAGGGAGATTGCGTATTTCCCCCATGGCTCAGTGAAACCGCACTTCGCGCATCTGATGATCCAGCCCGGCGCTCTTTCTTCTGGTGTCATCTTCTGTTTCTCCCAACAGTGTTATTGAGCCTACTTCAAATTAATACTTTAAGCCAAGTGGTTGAAAATTTAGTAAAGCACAGACTGCTTGTCAAGCATTATTATCACAACGCAAACTAATGTCATAACTCATTGTAAGGCAGACGTTTATACTTACAATGTGTGACCGAACCTTTTGTTCTTGCCTTTGACGTTAGGCTTTTTGCATAATTTGAAGTAGGTTGTATGCAGGACGAGTTGAAGAAAGGTCTCCTGAAGCGACACAAGGCCTACTTCAGTTAATTGAGACAAAATCTATTTAATCGCCATAAAGCCTACTTGGGAGTATAACATTCAAAATATGCCCTTACGCCTTACGCCGTACTCCCTCGTATCCGGTCATCTCAAAAAAAGGCGGTAGCTCGGGTTGTTCGTCTCTTCCACGCATGAGTAGGCAAGGGTGTCGGCGAATGTTTGGAACGCAGCGCGATCACCTTCAGGAATCTGAATACCGACCAAGACTTGGCCGTAGTCGGCACCCTGGTTGCAGTAGTGGAACAGACTGATGTTCCAGTTTGGAGACATATTCGCCAAGAATCGCATCAGTGCTCCGGGGCGTTCGGGAAACTGGAATCGGAAGAGGCGCTCATCGTGGGCGAGGAGGCTACGACCGCCGACCATGTGGCGGACGTGGGTCTTCGCCAGTTCGTCTTCACCCAAGTCGATTGCGACGAAGCCGGCATCAGCAAAGGCCTGGGCGACCTCAACGGCGCCGGCGCGGTTGGCGATGGCGACACCAACGAATACGCTCGCTTCGCGTTCGTTGGAGATGCGGTAGTTAAACTCCGTGATGCTCCGCTGGCCGAGTGACTCACAGAGTCGCCGGAAGCTGCCGCGACTCTCGGGGATTGTCACGGCGAATAGCGCCTCGCGCTCTTCGCCGACTCCGGCACGCTCGGCGACAAACCGCAGCCGATCAAAATTCATGTTTGCGCCGCACGTGATCGCCACCAGAGTCTCGTCACGAAGCCCATGTTGCGCGACGTACTGCTTCATGCCCGCTACGGCCAATGCCCCAG
This sequence comes from uncultured Lentisphaerales bacterium, assembly GCA_964553035.1. Lineage (GTDB taxonomy): Bacteria > Verrucomicrobiota > Kiritimatiellia > RFP12 > UBA3636 > JBBQIY01. Next base: position 9,684 of record CAZKJH010000116.1, on the reverse strand, counting down.
CCGGTTCCACAATACTGCGTGTATCCTCGAAGATGTCTTTAATTGCGGCACATACCGCATCGGTGTTGACCACGATGAAGTCGTCGACCAGCGCACGCGCCAAGCGGAACGTCTCGACTCCGACGCGCTTCACGGCGGTGCCATCGGAGAACAGACCGACATCTGCCAACTCCACGCGCTCACCCACACGGACGGACTGAGCCATCGCATCGGAGTCGACCATCTGGACGCCAATGATTTTGATATCCGGGCGAACCGCCTTCACGTACGCCGCTACGCCGGCGATCAGCCCGCCGCCGCCCACCGCGACGAAGATCGCATGGATTGGCTGCTGGTGCTGGCGGAGGATCTCCATTGCAACCGTTCCCTGTCCGGCGATGACATCTGGGTCGTCGAACGGGTGGACAAAGGTGTAGCCGTGTTGCTGCTCAAGCGCGAGGGCATGGAGGTAGGCCTCGGAGTAGTTCTCGCCGATCAGGATGATTTCGGCACCTAGCGCATGGACGGCTTCAGACTTCAGCGTCGGCGTTGTCACGGGCATGACGACGACTGCGCGGCACCCAAGCCGCTTGGCACTTAGCGCGACGCCTTGTGCGTGATTGCCGGCTGAAGCGCAGATCACGCCGCGGGCGAGCTGCTCCGCAGACAGTCGAGACATCTTGTTGTACGCCCCACGCAGCTTGAAGCTGAATACCGGCTGCGTATCCTCTCGCTTCAACAGCGCGTGGTTCCCGAGTCGTGCCGATAGGCGAGGAGCCAGGTCCAGTGGCGACTCGATTGCCACGTCGTAGACGCGGGCGGTGAGAATGCGCTGGAGGTAGAATAAAAGAGTTTTGTCCATCAGCACCAAACTTGTCCTTCAACGAGAATTCCGGTTTCCATGTGTAACCTGTTTTCCACGAGAAATCAGTTGGTATTCTCGTTCTTCATACTGTAAATTTCGGTTTAAATTTAGGCAGAGAAGTCTAGTACGACTCCTGGAACCTGTCAAGATTGAAAATGGCGATGCGAGCATGGAAATCTTGCATTTTAAACTGGACATGTAATGCCTTTTTCGGACATCCTATAACACATGAAATATTTACTCCTCCTACCGTTTGCATTTTTGCTGGGACTTGCCGTTGGATCATGGAGCCCCAAACAAGATCTTCTTAAAGCCCGCCAGGAGCTCAAAGCGCTGGAAAAGAAGTTGGAAAAGCAAAATACCGGCGGTAAACTTTCTACGCTCAGTAGCATTATAAAAATTCCTGAGCAACGACCTACTCGAAAGCCAGAACCTTCCAAGACACATGTGGCGCTTGCTGACCAAGAGACGAGCGGAACGCTTGAAGGCAATACCAACTTCGTCACCCACGCCTCTGACACCAACATGCTCAGTGAGCCTCAGCGTGACGCACAGCGTAACTTCCCGGCTCGCTCCTCGAAAAACTTCGAGGAAGAGCTAGAGGAGGCAAAAGAGCTCTGGAAAACTCGAGCTGGGATGGCTCGCGCCCAATGGCAGGCAAAGTTGAACCTGAGCGAGCAGGAGTGTACGCTTTTCGATCAAGCGTTGACGGATATGAACAACAAGCTCTACTTGACCATGGAGGCCGTGGCGAAAGAGCTGCAAAGTGCGGAAAAGATCTCGACCGAGCTCAGTATCCGAATCGTGAACGAGGTGACCACAACCTTGATGGAATCCTACGAGCAGATTGGGGATGTTCTGCTCCCTGAAGAACGTGCACAAATTGAGGAGATGCAAATGCAAGATTTTATCGACCCCACGGCCTTTGAACCCTTGGTTGATGTGTGGGACAAGCTATGAACTCTTTTTCGCAACTCCTGCAAATCATACGCTATGAGTGGTTCACTGCGATTCGCAGTCGGCGCGCCATTGTGATCTTGCTGCTTTACCTGTCGGCAGCCATCTGCACGATGAACTTCTCCATCAACGCCCTCCAGAAAATGGAGCAGGAGCTGGTCAACCTCCTGCAGTTGCCTGAAACCGAGGAGGTGGGCGTAGTCTCTAAGACCCTATGGAAATCCAAGCCGTTCCAGCGTATCATGAAAGAGGTTTCACGCGACAATGATGTGTACAATGACTTGGTCGGTAAGCATCCAGTGGAGTTGATCTATGCTTGGCTGGTCTTTTTTTACACCCCTTTGCTGGTCGTGCTGGTCTCAGCCAACCGGATCTCGGATGACATCGGCTCAGGCTCCATCCGTTATGTTGCCTTCCGAAGTTCCCGTTTCACGTGGTCATTCGGCAAGTTCCTAGGTCAAGCGGGGATGATCGGTGCGGCGCTGCTCCTCAGCGGTATCGGCGCTTACGGCGTTGCATGGATCCGGTTGCACGGCACCTCCTTTGAATTGTTGTCTCATATCTTCCAATGGTCGTTACGCGCTTGGATTTACTCGATCCCCTACCTAGGGCTGGCTATGGGTCTTTCACATCTCACCCGCTCTGGCAGTAAAGCCACAATACTGGGAATTCTCTCGATCTCAGGGTGTTTCGTCATCTCAACGATTGCGCATTTCAATCGCGATTCTTCTGGATGGAAATCGATTTTCGGCTACTTGGCAACTCTAGTTCCCGATACCCATCGACTCTTACTCTGGCGCAGTAGCGCAGCCTCGCTTGCAACGGGCACCACGTGGATGTTCACCCTGGCGTTGTGCTACCTTTTCTTGGGGTATCTCGCCTTTCGGAGGCGTGATATTTAACATGACAAACGCTGTAACCACCACGGAACTCGTCAAAAAATACGGTTCCAACCGCGCACTGAACGGCTTAACCCTCTCCATTCCCAGTGACGCTGTTACCGGCTTAGTGGGCGCGAACGGAGCAGGTAAAACCACTTGGATGATGGCAGTCGCTGGGTTTCTCAAAGTCAACTCCGGTGAGATCAACCTACTCAATAGTGGGTCTTTCAGACCAGAGGTTCACTGCGGGCGCATCAGCATCCTGCCACAGGACTCAGAGCTGCCGGGCGAAAGTTATCCGCTAGAAACTCTGGTTCACTACGCTCGGTTGCAGGGGTTTTGCAAGCATGAGGCGGTCAAAACTGCCAAGGAAATTCTCGCTGAGGTTCATCTGGCTGACCGCATGAACGCCTCCATCCGCTCGCTTTCGCATGGCATGCGTAAGCGGGTGATGATTGCCCAATGTTTTATCGGCTCACCCGAGTTGATTCTGCTGGACGAGCCACTCAGCGGACTGGACCCGAAAGAGGTCGCCAACATGCGCAACTTCATCCTTAAACGCCCCAAAACACAAACCATTGTCATCAGCTCTCACAACCTGAATGACATCGAGTTGCTGTGCGATTATGTCGCGTTTTTTAAGCAAGGAAAGAGTGCGCGACTGACAAGCGTCGCCGAGATCACCAACAAGACTGGGTTGCTGACCTACGCGCTCACCTCTCCCCCCGCTTCCATGGAATATCTCTCCGCACTGCTACCTGAGTGCACCCTGACCCTCGATCAGCAGACCAACAAACTCAGTTGCCACTTCAAACCCGCACAAATGCCGGCCGCTAAGCTCAACGCCATCCTGCTCCCACGCTTGCTCCAGTCAACGGAGATTATCACGATCACCAGCGGTGCCACGCTTGAAGACCAGATTCTCAGTGAATTCTAAAGCCGCTTTTCGTTGCACCCAAGCGCGTGTGCACGCGATGCGATCACCTTCCAGAATTTGAATACCGACCAAGATCTGGATGTAGTCGGCACCTTGGTTGCAGTAGTGGAACGTTTACTTCTCAGGCGCGGCCTTCAGGACGTCGCATGCAGGAGATGGCTCGGCTTTGTTGTTCATCTGCCTCGTTACTTGCACGCGCCGGGTTAGTATCGCCTTGCATGGCTGTCCTTTTTCATTCTTATACAAAAAGTCTGAATACGCTATCAGGAAGGAATCATCATCCACCGGCATCAGGTTCGTATATCCGCATGTGTGTTTCGTTCTCGACGCTTGGTCACCCTCAATCAGTGTCACGTGCTTTGTCCAACTCTCTCCGGTTCCTTTCGGATCAAAAGCCATATGTACCCCTGGTCGTCCGTAGCTCAGCACCATGGTCCCGTTTCCCATCAACAGCACGCAGGGCCATACGCCGAACTCGAACAGATCCTTTACGGGTGTCCATGTCCGCCCACTATCCTTAGACCATGTTATACACATCGGTTTCTGGTCCTGATCCGATCGCCGGATCACGCATACCAGCCGCCCGTCAGCGGTCGCCGACAGCTGGGGTTCACCCATCAGATCCTTATCCGCTGGATCCATCGCGATGGTACTGCGTCGCTTGAACGATTTGCCGTTATCCGTCGAGACCATCAGCGTCGAAAACCCCTTGCCTGAAACAGAACCATCATTGCGCGCATACCGGCCCCGATAGTCCGCATAGAGAAGTTCTCCTTTGTATTGCAGAAGCGGCCTTTCAAAGAACGTTCTAGGCAATACTTTACTACCCTCGTTCCGCGAGGCCAGAAGACCATCTGTGTCGTACTCGACCTCAACATCTTTCCACCCGGCACCGTCCGGATGCCATCGTTTGGCCGGCAGGCATCGGAAGTATTGTTGCGCAGACGGCGGTAAATCGGATACTCTATATGTGTATCTCCTTCCGTACGTATTTCCCGTGGCTGCCGGTTTCGGCAGTTGTATTCCCGCCGCCTCGACGTCCAGGTATCGAGCGGCAGGAAGGACAAGATATTCATCGTGAAACAGCTTGGAAATCGAATAGTGCGGACGTATTGGCCTGGGTTCATCATTCATAACCGCCCAACTCTTGCCTTCGTCGTGCGAAATATAGGCTGGCGCGGGAGCGCCATGCGTCTCAGACTTGTCGTCCGCATCCGCATACATGAGCAATATGCTGCCATCCGGCATTCTGGACATTGCAGGAAACTGGTGAAATCCCCACCGCTTCTCACCCGCAACCGAAGTTACCACCAGCACTGGGTCTTGCATTTCAATGTCAATCATCTCCACGTCAACTCCCTTCTCTTGAATTACTCTGGTCATTTCTGTAGAGTGAGCCAGCGTTAGCACACTGAGCGAGAGAATGCATAGCAGGCATAGCGCGTATCGACCCATGGGAATGTTTCTCCTTCTATCTTTTCGAACGTCGCCTCTCACCATCCATTTGCAGACGTGCAGCACGCGGCTGTGAACGGTATGGTGCAGAGGATTGTTGGCCCTATTTGTAGATTCCCTCTTTACGCCAGATGTCCAGCATCAGATCGTAACGCTCCAGGCTCATGCCTGTATACACGCAGTTGCTGGTGCCGAACACATAGCCTCCCCCTGGCATGCCCTGCGCAAGCGCCCGTCGGACGTCCGCGGAGGCTTCATCGTCTGTACCCGTCTGAAGCAAAGCGCAGTTCACATTGCCGATCAGGCAGACTTGATCGCCGACCAAACGCTTGACTTCTGCGAGGTCAACGCCACCCTGTGGGTCGATGCTGTGGAGGGCGTGTGGATTGGCTGAAACCAGGGAATTGAGGATCGGCATGATGTTCCCGTCCGTATGCTTGATGACATAGAACCCCATCTCACGATACCCAGCCACGAGCTGGACAAGGTACGGGGTGACAAATTCGTCGAACATAGCAGGAGACAGAAATGGATTGTCGTTGAAGCAGTAGTCCGAGCAGAGACAGAAGCCGTCGACCGTGCCCCATGACTTGATTCGTTCTCCCCGCGCCAGGGTCGAATCTACAAGGCTCTGGGCCTGATTCTTCATTTCATCCGGCTGGTCTGCTAGCTTCACAATGAAGTCCATCATATCGTTCCCGTCGGGAAGAGAATAGGTGGAATCACCGTGAAGAGTAATCAGATAGTCCGATCCGGAGAGCTCGCGAACGTGATCGATGGACAGGCGAATATCTTCTTCCCTCCATCCGCCGGGAGAATGGTACAGCATTCCCGCGTGGTCATACCGGCGGGCAACAGTCACGTGAAGGTCGGCAACATCACGTCTGTGCAACGTCCGCTCCTGCTCCGACATCTGATCCCACTGCCAGTAGTGTCGCTGGGACGGATGCACACGGCCGAAAGCCTCCATTGTAAGGAAGAACTCCAGTTCGAAATGTGGCACACGCCCTACGGGCGCCTTTCGGTTCAGTGCTGCGATGAATGATTCTCTTGGTGTCATGTTATTCTTTCCTCAGCCAACGTTGCTCACCGGACAGGAGCCAAGCGCAGCGCGGTTTCTGATACGGTGCAGCAGCTTTGTTATTGAGCCGACCTCGCATAAAAACTACCTCACGCAAATTACAAAAGATTATTCCTCCTATTAGGATATGTCAAGAACTAAAAACAGCCTGTTTAAGGCTGAATTTTAGCGGTTCAAGTTTTCACTTGCCATCGAAGTAGGCTTTGTTCAAAAATATGAAGTCAGTTATATGTCGTCACATTAATTTACGCTACAAGTTTAGCCGCATAAAGCCTACTTGGGAGGATACGATAAACTTCAAGTCGGTTGGGATGGATCGAGGACGAGTGAGTAAGACAAGACTTATTCCGCTTCGAGGAAGGCGAGCTCGGAGGCCGACTGCTCCCAGAGTGTATTGACCGTAGCGAGTTCAACTTGAATTTGTGAAAGCCGTTTGTTGATGGCTTCAAAATCTGGCTTGGCTTCACTGTCGGAGAGTGATTTGACGAGTTCTACTTGTTCGGCTTCCAGTTTGCCGATTCGTTCTTCGGCGGCCGTGACGCGTCGCTTGAGTGAACGAATCAACGGGAGTCGTTGGTCACGGTCTGCGGAACGTTGCTTGCGTTGCTCTTTTTTGCTGACAGTAGCTGTTGTGTCCTGCTCATTCGTCTTCTCTTGCGTCTCCTCAACCACGACTTGTTGAGCTTTTTGCTCAGCCTTCTGATCGGCTGAAGCAGCCGAAGATTCCTGATTGAGCTTCGCGCGATAATCGTCGTAGCCGCCGATGAAGCGCCGGACGCCGGAGTCGGAGACTTCGATGATGCTACTGGCAACTTTCCGGACAAATTCAACGTCATGGCTTACCAGAATGATGGCACCTTCAAATTTGACGAGTTCTTCTTCAAGAGCACGGCATCCGTTGATATCAAGATGCGTTGTCGGTTCGTCGAGGACGAGGAAATTGGGCTTGGCCGCGAAGATACGCGCAAAAGCGAGGCGGATCTTCTCGCCACCGCTGAGAACTCCAGCAGTCTTAAAAGCATCGTCGCCGGTGAAACCGAAGCTTGCTAAAAGACCCCGAGCCATCGGCTCCGTAATCGAGGCATCTTCGTTTTTCAAGACGTTGATTAACGAGCGCTCCATCGGAATTGTCTCGGTGAAATCTTGCGAGACGTAACCCGGCACGACCTTGTGTCCGAGGACGACTTCGCCCTCAGTCGGTGCGCGTACACCCGCGAAGAGGCGGGAGAGCGTGCTCTTTCCCATGCCGTTGAAGCCGACTAGGGCGACGTGTTCGCCACGACCGATATCGAATGAAACGTCGCGGAAGATCCAGTCGGCGTTATTGTAGGAAAAGCCTGCGTGTTTAACCGATAACGCGGTGGTGCCACAATGATGAAATTCTGGCACCCGGATTTTCCCGGCCGTCGATGCTTGACGCGGAACGACAATCTTTTCGATCTTCTCGATCTGCTTAATTCGCGACTGAACTTGCGGTGCTTTGGATGGCGTATAGCGGAAGGTGTCGATGAAGCGTTGCATCTGGTCGGTGAGTCGATCTTGATTGCGTTTGGCAGCCAGTAGATTTTCGTAGCGCTGGACGCGTTCACGCATATAAAATTCGAGACCGCCATTGTAACGCGTGACGGTTTTCCCATCGACTTCGATCGTCACATTAGTCAGTGTCCGGAGCAGATAGCGATCGTGAGAAATCAATAAAAGTGTGCCTTCGAATTCGCGGAGAAAACGCTGCATCCATTCAACGGCAGGCAAGTCAAGATAGTTGGACGGTTCGTCCAACATCAGGACATCTGGCTTTGCGACGAGTGTCCGGACGAGTTCCGCGCGCATTTTCCAGCCACCGCTGAATTCTGAAAATGGGCGATCAAAATCGGTCGTATGGAAGCCAAGGCCACCGAGAGCCTCTTTCACGCGAACCTCGAGGTCGTAACCACCGAGATGTTCAAATTCGGTTTGCCGGTCTCCGAGTATATCGAGAGCCTGAAGGCGTTCCTTGGAATCGACTGGAAGCTGCAGGATTTTTTTCTCGATTTGGTGGATTTGCGTTTCGAGTTCTCGAATCCGTTTATCGGCGCGCAATGAGTAAGAGAGCAGGGTGTCGGTTTCGTCCCACTTGTTGAGCTGTTGATGCAGGTGCCCAAGCGTCGGCTTGGGGCCCTCGAAAAGCACGGTACCATTCTCAGGCGTGATGTCGCCCGTAATGAGATTGAAAATCGTTGATTTACCTGCGCCGTTGGGGCCGACAATGCCGCAACGCTCCCTCTGGTTGATTTTGAATGATACGTCGGTCAGCACATCCTGTGTGCCGAAGTAGAGGCTGACATTGGAGAAGGCAATCATGGAGCTGGCGACCACTCCTGCGGCGTTTCACGTTCCTTCTGGAAGTTTTTTGCGATGGCATCGAGAATACCATTGATGAACCGGCCGGATTCTCGGGTTCCAAAAAACTTGCAGATATCCACGGCCTCATTGATCACAACCGCTTGTGGCGCCTTCTCTTCGGCGTAGATAATTTCGAAAATCCCCATCCTCAGAACATTGCGCTCTACACCGCCGATACGCTTGATGTCCCAGTTTCGTGCGCAAGCAGAGATGCGACTGTCAATGTCTTCGCGATACCGCATGACGCCAATGACGATATTTTCAGTAAACTTCTTAATATGTGGAGGGGGCGACTGATCCGGCTCTTTGTCGTTTTGCAAACGTAACTGACCTTCCCAGAAATCCTTGAAGATGTCCCCCGGAGCTTTATCTTCGGTGGGATTCATATCAAGCTGAAAAAGCATTTGAACAGCCCACTCACGGGCTTGTCTCCTCGTAGACATCGTATTAGGCTCGATTCTGTTTGCTCGTCAATTAGATCGCGTCGAGGACGGATGCCATTTCGATGGCCGCCGCTGCTGCATCCCAGCCCTTGTTGCCAGCTTTTGTCCCCGAGCGTTCGATGGCTTGCTCGATGGAGTCGGCTGCAATGAGACCGCTGACGACAGGGAGGTTCGCGTCAAGGCCAACGTTTGAGAGGGCCTTGGAAACTTGGGAATTGATCAAGTCGGCATGGGGTGTTGCACCTTGAATGACGCATCCCAAGGCAATGATGGCATTGAATTTTTTCGACTTTGCCATCCGCTGGACAGCGAGCGGAATTTCTGCCGCACCTGGGACACGTACGACAACAACGTCATCGGAGTTTGCGCCATGTCTCACCAGGCAGTCCTCGGCTCCCTTCAGGAGTTGTTCCGTGAAAAAGCTATTGAATCGGCTGATTACGATGCCGAACTTTTTGCCTTGTGCGTCTAGTTTACCTACGATTTCTTTCATGCATTTGCCTCCGAACGAATTGAGTTCGTGTATTAAGGGGTAAAATCGTCAAAAAATCAAGTCAAATTTCATGGGGTGCAAAGTCATTTATTTGTAAGTCACGCGACTTTTACCTGCCTCTTGCCTCCCAAGATATACTGCCAGAGTTCCTCATATCGACCTGACATGTAGGCGATTCGGAACTGGAGCAGTGCCTTGAGTCCTTTCTTTG
>CAZKJH010000115.1:0-12175 GCA_964553035.1 uncultured Lentisphaerales bacterium | reverse complement strand
AATCAATACCGCACGTGAGCTTATTGGAAAACCTATTTTGAATTCAGCACACTAGTTTGTCGCGCTGGGGACACCCCAGACCCCGTAAGGGAAAGTATGAAATATGAGTGACACTCACCTTCCCGAACAACGCACGACGAACATTCCCTAAATCATCAAGTTAGCACCATTCAGTCCTAAAACCCCCCTCAGCGAGCTTTGCGTAACCTTAGCGATCCTTGCGTTTAAGCCAAGGAATTTATCCTGCCCATCCTGTACATCCATGTTATAAAAATCTCACGCGAAGACGCGAGTATACGGAGTCTATTCGCCCCAAGCAGGTGGATTAAGTATGCCGTTTAAGGACGGGGTTTAAGAATGGGTTTAAGCGTGGAAACATGGTGTCTTCACGACTGGGAAACACCGTTGAGCAAGCCGCGAGAATTGTTGTAGAAAACATCCTCGATGTCGGCACGTGTTAGTCCCACTCGTTCGGCGGCCTTTCGAAAGGCATCAATCTCTTCATAGAGAAAGAAAGTCAGCCGAGACGCTTCGTCACCGTCAACCTCACCCATGTTTGGGTCGTTTGAGACATCGCCGTAAAGACCGCGGGGGACGATGTTAACGTAGTGCCCATCGCGGATGATGCGGCGCATACGCATACGCAAAATTGGCAAGTCGGTGCCGAATAAAACCCGCTTTGGACCGACACAGCGCAGAAGCTGTTCGAAGACGTGATCGTTGGTGTTCGCCGAGAAATCAAAACATATACGCTTGGTTTGTGCCAGCACCTCGAAGGCGTTACCGACATCTTCATCGCAATAAGCGCGGCCCACGTGCGCCACGATCAGCTTGAGGTTGGGGTAGTCATGCTCGATCTGTAGAAGTTGTGCCAAGTTGACAGGATCACGCAGACGTCCGTCGCGTGGGATGTGTAGCATGACGACCCAACCGTTGCGGTTATGCACTTCGAGCTGGTGTTGCGGAAAGAAGTCGAAAATGCGGATTTCTTTGGTGGGGAGATAGGCGGGGGCTAGCGAAAGATAGCTCTTGGCACCGAGGAAGCCACCCGTCTTAACCTGCGCCTCTAGCTCTTCTGCACTCCAAGCGGGGTCAGAGAAAACGAGTGCGGGCACCTGCGCCAGGCGAGAGCACGCCGCAACGTATGCGTTTGGGACATCGAAGTTCCCTTCTACTGGAATCTGGCCAAAAATCACCGGTATCACGTGCTTGCCAGGAAGCAATAGACGGTAGGTTTCAAGCAGATCTTCTATCGTGTTCTCTGCGGCGACTCGTCCGGGCCAGGTTACATTGCGTTGAACACCACCTTTATTTTTCGCAGTTGGAAAGTCGCTTTTCCGCCAGACATGGGTATGGATGTCGATGATCTGTTCGGGAAGGAAAGCTTCAAGACGCTCTGCATAGAAACGCCGATCAACATCGGTTACGGGGATCAGGTCGGTTTGCATAGGTTTTCCTTGTGAATTGTTTAATCATGACCATGCCCGTGAGTCGGGCACATCCAGCCAGCATCCTTGCTCCAGAATCGACTGCTGGCTTACGAGTCCGGGAAGAGTCATGTCCATAGCCGCATCGATATTGATCGGACATGGACGATGTCCCTTAACCGCATCAACAAAATCAAGAATTTCGAAATAGTCGCCACCCCCGTGGCCGGCTACTTTTGCCCGCTCCATTCCCTCTTTCCAGAAGTCGGGAAGGAACTCGTCGGCCAGTGTGTCGAGATCGAGCCAGGTCTTGGTGTCGGTGCTGCGTTTACGCAGCCAAATTCGGTTCTTCTCGCCGGGTGCTCGCGCCGACTCGTAACAACCATCGGTTCCCTGTAACTGGTAGTTCGTCATGTTGTGGGGTCGATCAGAAACCATATCCACGCGAATCTTCACGAGGCCGCCAGAGGCCATCTTGCAGAGCATGGTACTGCACGCTTGGCAGTAAGGTTTGCCGACGTTATCGGTATGATGCGAGCCAGCAGCTTCGCAGCAGACGCTTACCACGCGGTCGTCGGGCATCCATTGTAAGACCGGTCCAAGGCTGTGGGTTCCGTAGGTCACGCCCTCGATGCCTGTCTGCCAGTGACGTCGCCAAGGCGTCTTGTTTTCATTCATGTCTTTCAACTCATGAATGTATTCGCCTTCGGCGTAGTAGGGGGTGCCGAAGAGGCCTTGGCGAACGAGTTCGCGCACGATCACATTGGGGCGCATGTACGTGTAGTTTTCAGCCATCATGTAGACGCCACGACTGGCGCGGACGGCTTCGACCAAGCGGCGGCACTCATCGATTGAGACCCCGGCGGTTACTTCCGAGAGTACGGAAAGATCCCGTTGCAATGCTGCAATAGCCATCGGCGCGTGGTGTTGCATCGGCGTGCCGATGATCACCGCGTCGAGCTCTGCCTCTCGCAGCATCTCATCATAATCAACAAACTGTTGGCGAGCCCCGAGGCTCTCGCGCACGTTATCGAGCTTCTCTGTGTTGGTGTCGCAAACAGCTTGGATCACCACGTCGCCCATGGCATCGCAGGCCGCTTTAAAACTGGCACCGCGTCCGCAGGCACCAACAATACCGAGTTTGAGTTGAGATTTCATGTTTTTCTAATTGGACGGATCTGTCAGATTAGGTTGATCCGTTATGTGCCCAAGTATCCTTGTTTTTTCCACTGCTTGCGAGCTGCAGCAACAGCTTTTGTCGTTGGCTTAACCTCGCCCAAAATGCTGGCTGGCGGTTGATCCGGTGCCAGTGCGGCATGGGAGGGGAAAGGCGACCAATGGTCATTTTCGTATACTTTTCGGGAGGACTCCGAGCTGAAGTCGGGTACATCGAATGGCGCACCATCGACGAGCGCACTCTTCCAGGCGAGGATGCCGACACTGCTCATGGCTACACCGCGGTAAACATCCAGATAGGGTGGTTCGCCACTGCGAATGGCATTTGCAAAAGCGAAATTTGTCCAAAAATCGCCACCTCCGTGGCCGGCTTTTCCAGCCAGATCGCCATGCTCCGGCCAGTCGGGCACGTAGGTGCGCTCTGTGGGCTGGCCTGGTTCACGCAACCAATGGTCGTGCCAAACGCGTACTTGTCCGGGGCCAAAATATCCTGGGCCGCGCGTGGTCTCCATGCCACCTTTGGCACCGAGTACACGCGTCCAATTGCTGTGTCCGGGCAGTAGCAGTCCGAAGATGCGGAAGACCGCGCCATTATCCATGCGACACAAGATCACCCCCCCGGGGTCACCAACACGCACCGTCTCAGCATCCACTTCGCGGCAGGCGATAGAGAGACCGTTAACCGTTACCGGCATCGTGTCGGTGATCATCATCAGCGGTGCAAGCGCGTGGGTGCAGTAGTATGTTGAAGGAAGCCAGTTGCGCCAGTGGTTCCTGCCCGGCGAGATCCTTGTACGGTCGAGCGGTGCCATCGGGTGATTGTATTCGCCTTCGGCGTAGGTGACCTCTCCGAGTTCACCGGTTTGATAGAGACGGCGCATTTCCAAGTGGAACTGGGTGTAGGGATAGTTCTCGGCTAGCATGTAGGTTTTGCGGCTCTTCTCAACGGCACGGCAAAGGGCGACTCCTTCGGCGAGAGTCGCGTTGCAGGAGGTCTCGCTCATCACGTGCTTCCCGGCCGCCAGTGCCTTGATGGCGAACGGCGCATGCTCATGGAAATAATTCGCTAGGACAACGGCATCCATGTCATGCTCAAGGAATTTATCGTAATCGGTATACGTCGCCACATCGTAGCGTTTGCCGGCTTCAGCAAGCTTTTCCTCCCAGGTGTCGCAAAGCGCCACCAGCTTCATGCCGACCAGGTCGGTTGCGCCGGAGGCAAAACTGCTGCCGCGCCCTACGCCAACCACACCCACACGGATCGGTTTCTGACGCTTTGTTGACTTTGTTTCAGTTGTCATTTTTCTCTCCTTAGGATAGGACTATATTTTTTTGATCTCTGGTTTGATTGCTCGTAAAGAATAGAGGCTCTTAATCGATCTTGACCACGTCCACGCCCAGAAAGCGGCCTAAGCCCATTATGGCTTCGGTGTGATCCCCTAGCACCAATGCGCTGTGGTGGGTGCCGCCTGCGCGTGAGTAGCATTCCAGAAAACCGGCTACGGGGCGACGTGGTTTAATCCAGGTTCGCACGGTGTTGCGCATTGTGGGTTCAAGTGCATCGCCTTCGTCACAGACGTCGACGGGGGCGACAATCAACGAAAACGTATCATCCGGACCTGGTGCGAGGTTGACAAACACGGCTGGCCCCGGCTGGACTTTGCACGTCAACAGGGTGGGATCGGGAACGCCTTTGACAAAGAAGGGTTTAGCAAAAAGTCTGGCTTTTCCTGTAGCTACTGTAGGGCTGATCTCGCCCATGTGTGAGAGAAACAGCGTATTGCCAGCCCAATCGGCGCAAAAGATTTCAGTGAAAGTTACCTGATCGAACGTTCGTGCCAGTGCACCGACCAGCGCGGCCGTCAGCACATCCCCCTCACCACCATAACCAATACCGCGTGCCATCGCCTTGGAGATTTCTAGAAACGGCATCGTGCTAGCAGGTCGTTCTGTGCCGTCGAAGACCTGAAAATTAACGCTCAGCGCATTGTAGTTGCCATCCTCCAGCAAGGTACGCAGACCGAGTCCAATACGAACGGAACGTCGATGTGTGATCTCGTCAATTTCGCACGCGAAGCGTTTCTGATCATCTGCTAGCTCAGCCGTCACTGCTGCCTCGGTAACGGTCGCCACCGCAGCATCGAGCGTCATAATATCCACCTCGTGGACGTTGATGCCGAATTGCTGGCGTAGCACCATCTCTGTGACAGCAAAGTCCCCCATCCCCTCAAAGGCTGGGCCAACACGCAGCGCACGGCTGCCACGCATTTCGCGTGCCGCAAATGCTGCCTGCGCAATCGCGGCTGCGCGATCAAGAGTGCGTGGGTCGCTGTCGTGACCAGCGATAATCTCATAGGGGCGTCCGCGGCGACGCAACATGCAGGCAAAATCCATCACCCCATGTACCCCATGGTTGTTCATGATCCGATCAGTTGATACATCGATATTGAAGTTGGCGTCCATGGTGGTGTCGAGCAGAAGCAAAGGCAGATCACTCCGGCAAAACACGTCCACAGCCTCTAGGGATGGCGAATAGGCCAGATGCAGGGTCACGATGGCATCGACCTTTCCCTCGAATGCAGCCATCGCTTGCTCGAATTCAGGTGCAATCCGGCATACCGGCCCTATCTGCACGGAAACGCCACGTGCTTCAAAGCCAACGGCAATCCGGCGAATGAAGGCATCAAAAGCGGGATCCCGTTCTGGGTGCATGTCGTCGTAAAGCTTCAAATAAAAGGGCAACAGTCCTATACGAGGTGCTCGTTTTTTTTCGTTCATGTTAAATCCTCGGGTTCGCTATTTTTTGCTCCTATGCCTGCTAGGAGAGCCGCTCCCTGAGCACCGGCATGAGCCGATCCCACGGATAATTTAAGTCCAGTTATTTGTGCAATGATGTCGGGCCAGATCGGACTCTTACTGGGGCCGCCGACCAGTATTGCTTCCGTAAAGCTAAAGCCATGCGCTTCCAATCCCCCTAGTCGTTCGGTCAAAGCCCGAGCGGCCCCCTCCATCACGGCACGGCTGATGTTGGCACGAGTCCCCACGACTGGTTGGGGCGGCGCGAGCAGATCAATCACCAGTCCGCCCGCTCCGGGTGCGGCCTCTGCCGCCGACTCGTCAAAGATGCGCAAGGGTGTTTTCTCGTTCGGTGCAATGAGATTATCAACATACCAATTGATGACTGGACCGATAGCAGGCACAGAAAAAATACCGCTCCAGGGGCCACCGTGATCAGACAAGAAGGGGTCGCACAACAACTCTGCTGCCACAATCGTTTCCCGATCGGCAAACGGCGTGAACCCAACCCATGAGGTACCGCAGGAGAGCATCAATTGCCCGGGATGACAGACGCCAACTGCGCGGGCTGCAGACGGATGGTCAAAGCAGCCCGTGGTTGCCAGTGTTTCGGTCGAGAGGCCGAGCGCAGCCGCTGCCTCCGCGGTGAGGTGCCCGACTTTCACGCCGGAGCCAGTCAGCCGTGAAAGCTGAGATTCTTGTATCCCTAGCCGCTTAAGAAAGGGCGCGTGCCACTGTCGTCGCACCTGATCTTGCAGGTGAAACGTAGTTGCCGTGGAGTGATCCATCACCCATTGACCCGTGAGCTTGAAAAGCAGCCAATCGGTATTCATGCAAACGTGTGCCGCCTGGCGCATTTTCTCCGGCATCTGTTGGCTCATCCACGCCAGGTGTGCCAATGGGAAAATATCAACGCAAGGCCAACCCGTTACCTGACGGACTTCGGTGGGGGTCAGGCCATGCAGTGCTGACGGTGGCCGACCGCAACAGCGGCGATCCATCCAGTTGATCACCGGTGTCAGCGGGCAGCCTTGCGCGTCGGTCAACAGTGTGTTGCCCGAGGCGGCGGCGGCGGCCAGCGCGACCACCGGTGCCGGTGCTGCCGAGGCTAAGGCACGGATCACTTCGAACACATCGTGCAATTGCTGCTCGGCATCGCCCTCGACCCAGTCGGGCCGGGGGTGGCGGTAGATAACGGGGCGTTCAACCGTCTTGAGAATCCGACCGTCAGCTTGAGTCAGGACTCCCTTAACAGCGGTTGTGCCCAGATCAAGACCAATCAGGCAGGACGACGGCTCGCAGGTTGAAGTCATTCGGCACCTATTTTATCGAGTCATAGCGGCAGCAGCGGCTTCGGGCATGACCCCCTCGTTGATCACCTGATTAAGTGCCTGAATCAGTGCTGGCGGGTTTTTCGCCATAAAGATGTTACGTCCGAAAATGATGCCGCGTGCACCTTGTTGCGTAGAATCGTAGGCTTTGCGCAAGACTTCTAAGTCCGTATTGAGTTTTTCCGCACCGATCGTGAATACGGGGACAGGAGTGTTTTCGACAACTTCATGGAAGCGATCCCCTGTGAAGAAAGTTTTAACCATGTCTGCACCCAGCTCTGCCATGATGCGCGACACTCGCTTGACCTTCATGTGAACCTGCTCGGGTGTCTTTTCCTTGTGCTCGACGACATAAGCCTCGCCAATCAGCGGAATGCCCAGACGTTCCTTCTGCCGAACGACCTCACAAAAAAGACGCACATTCTCTGTCTCACGGCGACGGTCGTTGTCCTCCTCTAGAAATAGCGAGCAAATGACCGCTCCAGCCCCGGCTTGCACCGCTTCTTCCACCGTGTTAGCGAGAGTTGTAAATCCTTCCCGGTATTCGAGCGGATAATAAAACGACGCACTCCAGTTAATTCGAACCACGGGTGTCGGAGTCGTGGGCACGGCCAGCAATTCCCAATTGCGCTGTAACATAAAACGTGGCAATAGCAAAGCATCGGTTGCTAAGCAGTTGCGGATCGCCGGAGCCGCCTGCTCGATTCCCGGCTGGTCTCCGTACTCCACCACATGGTCTAGTGCCGAAATCACTAAATTTTTCTTTCCGCGAAAAAACGATTTTACTCTCAGATCAATGCCAGACATTTGTGAACCTTCATTTTATAAGTTAAAGAATCAATCGATTCTCATAGCTTCTTGTAGAGAACAAGTAGACGACAATCAAAAAGAACTCGCCTACGTAACTCGAGGAGAATGCTTTCTCCTTTAATGGCTTTTAACTTTAGCATACAACGCAGTGTGTTACAAGAAAAAGGCCACAGAGAAAAGGGAGTCGGGTGTTATTCAACATCGTTGAATTCACTCGCGTGTCAGAAATTTGGTCGTTTCCGTGATGACCTTTTGTCTGCCTAAATTAATTGCTGGAACTCTCGTTTTGGTGTCTTGACTAATCTCGTTAAAAACAATATTCTTTCCTTAATTCGTGTGAAGTCTTTCCAGAGAAGATCGGTTCAATAACCCTATTGATAAGGAGATCGTAATGTCAGAAGATCGGTTTACAGAAGTTACAAACCAGTCGTGGTTCAGCCGTATTGGAGGTGCCTTCAAGGGGATTTTGATGGGACTTGTTTTGTTTGTTGTCGCATTCCCGTTGCTGTTCTGGAATGAGGGACGCGCCGTCAAAACGCACAAGACTTTGCAAGAAGGTGGCAAAACCGTTATTAGCGTTACCTCCGACAGCGTTGAGGCTTCCAACGAAGGGAAGCTCATTCACGTGACAGGACTAGCTGATACGGAGGCCTCGCTCGCAGATTTAATTTTCGGTGTTTCAGAGAACGCGCTGAAACTAAAACGAACCGTCGAGATGTACCAATGGAATGAAGAATCACAGAGTACAACGAAAAAGAAAATGGGTGGCGGCTCAGAGACTACGAAAGAGTATTCGTATAGCCGAGGATGGTCGGAAAAACTCGTCAACACTGCCGATTTCAAACAACCGGTGGGACACCAGAATCCTGCTTCCATGCCGTATCACTCAGACGAGCAAGTCGCAAGCATCGTTTTTATCGACGCGTTCACGGTATCGCCATCGCTGGTCGGGAAGATCAATAACTTTGAGCCGCTTCCAATAAACAGTGAGACGCCGTTGCCCGAGACGCTGCAGGATAAAGCCCGGTTGTTTGACGGAGGTTTTTATTTCGGTGCGGACTCGACCGCTCCGCAAGTGGGAGATTTGCGAGTGAAGTTTGATGTCGTCAGACCCTCACAAGTGAGTGTGATTGCCAAGCAGGCAGGGAAGACCTTTGCGCCCTACGTTGCAAAGACGAGTGGAACCATCGAACTTCTACAGGTCGGTGTCCACACGGCAGATGCCATGATTCAAGCGGCGCAGGCAAGCAATAAGGTGCTGACGTGGATTCTCAGGTTGGTCGGGTTTATTCTCATGATGGCAGGATTGAATTTGATTTTCAGACCTCTTTCTGTTGTCGCCGATGTTCTGCCTATTGCAGGAACCATTGTAGGAGCCGGCACGGGCCTTGTTTCGTTCCTGCTGGCAGCCCTTGGATCGCTGATCACCATTGCTATCGCATGGATTGTCTACCGGCCTCTCTTGGGTGTCATCCTGGTCGTCATTGCCGTCGGTGTGGGGGTAAAGCTAAAAGGCAAACTGAAGTCAGTCAAAGCAGGGGTATAGACCCAAGCATAGCCCTAGGGTTCTCGAATCAGAGGTTGAGTTATCACCCTTTTTATGGCACAATTCGATACGACTAAGGAGATTTTTTTATGCGGACATTCAAGAGGCTCATCTTATTCCTGTTTTTACTCGCTGTTATCGGCGTACTTTGCGCCCACTGGCTTGCTCACTCGTCGGCTGGCGTGGCGTGTGTTGAGAACCGTATCAAGGCATCCACAGGGTTTGAGGCGAAGGTGAAGTCGGTGCATCTCGGAATGAGCTTGAGACTTATAATTTCAGATCTTCGCCTGACCCTGAAAGACGAAACTGACATCGAAAAGAATGTGTTAGTCGTACCCGTTGTGGAAGTGTCCGGACTCTGCCACAGAAGAAAAATTAGCCTGTCTCGGCCTGTCTTCACGGCGTTCCAGTCGCCGCTCGGACATTGGACCCCTTCTCAACTGAAGGAGTTTGTGGATAGCAGTAGCTTCTGGAATTCCCTGTCAACGCTTTCTGGAAAACTTGATCGGAGATTCGAAATTACCGATGGCGCACTGGTGATGAAGGATTCTGCGGGGAAAGAATTGGCATCGTATTCTGGGCTGAGCTGGTATCATGCCCCCGCCAAGATCAAAGGACATCCGAGGCTTCTGCATGACGTGGTCTCACTACAGTGCATCAATGGCCAGCAAGTTGAATTTTCAGGAGAATGGCTCTCCGAGGGGAAGGGCATGTATTTTATCGGTCCAGTCCCAGTGGAGATGACTTCTTGCGAGGATGATGAGGGTGATGCGGTTGAAGCCCCGGCAGAAGTAGAAGTTCCAGCGGTGGCGGCCCCTGTTGAGTCCGGTCAAGAAGTGGTGAGCAAGATTCCGGAGGTTGGAGAAAAGAGCGAGATCTCGGTGCCGGTTGACGTTACGAACAAGAGTTTGGATGTTAAATGAAGGTTATTGGCGTCATTCCATCGCGTTGGGGTTCAACGCGCTTTCCCGGCAAGAGTCTGACACCGATCTGCGGCAAGCCGCTGGTGCGTTGGGTCGTGGAGGCATGTCTCAAGGCCAAGACGCTTGATGAGGTTGTGGTGGCAACGGATGAGAAGCGCATAGCAGTCGCGCTTGAAGGCTGTGGCGCACGAGTTGTCATGACGCGGGAAGATCATCCGTCTGGCACAGACCGGGTCGCTGAGGCGGCCGGTGCTGGCGATGACGATATTGTGGTCAACATTCAAGGAGACGAGCCACTGATTCACCCGGATCTCATTGATGCCGTGGCTTCGAAATTGAAGGAAGATGATCGCTGGCAGATGTCGACGGCTTGTGCGCCAATCAACAGCATGGATGAACTGATGGCTCCGACGATCGTGAAGGTGGTACTGGATTCGTTTGACGGAGCACTGTATTTCTCGCGTCTGCCGATCCCGTGTCGGCGTGATGGCACACCGGAGCTTGCGTCAGGACTTTATCAGCGGCACATTGGTATTTACGGTTATCGTGGGGCTTTTTTGAAGCACTTGGTTGCTGAGAAACCGTGTGCACTCGAGAAGGCGGAGTCACTGGAACAATTGCGTGCGATGTGGATTGGCGGCAGGATCGGCGTGGTTCGAACGAAGGAAGTGGGCATCGGAGTTGACCGGCCGGAAGACGTAGCCGTGGTCGAGAAGCTCATTCGAGAAAGCGAATTGATTTAAGATGATGAAAAAGAAAATAGAAACAGGTGCAAAACCAAAGGCCCGAGTCGTTTCGACTGGGGGCAAGTTCGGGGTGTCGTTTGGAGCATCGAAGCCTCTTGCTCTGATGGCAGGCCCCTGTGTGATCGAGTCACGCGAACACAGCCTGATTCTGGCGGGGAAGCTCGTGGCGATGTCGCGCAAGTTGAAGGTTCCCCTTATTTTTAAAGCTTCATTCGATAAGGCGAACCGTTCATCCGTGTCGAGCTATCGTGGACCTGGGATCGAGCAGGGGCTTGAAATACTTTCCGAAGTACGGAACACATTTCAGGTGCCGGTTGTTACGGATATCCATGAGCCGTGGCAGGCGTTTGAAGCGGCCAAGTATGTGGACATCATTCAGATCCCGGCGTTTCTCTGTCGGCAGACTGATCTGCTTCTCGCGGCAGGCGAGACGGGTTGCGTGGTGAATGTGAAGAAGATGCAGTGCATGGCGCCAGAGGACATGGAGCAGGTGATTGCCAAGATTGAGTCTACGGGCAACCACAAGATTTTACTCACCGAGCGCGGGGCGTCGTTCGGCTATCGGAACCTCGTAGCGGACATGCGAAGTCTTTTGGTGTTGCAATCGTTTGGCTATCCGGTTATTTTTGATGCGACCCATTCGGTGCAGCGTCCCGGTGCGCTTGGCACGGGTAGCGGCGGCGATGGCAAGTGGGCACCGGCACTTGCGCGGGCGGCAGTGGCGACGGGTGCGGTGGATGGCGTGTTTATTGAAACGCACGAAACGCCTGAAACGGCGCTTTCGGATGCGGCGAACGCTATCGCTTTTTCAAAGATGCCGGAGCTTTGGAAGCAGTTGGTTGCAATTTCGGAGATTGGCCGGAAGGCGAAGTTTTAGGTGAAAAGTTGTGAGTTGTGAGTTGCCAAGAGTGTCCGTCATGTCGCTTATTTTTGTCACGCTGAAAATCTATAGGAAAGTGCCAAATCCATTTCCGGGCTGACAGGTGGTTTTGATCGGTGAAGGTTTGTGCGGTTAAGGCTGAGTTTCCTTTATTTCCAACGCAGTCGTTTTGCCCCGGATGGCATCAGCTAGACACGACTCAACGGCGCTTTTATATTCAGGACACTTCGTCTGGCACAAGGTAAGGATTTCAATCGCTTTGTCGTATTGCTTCGAACAGGTATAAAAGAGTCCCAGCATGGCGAGCGAATGATGGCCTTTGTCGGTATCGGGCATCTTCGTGTAAATGCTCCACAACGCTTTTGCGGCCTTGTCGTGCGTCTCTGGTTTATCCTGATAATAGGAGAACATCACCGACATCGCTCGGTTCCAGGAAGGAGTATTCTGGTACTGGGTCTCGAATTTCTGAAACAAAGGAAACGCTGCTTTCCGCCCCTCTGTCAGCATGGCACAATGTGCTTGTACCAAATCCAGATAAGC
>CAZKJH010000114.1:0-12175 GCA_964553035.1 uncultured Lentisphaerales bacterium | reverse complement strand
TCCCTGCGGATAAGTCTGCCGCTTAACCATCAAACTATTTTGACGCGCACCCTTTAATCGGTCAGTCACTGGGGGTTGGGCAAACTGAGGCGTGCCACCCATCTGACCGATTACAGTCGCGAGTAAGAAGAATACCCCAACCGTAATCGTAATCCCTCATCATTCCAATCTCTGTGACTCAAACTCTCTGTGTTTAAACCCAACTCGGCACAGCCACCTCCCCGCAAACAGAGGATTGCCCCCCAGTAAAATGAATGCCACGACATCAGTTTGTACTCGCTGCGATCATCCTAGGACTTGAACCCCGGCAGTCTTCAAGCAGGTTTCTGATGTCGGCCATGAGGTTGCTTCGACCTATCATTTTTTAGCCACGGATTGACACAGATTTTCACGGATTAATCAGAACACAAACTTTCGATAAACCTCGAAAGCCGCACCGATGATCTCATGAGTAATAGCTTCATGTTTCAACTCAATTCTTTCTTTTTTATCCGTGTTCATCCGTGTTCATCCGTGGCTAAATATTTTTATACGAGGTCGCTTACCGTGGAACGACACGCCATCAAAATGGTGTGCACTCGTGCCATACTTCCGCTTACCCTCGCAACAAACCCTGCCACACCCCCGGTCACTAACCGATTACGCCTTTCGTTACGGGGAAAGTTTGTTGATGATAAAATCCGAAGTAAAAAAAGGGGCGCTTCCGACATTCGTGTGTGATTTCTCATTGAATTATTTGAGCCTCGTGCATATTTCCCCCCACGGATCAGCGCGAATTGTCGCCATTTTTTCGGACTCCGTCCGCCGTTAATCACTAAAAAAACAGCTCCGAGGTATCGTCTGAATTACGAATAAGTTTTAAAAAACCCCATTCACATCCCATACTTGTGCCCACCTTCCTGATTTCCAAATGAAAAATTCCAACCGAAAAACCAGAATCATCATTAAACTCCGTCAGCCCTGAATTGATCCCAACGTGAGGAATGCTTAGCGATTAGCGACGGACGCAGTCCGAAAGCATTCATCGCGCTCCGCGGAGATCCGTGGGGAAAAACTCTCAAAACAGAAAAACACTAAAAATATTCCCACGCAAATGTCGGAAGGACCAAAAAAGGAGGGCGATCTATCGTCGCATTCCCCTTTTAGCAGAAATTCATTCTGTCCTAGTCATGAAATCTAGGAGATCGGAGGTTGTCGAAGTGTGGGGGTTTAATGTAGAATGCTGTTTGTCGAGTTACAGAATTGAATTACTATGCAGAGAGGTTTTACTATGATGACGCTGGGAATGATTGAGAATTGGAGCGAAGAAGGCTTTAGGAAAGTGGCGGGTCTCGGATTAAAAGCAATCGAGTTCTGCTACAACATCGGGGGGGATCCGGCAGAGCTTTTTGCGATCAGGAACGATGTCCGAAAATGGAGTGCCGACACTGGCGTTAAGGTCGGTTCGGTGGGCCGATGGGGAACTGACAAACTCGCGAAGAATGATGGGGCTGTTCTCGAGGATGAACTTCGCAACAATCATACGATGATCGATGTTTGCGCGGAGGTCGGTTGCCCTGTTTTCAATACGGGCATTAATTACGTTGAGTCGCTGTCTTTTCTCGACAACTGCAATGCGGCGGTGGACTATCTCGGCGGTTTAATTGAGTATGGGAAATCTCGCAACGTGCGCATTGCCACGTATAACTGCCATTGGAATAATTTCGTTAGAACACCTGATGTCTGGAAGCTGGTTCATGGGAAGCTTCCGGAACTCGGGCTTAAGTACGATTCCTCACATACCATTAACAGCGGAAGCGGAGATTATCTTGGAGAGATCGCAGACTGGGGCAACCGGATCTACCACGTACACATCAAAGGGACGCTTAACATCAACGGCAAGCATGTTGATGATCCCCCAGCCGGGCTTGACATGATCAACTGGCGCGCAGAACTCGGCTGCCTCTATGCTGCGAAATACGACGGCATGCTCAGCATTGAGCCGCATTCCGCCACTTGGAAGGGCGACCTTGGCGACTGGGGCGTGCGCTTTACGATCGACTACATCACGAGCATGCTTTACAAAAGTCATCCAGCGCTTTGAAATTGGTGCCTTCCTTTAATAAAATCTCATCGCAATGAATGCACCTCGAAAAACTATTATTTTTCTTCCCGACGGTATGGCAGACGAACCGATTGCCGAACTGGGTGGCAAGACACCTCTTCAAGCGTCTAAGACGCCCGGGATGGACTTTATTGCCCGTCAAGGACGTTCTGGAACTTTACTGACACTTCCGGCTAAATTCCCCACGTCGAGCGACGTCGCCAACATGTCTGTTCTCGGCTGTGATCTTGAGACGGAGTACTGCGGACGCGGTGTTCTTGAGGCTGCGAGTCAGGGGATTAAGCTGAGTAAAACGGATGTGGCTTTACGGTGCAATCTGGTGACGGTAGGTGCAGACGGTAAGCTCGAAGATTTTTCTGGCGGTCATATTGATCAACAATCGGCCGAAGAGATTATGGTCTATCTCAATGCGCACCTCGCGACAGATAAAATCCGTTTCTATCCGGGCGTGAGCTACCGGAATATCCTCATCCTTTCGGGTAAGGAGTTTTCTGCTGAGGTCAATTGCGAGAAGCCAGACGATAATTTTGGCAATTTAATCTCGGAACACTTGCCAGTGGTCAACGAAGGCGCAACGGATGCCGATTTTACACTAAAAACGCTACTCGCGATCATGGCAGAAGCAGCAGAGATTTTACCCTCTGCGCCCACGAATTTGCGAGCTGTCGCTGAGGGAAGGTTGCCCGCAAATGCAATTTGGCTGTGGAGTTCTGGCCGAGCCGGTGCGATGCGCACGATGGCCGAGCGTCACGGGATTCGGTCGGCGGTTATCTCAGCCGTTGATGTGATCAAAGGCCTAGGGTTCTGCCTTGGAATGGATGTGATCAACGTTCCAGGTGCTACTGGGTATATTGATACTAACTACGAAGGTAAGGCGGAGGCCGCGATCCAGGCAATTCAGGACTACGATCTCGTCTACGTGCATGTGGAGGCCATCGATGAAGTGTCGCATGCCCGCAATCTTCAGCTCAAGCTCAAGGCCATTGAGGACTTTGATTCGAAGATTATCTGCCCAGTCATCCGCGAATGCGGGGCGGAGATTACCTACGTAGTCTTGCCGGATCATCCTGTTCCGATTTCGCTGGGCAAGCATACCCGCACCCCAGTTCCGCTTGCGATCTGTGGACCCGCTATTGAACCCGACAGCATCAAGGTTTTTGACGAATACGAAGCACCCAAAGGTGCACTGGGATTCATGATCGGTCCCGAATTAATGACATTTCTTTATCCAAAAAAATAACAATGAATATACTTGTAACAGGCGGAGCCGGCTACATCGGCAGCCATACGTGCGTTGAGGCGATCAAAGCAGGCCATCAAGTCACTGTGTTTGACAACCTCTGCAATTCGGCGGAAGAGTCGCTAAACCGTGTTGAACGCATTACCGGTACGCGACCTGCGTTCATTCAGGCTGACCTTCTGGATATGGTGGCTGTTACAGCGGCATTCGATGGGAAGTCGTACGATGCAGTCATCCATTTTGCCGGGCTCAAAGCCGTAGGGGAGTCGATCAGCAAGCCCTGGGAATATTTTAACAACAACATCACGGGGTCGTTGAACCTCTTCGCGGCGATGCGTGACCACAATGTGTTTAATCTCGTGTTCAGTTCGTCGGCCACCGTGTATGGCAACCCAGAGAAAGTTCCGCTTGCTGAGGATGCGCCGCTTTCGGCTGTCAATCCATACGGACGCACGAAGCTCTGGCTCGAAGAGATGCTTCGGGATATGTCGGCGGCAGATGCACGGTGGCACGTCGTGTTGTTGCGTTACTTTAATCCTGTTGGTGCTCATGAAAGTGGTTTGATGGGCGAGGATCCCGGTGGAATCCCCAACAACCTCATGCCTTATATCACTCAGGTCGCCGTTGGACGGCTTCGCGAGTTGAGCATTTTTGGGAACGACTACCCCACACGCGACGGCACCTGCATTCGAGACTATATCCACGTGTGCGATTTAGCAGACGGGCACATCAGCGCCCTCAACGCGATTAGAAGGCTTGTGGGATGCATCTCAATTAACCTAGGGACCGGAGACGGCTTCACGGTACTTGAACTCGTGCACGCCTTTGAAAAGGCAACAGGGAAGACACTGCCACATAGAATCGCACCTCGCCGACCGGGCGATTCTGCAACGTCATACGCTGATGCTTCACGTGCGTTTGAACTGCTCGGCTGGAAGGCCAAACGCGGTGTTGAAGCAATATGCCGTGACGCTTGGAACTGGCAGTCGAAGAATCCCCGAGGGTATCATTAAGCCGAGGATCAGCATTGCGGATGACAAAATCGCGAAATCGCGTGGCGCATTTTTTTGCTGGACTTTTGATTACCAAATAGGGTATCTTATCACGCATTACCGATTTAAAAAGGCAACAGCGCATAAAGTTGTGCGGTGCAGACCGTAGCCTTTCGTTTATTAACCGCAAAGAGGAGAATCCCACCGTGGGCTCTATTAAGAAGAAGCGCCGTGTTAAAATGTCAAAACATAAGCACAGCAAACGCCTGAAGCTCAATCGCCATAAGAATAAGTAGGGCGTGGAGTCTTATGGGCACCAAAATATGCACAATCTGTGCTGGGGTGCTTCTCCTCCTCTTATCCTGTTGTTCGGCCGACTTGGTTCGTATACAGGAAACCTACGCGCTACCGCACACAGACGGTAAGCTGGCCAAGGCCTTGGCGCTCTACGCTCAAGGCCTTTATTTTTTGCGTCAAGATGCAGGATCAAGCAATCGGGTGGAAGCAGTGGCGTCTTTCCGCGAGGCTCTGACGCTTGATCCAGATTCTGTTGAGGCGCGAGTCGCCCTCATCGAGGCACTTGAGGTGCTCGATGACAGAGCGGCTGCTCTCTCTGAACAGCTTATCCTCGCGAGGCGTTCTGCCAACAACGCTAGGTTCTGGTTGTCAGCGGTAAAGCTATCGGTGAACTCGACGAATGCCGAAGCTTTTGCCGAGAGCATTGAAGCACTCGCCTCGCTTACACCGCCCGAGCTCACCTCCGCAGAGCTTGTTCCTTTGGATGTTGACAGGCTTGCAGTGGTAGGATGGTCTCAAGTCGGGGACTTCGAAAAATCATGCGTGGCACTTAAGACCCTTATCGAGGAGTTTGTGAAAACGGGTAAGGTTCTGCCTGCTTCAGAGGTTCCCGAGCCGCTTAAAGCCGTTATGGAAGTAGCCGAAATGCTTTCCAGCGTATCAGCACCGTCTGAGAAAATATGGGACTACATTTCAGCAGTAGAGGTCTTGCCAGGATACGCATCAGAAGAATATTTTTTTCTCATGGGCGTGGCGCACTTTTACGCAGAAGCGGCAGAGCCAAATTTAAAGTTGATTGCGGCACTCAGGACGAAGGCACTTGAAGCAAATCCGCTCCGGTACGGGGTGACGCTACAGATTGTATTTCCAGTTGAAAGTTCGATAGAGAAACTAAGCTTGCGACAACTTGCCAAGGCTCTGGCAGAATACCCACGATCTCCTAAGCTTGATTTTCCGTTTTTATTGCAAAGACTGGAGATCATTTTTCACGCCGGTGATCTTGCTTTAGCGAGTGCTGCACTCGATGAGCTACGCGCGGTGCGAGCGCTTCAGTCTCCGAAGGAAGCCGTCCCAGAAGAATACTTTATCTACGGTTCTGCCATTCTTGATGAGGTTGGTAAGCACCAGGAAAGTCGGGGGTTGCTCGAAGAGGGCTATGCTCTGTTGCCCACGAGCGATGCCATGATGAACAGCTTGGCTTACGCTCATGCTCTGGATGGGCGTGAACTTGACCGTGCGCTAGACTTAATTGATGGTGCGTTGAAAAGCGAGCCAGAAAATTTCGCTTACCTTGACACACTTGGATGGGTGCTGTATAAGAGAGGTGATTTTGAAGGAGCACTTCGGAGTCTTGAGCAAGCTTTATCGTTTGGAGGCGCTCAGAGCCATGAGGTTTACGATCATGTGGGTGATGTGTTGATTCAGCTTGGCCGCAGGTCGGAATCTCCTGCCTGGTGGGCAAAAAGTTATTCGATTAAGCCCGCTTCCACCGTGGCGGAAAAACTTCGTGCCGTTGGTATCAATCTAGAGAAGCTTCCGTAACCACGGCATTCATCCTGTTAGATTGGAGTTGATAATGGTGATACATCAAATTGTTGCAGGCTTTCGAAAGGGCGATGCGATTAGCGATGAAGCGTTGCTCCTCCAAGCACTGTGTGCTTCTCACGGTTATACGTCACCCGTGTATTGTGCACGGGCAACGACGGCCGCCCAGCAGCGTTCCCAAGTATTCGACCTCGATGTGCTCATCGACTCCGTAAAGCCGGAGGACATTGTGCTCCTCCACCTTTCGATCGGCAGTAGGGGTAATGCCATTTTCCCGAATTTAAAATGCAAGAAGGCGATACTCTACCACAACGTTACCCCTTCGCATTTTTTCGAACGTCTCAATCCTCCGATGGCGAGTATGCTCGATGAGGGGCGCAAACAGGTAGCCGCCTTAGCCCAAGTCGCCGATATCAATCTTGCCGATAGTGAATACAATGCACAAGAACTCCGAGAATTTGGCTATCGGAATGTATCTGTGCTTCCATTGCTTGTCGATGCCTCTTTCGGTGCGGGTGCCCTCGATTCCGTCATGAAGTCGCGGCTGACCGATGACGGCATCACAAACTTACTTTTTGTCGGACGAGTCGTACCGAATAAACGTCACGATCATTTGCTTCAGGTTTTTCATCATTTCCAACATTATGTTGAACCGAACTCGCGTTTGATCATTGCGGGCTCTTCCAGTGGACAGGAGGCGTACAAATCGCTGCTCCTCGGATCTGTTCATTCGCTCGAATTAAAAAATGTTCTCTTCACGGAGTTTATCTCGTCTGAGGAGCTGAATGCGTGCTATGCGTCGGCCTCAGCATTTGTCTGCCTGAGCGAGCATGAGGGATTCTGTGCTCCGCTCCTCGAGGCGATGGCTTGGAAGGTTCCCGTGTTTGCTACGGCATCCGCTGCGGTTCCCGAGACCCTTGCCGGGGCAGGCGTGCTGTTTCAGGATTTCAACCTCGCGGTCATCGCCGAGACCATCGGTCGCGTCATCAAGGATTCGGATTTGAAGACCGCCGTTGTGGAGAACCAGTGCAAACGACTGGCGGACTATCGAAGTCGCGACGTCTGGGCTGAATTCAAGGGACTCCTCGGGCTGTGATTTCCGCGATTATCAAGAACGGAATCTTTTTATGAAAGCAATTCATCAGATTGTCGCTGGGTTCCGGAGTGGCGATGCCATCTGCGAGGAAGCGTTGTTGTTGCGCGGCTTGTTTATTTCTCATGGTTTTGCGAGCGAAATTTTCTGTGATGCCAGTGGGATTCATCCCGATTCGGCAGCGGATGTCGCTGACCTCGACACCTTGGCTTCTCGTCTTTGTTCCGATGACATCGTCATCCTCCATCTTTCGATTGGCTGCCGTGCAAATCTCGTTTTTCCTTCCTTGTTGTGCCGCCGCTGTATTCTTTACCACAACGTGACCCCAGCTCGCTATTTTGAACGCTTAAATCCTCGCTTGGCAAAGCACCTCGAGGAGGGGAGGGAACAAGTTGCGGCTTTGCGCGATGTCGCCGAAATCAATCTCGCTGTGAGTTCATACAACGCGGATGAACTTCGTGCGATGGGCTATCGTGACATCTCAGTGCTTCCGCTCATCGTCAATACGGACTTCCATCGCGGTGGGGTTGACGAAAGACTCAAGGCGACGCTAACGAACGACGGATACCTCAACATCCTTTTTGTTGGACGCGTCGTTCCGAACAAGCGCCATGATCGCCTGCTTCAGGTGTTCCATTACTTTCAACACGTTGTCGAGCCACATTCGCGACTCATCATCGCGGGCTCGTCTCTTGGCTGTGAAGCCTATAAAATCCTTTTGCTTGGTACGGTCGATTCCCTCGGCTTGAAACACGTTAAGTTTACTGAGTTTCTTTCGGATGCTGAGTTGAACGCCTGCTATGCCTCGGCCTCAGCTTTTTTGTGCATGAGCGATCACGAAGGATTCTGCGCACCGCTGCTTGAGGCCATGTCGTGGAACATTCCTGTTTTCGCCCATGCGGCTGCCGCCGTGCCGGAGACCTTGGCCGGGGCAGGGGTCTTGTTCGACAACGCTGACCCTGCCACCATTGCCGAGACCATAGGGCACATTTTGCGCGATGCTACGCTTCGCAACGCCGTGCTTGAACGCCAGCAGGCACGTCTTGCGCAGTACCGTAGCCGCGACGTCTGGAGGGAACTGACGACCCTTCTTTTCCCTTAGTTTGTGTATTGATTTTCACGAAATAGTGCCTCGGCTCAGCGTAATTCCAGCCGCGCTTGCGAATGCTCTGACGATTGGGAAGTTCTGCGTCCATAAATCAACAAAGCGCTCCTGTAAATGTTCACCGCCCCTGGTACTTCTTGAAATTTTCTGCCTGTTCAAAGATTTCCTTATACACCTCGTCGCGGAAAATCAGGGGACAGGCGTCTAAAACATCTGACCGAGTCGATCGTGAAAAACCCTCAGGAAGCAAGGCGAAAAGAGTGGAACAGCTCGCCGATAATTTCGCAGGAGCCCTTCTGATGCCAAGTCAGATCTTAATCCCATTATGGGATTCACGCAGTGTGACAGGCCTAGATCTCAAAGATTGGTCGATCGCTGTTGCCGCAAAACTCCACGTTTCCACGGAGGCTCTTGGATATAGATTGAAAAACCTTGGCTTGATTAAGGATGAAGAGATATTGCACAGAGACGAAGAAAATAGTGGTGGAGAAATCCCTCCGCTTTTTTCGCGACCCTTCATGGAACGTGCAAGGCAGGGCCTTGATCAGGCGGATGTGTCTGTCATGCGGTTAGTCAAACTTCTGGGAACAACGGGACGGGGTGGCTTGAAGGAGCTGTTCAAGTCGCATGGACTCCCTGTGCCTCTGGGAATCTGAACAGCGAATGGGTAAAAATCGGCCACTAGTTTATCTCGACACGTGCGTTATTATTGAGGCGCATCGGGTGAAGTGCTGGAAACAGTTGTTTATAGTCCGTGTTTTCTGCTATAGTCCCCTATATCAGTTGTAAATCGCAAAGTGTTGAAACAAGAAAAACTGGGGTCTGTCCCTTAAAAAAAGCTTGCGGTGGGGGATTTGGATGTGGTAGGGTGGTGCAAATGAAGGGAGAGGTTTTATGAGAATGCGAAGAATGCTTGCACAGGGAGTGGGGTATTACCACGTGATCAGTCGGATCGCGGGGCAGCAGTTCTTGGTGGATGATGAGGAGAAGGATGTGCTGATGCGGCTGATGTTCAACGCGGCGGTGTTCTCCGGAGTCGAAATCATGACTTTCGCGTTGATGGACAACCACTTCCATCTTCTTGTTAAAGTTCCGAGAGCGCACGAAGTGGATGATGTGGAGTTGGTGGAGAAGATGCGTGTACTTTATGGCGATGTGAAAACGGATCGCATACTGAGCGAGTGGGAGGCATGGGATCGGCGAGGGCTTTCGTTCAAGGTGATTGATGCGAAGACCGCGCTGCGTCGGCGTATGTTCGACCTTTCGCAGTTCTGCAAGACGCTGAAAGAGACGTATTCTATGTCGTACAATTTCCGCCATGCCCATGTCGGAACGATCTGGGGCTCTCGCTTCAAGAGCATTCTGCTTTCACCCGACTACAAGACGCTGATGACGGTTGGCTCGTACATTGATTTGAATCCCGTCCGGGCTGAGATCGTTGAGAATCCCGGCGCGTACCGTTGGTCCGGCTACGGCACGGCTATTCGTGGTAACGTGCTATCCCGTAACGGAATATGCTCCATGGTAGCCGCGGCCTACATCAGACGCGAAGTTCCATTCGAAACCGCCTTGCAGGTTTACGAATCGGCAATCGAGGGCTTCATTGAGCAGCCGTCGAAAGAGGAATTTGAATCCAAAGAAAAGATCACTCAGGAAAAGCATAAAGCATCTCGAGAACACCCTGAATTTGTGCTGGAAAAGGTGGCGGCTGAGATTGCCGAAGGCGCGAAGCTCTCGCTCTTCGAAATGCTACGTTGCAAGGTTCGCTACTTCAGCCATGGCTTGGCAATTGGGCCCGCCTCGTTCGTCCGAGAGTTCCTCGGAACTCGAACGCCATCCAAGGACACCTCTAGGCGATGTGATTGTTGCGACGAAGTGGAACTCTACACGGCCCGATGGCTCCGTGGTGAAGATAAAGTGAGTGTCCCGAAGGGTAGGGTGGCGTAGGTCGCTTTTCGGAAAATTAGGGGACAGGCGTCTGAAAAGTGCTTTTCGGAAAATTAGGGGACAGGCGTCTGAAAAGTGATGGGCAATAAAGATGTCGTGATTAGTTTACGCGTGGGGCTGCACTTCGTAGTAATCGCGACATCATGTCGCGATTTTTGTCGCGATGCACGCTTTTATTGTTCCAAAGGCTATGGCGCAGAAATAAGACCGAACCGCTTGGCGTCTTCGTGGTTGATCACCACGACAGAGTTGGGACCGAGCGCCCATGTCTGAGCCGTCGCGAGCAATGCGCTTCTCAATGCGTCCTGTAAAGGCTGAAGCCACGCTTTTTGGTGGCCGTTTATAATCAGGACAAGCCTAAACCCTGTAACGCCGAGATCGAGAGACTTGAACAGCTCGGGCAGCTCGGCATCGGCAGCTGGGTGGCGCTTAAGAATGGATGCCACCCCCACTGTGAGCGCATTCGCCAACTTGTCACGAATCTCGCCGATGAACGCAGTGAAATTCGGCTGCGTTTCCGGCCTAGGTGAGCTCTGTTTGGCTTCGACAATCCACACGAGCGGTTGATCGTTTGACCGTGTTTGGATCAGCAGAAACTCGGCCATCTGCACGTTATCCTGAATGGTGCGGTACGTCTCACTGACTTCCACACGGAAACAGTGCCCTTCCGGGTAGGGACCAAAAGTCATCTCGGATTCGACGAACGGTTTCATAGTTATTTGAGGGAGAGATTTACTTCCTGCTCATATAGTCGGATGGACTCATCGATGATGGCGTTGTTCGGCATACCGTCTTTCAAATCGGAACAACGCCAGTCAGCCCCGTCACCTGCGATCACAGGAATAGAGATGTTTTTTTCTTGTGCAATTAGAAACAGCTTCTTCACCACGAAGTAGGAATGACTTGCAAGGACGAATTGAATGCCGCAGTGGGCGAGTGCTGCAACGATGTCGAGCAGTTTTGAAATAGCCGTCGGATGCAATGCCGATTCGACCTCATCGATGAAAACAATCGACTGCGGATCAAGATAGCGATTGCTGAGCAAGGTATCGAGAATCGCGATTTTCTTCACACCTTCTGCCGTTACTCCAAGCGGGAAGCGATACTTGCCTTTCTTGAAAAGCCATTTCCCCGTCCCGTCCACATCCTCCACTTTGCCACCGAGGATATTTTCGAGGTTCTCGCGAGACTTGGCAAACGCCTCATAGTTCCGACCGCCTTTTCCCGCTTGTCTCAACGCCCGAGCGAGATCGAGATAGGTATCATCGAAGCCAAACACCTTATCAACCTCTCGAGATTTCAAGATGATGTCATGCAGGGAAAGCACCTCCTTGGCCGGAAGGAAAATCGAATTGCTGGCGCGCGGGGGAACATGATTTTCCAAGGACAGGATCTGTTTGGTAGTATCCTTCCCAAATGCGTAGCAAAACTCATTACCGCCAAACGTCATCTGGAAATCCAACTGACCATCCGCTCCTTTTGTGACCAAGTCGCCAATCTTCTCGGCTTGAAAAGTCCACTGGAGTTTATCGACCAAAATTTCAGCCGCCGTGCGTTGCACGTCTCCACGTTTATATTCTTCCAGTGTTCTCATGGCACTGTAGAGCGCCTTAAGCAGAAAGGTCTTACCGCTGCCGTTGCCTCCAATGACCAAATTGATCTGGGAGAGCTTCTTCCAATCAACCTTGGTGAGCGGTCCGAAATTTTTGAGTTCGATTTGTGTTATCATAATTTTGCAATCATTATAAAGGTTCATGTGTCGCGTGACAAGCCTGATTCCATCAAGCCAACTCCCCTCGGGTGCGCGTCAATTTAGTTGATGGGTAGTGGCATCTGGGTGGCTACGAAATTC
>CAZKJH010000113.1:0-12346 GCA_964553035.1 uncultured Lentisphaerales bacterium | reverse complement strand
ACGCACGTTCTCAAGCCGAAGCATCCCTCAAACGGCTTCCTCTTCGGCTCGCTGATCCGCACATCAATGCCGACACCCCTGTCGCGAACCGATTACGCCATTAAAAGCCAATAAAACGAGTAAAGCGAGTAAAGCGAATAAAGCCTTTTCTTTCTGGCACTAAAATGATACTTTTCGTTCATTGACACCAACTTCTCATCCAGAACGAAAGGATTACGCGATGCAACGTGGAATTAGTTATTGGTCATTCAAAGATGGACTGGCTGGAACCCATCCGATTGAGGATGCGCTTCTTGAGGCCAAACAGGCCGGCTTTGAGGCTCTCGAACTCTGTATCGGCAAAACTGGAGAACTCTCCGTCACCACGACCGAAAAAGAGTGCGCAAAAATTCGAGGATTGATCGACCGTTCAGGACTCGTGGTTGAGACGGTCGCTACAGGGATGAGTTGGAATGTTTGCCCGACACACCCCGATGCTGCGGTTCGGCGCGAATCGATCGCCCTACACAAGGCCGCCCTGAAGCGATGTGCGTGGCTCGGCTGTAAGTCGTTGCTGGTCGTTCCAGGGGCAATCTATATCCCCTGGATACCAGACTTCCCTTCCGTACCCTACGAACAAGCAGTCAAGCATGCCGCTCGGGCAGTGCGCGCGTTGATGCCAGTCGCCGAGAAATACCGGGTCGAAATTTGCTTGGAAAACGTTTGGAATGGCCTGTTCTATTCCCCTCTCGAATTCTGCTCCTTCATCGATTATTTCGAGAGTCGTTGGGTAAAAGCCTATTTCGACATTGGTAATGTGCTAGGCTACCATCAGGATCCGGCAGATTGGATCAAGATCCTAGGCAAGCGGATCGCTCGCGTACATGCCAAGGATTTCAAACGCAGTGTGGGTGGGCTAGAGGGTTTCTGCGATCTCGGCCGCGGCGATGTGCCTTGGGTGGAGGTGTCTGCCGCTTTAAAGAAAATTGGCTACTCGCGGACGGTCATTGCAGAAATGATGCCTTGGCGACCTGACCTACTTAAAGAAACAGCCACCGCACTCAAGACCCTTATCCCCGTCTGAAAGGAGTTCCTTAAATGATCAAAGTAGGCGTTATCGGTATTGGCATGATGGGAAATACCCATCTTGATGTTTATGCGCAACATACTCTAGCGACGATTGTCGCGGTTAGCGACATCGACCCCGAACGCTTAAGCGGTCGGGCACGAGCCAAGGGAAACATTGAAGGACAAGCCCAGAGTCGGTTTGATCCGAACACGGCACGACAATATGACGAGGGCATGAAGCTGATTGCAGACCCCGATGTGGAATTGGTCGACATCTGCCTTCCTACTCCGTTGCACCTCGAATACGCCCACGCCGCCTTGCGCGCTGGCAAGCATGTGATGGTTGAGAAGCCGGTCGCACGGACAGCTCGGGAAGCGGACAAGCTGGCTGAATGCGCGGCCGAGGCGGCGCTGAATGGCCAGTTCGCCATGCCAGCCATGTGCATGCGCTTCTGGCCGGGATGGGACTGGCTGAAGAAAGAAGTCATCCAAGGTCAGCGTTATGGTCGCCTCGTCGCAGCGCATTTTCGTCGCGTTTCTGCCCATCCTAACACAGCCTTCTATCGATCGGGCGATGCCTGTGGCGGCGCGATCTTGGATCTTCACGTTCACGACACTGATTTCGTGCAATGGTGCTTCGGTATGCCAAAGGCTGTCACGAGTCACGGGTATAGCAAAATCACCGGTGCTATTGACCATGTATTCACCCAGTATGACTTCGGTGAGGCAGGCCCGCTGGTCACGGCGGAAGGGGCATGGGCCATGGCGGATGGATTCCCGTTTACGATGCAGTTCACGGTGAACTGCGAACGCGCTTCAATCGTATTCGACGTAGCAGCCGCTCCCTCTCTCAAGGTTTTTCATGAAGGCCGCACTGAGGTCATTCCC
This sequence comes from uncultured Lentisphaerales bacterium, assembly GCA_964553035.1. GTDB lineage: Bacteria > Verrucomicrobiota > Kiritimatiellia > RFP12 > UBA3636 > JBBQIY01. Next base: position 10,411 of record CAZKJH010000113.1, on the reverse strand, counting down.
CTTGCAGAAGGCATGGGCTATACGCACGAGATCAACTATTTTTTGAACTGCATTAAACGTGGCGTAGCACCTCAAATTGTGACCATTGAGGATGCTGCTCGTTCTGTTCGGATTGTTGAAGCGGAAACCGCAAGTATACGCGCAGGCCGTACCGTCCTTCTCTAGCTGACTGAGCGTCATCGCACCACAATGATCGTGCCGCTCATGCGCAAAATCAGAACCAAGTCCCCACTACTGTCATCGATCTCAACGGCCATACCTGACACCTAAGGCCTAGACATCGGCATTGGCCTCAGTGTGAAGGCGAGGCGATAAGACGCGCCGCGAATCTGGTAGATTTCTCGGGTGTCAACTCCGCAACTTCCGGTCCCGACGCCTCGCTGTGCGGCATCGATCAGCAAGGTGATGTCGCGGCGTTGCTTCAGGTCTCCTGTGCGATAGGCCTTTTCGAGGTCTTCTGGTGTGACGTGAAGAACAGAGAAACCGAACGTTTTTTCCGCCTGAACTTTCATTCCTGTGCCGTTGGTTTCGCTTAAGCTTAACCAGCGTACTTCTTCTTTGTTGCCGTTTTCCTGAGGCACAATGTAGGGAACGTACTGCTCGGTTACCGTGCCTTTGTAGAGCCCGACATGTGCGGCTGCTTTTCTATCAATATAATTCTCGAAGGGACCGCGGCCATACCAAGCGAGTTGTTCGCAGCGGCCTGCTACCGTCATGCGAACCCCGATCCGGGGCGGATCGGTTACTTCTTTGTCCATCTGGAAGTGGTTCGACACGGACACCTCGCCATCGGCATAGATCACAGTATCGTGCGTATGCGTAAAACCGTGTTGCTCGCCTTTGCAGAGGTAGCGTTGTTGTACGTGAATCGCAAGGCTACCGGTCTTCTTTTCCCACGAGCAATCAAGGAGTTTCATGCTCAAATCATGGAATCCGCAAGTCATCCAACGACCCAGCGGCCTCCAGTCCCCACTCCATTGATCTGGCATGCCCTTTACACCATCATTGTCCAAGGGCCCACGCCAGATATTGAAAGAGGGACCATCCAGCAGCAGGGTTTGTCCACGGTGTTTCATCTCGATCAGTCGTCCCTGCTGAAGATCAAATGTGGACTCCATCTCGGCATCGGGACAGAGGATCGTCAGCAGTCCTTTTTTTGCTTCTTCAGCAATGATCTTGAGCTTATGTCGGCTCTGGCGTACGGCCTTGACTTGTGGCCAAGGCAGTTGAAACTGGTCACAGGCGACAAGGTGGCCGCGAGGTGCCCAAGGCATTTTTTTGCAGGTGATAAATTCCACCGTTAGGAAAGCCTCTTGTCCGTGCGTTAGTGTTCGAGCTGTCCACGGAATCGTAACTGTTTGCCCTGTTTGCGGAGCCAGGAGTTCACAGGCAAGTGCCCCTTGTTCAACCTTTCTACCGTCTACTTCAATCCGCCAACGACCGGTCACCCAGCTCGAATCGGTGAAGAAGTCTGTGTTGCGCACTTCAATCGTTCCTGCTGCCAGATCGATTGGAACGATTTTGATAGGCTGAACCAGTTTTTTAAACTCAAACATCTGAGGCTTGGGCCTATGGTCTGGCCATACCATGCCGTTGCAACAGTAATTGACATCGTTCGGCTGATCACCGAAGTCGCCACCGTATGCCCAGAATTCGTCGTTTTGTAAAGGACCGCCTTCGGCACGAGGTGCCGTAATGGCGTAGGGAGTCGTTTTCGGGTCGGACTTTTTCCACCTCGGATTCGGTCGTGCACGAATTCCCTGTTCGACCCAATCCCAGATAAATCCACCTTGCAGTCCATCGTACGTGTAAATTGCGTCCCAGTAATCTTTTAATCCGCCGCAACTATTGCCCATGGCGTGTGAATACTCGCACATGATGAAGGGTTGCTGGTCTTTGCTCTTGCGTGCCCAGAGTTCAAGTTGTTCGACGGGAGGATACATCGGGGCGATGATATCGGTTCCGCGCTCATTGCCGGGCGCAATGAAGTCGGTCATGAGCTTCTTCCAATACCGTTGTATGGCTCCTTCATAATGTATCGGGCGGGTGGGGTCGTAGGCACGTATCCAGTCGGCTAATTTGTCATGATTCTCGCCGTAGCTGCTTTCATTTCCGAGCGACCAGGCAATCACAGACGGATGGTTTTTATCGCGGATAACCATGCGGCTACCGCGTTCCATCCAGGATTGCGCCCAGCGTAGACTGCGGCAGAGCGTCGCGTAATTCGCATGAGCCTCGATATTGGATTCATCAATGACATAGAGCCCGTATTGGTCGCACAGGGCCAGCCATTCCGGGTCATTGGGATAATGCGCGGTGCGTACGGCGTTGAAATTAAACTGCTTCATCAACAGGATGTCGCTGAGCATCCTTTCACGGGAAACAGTTTTTCCTGTGTCGGGATCGAAATCGTGACGGTTGACACCTTTCATGAGCACCGGCTTGCCGTTGATCAACAGCTCGCGGCCTTTGACCTCAACTTTACGGAATCCGATCTTGGTCCGCGTGACTTCCATCTCTTTGCCATCGCTGTTCAAAAGCGATACGGTGAGAGTATACAGGTTAGGCACTTCGGCCGACCAAGGCTGGGGGCTCCGAATCTTCTGCGTGATGGTTGCGATGCACTTGTCTGCGTAATAAGAGGAGGTAACGATGCTGGTCCACGGTGTTGGTGAAAGCGATTTTCCCTTAGCATCAAAAAGTCGTACAGCCACTGTATGGGTCTGCTTTGGATCGCGGGGGGCGGCCAGCTTGGTGCGGACTGTGAGAACGCCATCACGGAATAATTCGTCGAGCGCGGCTTCGGCATGGACATCCTCAATGTAGATCGTGGGGGTACTGTAGAGCGTGACGTCGCGGTAGATGCCTGCCATCCACCAGTGGTCCTGATCCTCAACGTAGGAGCCGTCGGACCAGCGAACGACCATGACCGCCACGTGATTATCGCCTTCATTCAAAAATGGCGTCAGATCAAATTCTGACGGTAGCCGCGTGTCTTTCGACATCCCGACGGATTGTCCATTTAGATAGAGAAAATAGCAACTTTCGCAACCGCCGAATTGGATCACGGTCCGACGTTTTAACCAGCTTGCGGGAACCGTGAAGGAGAGACGATAGACCCCCGTTGGATTTTCATCCGGCACAAGCGGCGGGTTATTCTCAAAAGGCATGTCGGCATTTGTATAGTGTGGCTTATCGTGCCCCTGCATCGTCCAGTTTCCCGGCACCTGGATACGACTCCAAGCCGTATCATCGCCTGTTGACTGAAGCGCTTGTTCCGGCACGGTTTCTGGGTTACGATACAGCTTAAATGCCCAGTCACCATTTAAAGACTTTACCCAGGGAGACTTCAAATAATTTCCTGTCAAGGCCGCCGCGACGCTCGCGTAAGGGTGGAGCGTCGCTCGCATGGGGAGGCGGTTGATAGATGTTACTTCTGGTATTTCCCAGAGTCGGTCGAATGATACGCGTGTTTTCATGGTTCAGTATTCGCGGGTTGTGTCGTAGGGCCACGACTCGGTACAAAGCAATGATGCGCAAGGTCGGTTACGCCTAGTTTTTTGAGTAAAGCGAGATGAGGATAAAATTCGCCGACTTCGGCACAATTATGAGAATCGGTTCCCAACGCCAGTTTAACCCCGCGATTGAGGCACGCTTCAAGAAAACGTGGGTCTGGGTCATTGGTATGGAAGTTGATTTCCGCCGCGACGCCAGAGCTCGCCAGAAGTTGGGCGACGTCTTGATACAGATGAACGGGGCGTTCCCGTTTTGCTCGTCGGAACCAGCGAAAAGGGTGGGCCAACACATGAATGGGCTGCTGCACAAGTTGTTCCACATCTTTCATGAATGCCGAAGCGGCCTCCGCGTCAGTGTTTGGAGGGGAACTCGTCAATGCATGAACAGCACCAACAAGAATATCCCAGCCATCGCGGTCAGTCGTTGCCAGGAGTAGCTCGCCGCCGACTGCTAGGTCGACCTCCAGCCCGACATAAACGTTCGCGCTTTTCAGCCGAGCCGCCAGTAATCGGTATTGCTCCATGCGTGGGTTCTGCCCCGACAACGTGCGCTGCACAAGATCGCGATCATGCTGCCAACGATAGCTAAGCGCGGTCTCTCTGTCAAAGTAGAGGTGGAAGGCATGCTCTGTCAGACAGAGCCCCGAAAGCCCCATCGTTTGGTTCAGTACAATGTTGGATTCGGCGATTACATCCTCCCCACAGTAAGCAAATTCTGTGTGGCTGTGGCAATCAATGAGATGTTCTCCTTGTATCTCAAGACTGAGTTCTTCCACAGTTGCTTTACGTCCCTCAAGACTGATCAGGGCAAAATTGAAAGGCTTGTTACATGCGGATGGTGCTGTATAAAAGGCCACCTCATTGTCGTGTTGCAGGTGCTGTCCGGGATGATAGTGTCCGCTGATCGACAGAACGACTCCGGCTTTTTGATAAGACTCCTTTATGGCCTCTGTATTGGTGGGCATATAAGGATACGCTGTCGAATCTACCGCTGGAAAGATGGGATTGTGCTGAATTGCGATGAGTGGCAGGTCAGGTCTCTTCCGTGCGATCTGTTCAGGCAAAGTGAGCTGATTGTCGGGTCGGGTCGTAACATCACCGGCTGCAACGGTATCGTGAAAAAGCAGAAATCCGTATCCGCCTATTTCATGAAATCCGGCAGGGCAGGAGAACACGTTCGCGAACAGGGCCTGATCGAAGTCATGATTACCAGGTACAGCCAAGTATGGAATCTTTGCCTTTTTCAGCTCAACCACAAATTTGGCAAGGGCGGCTTCTGCGTCCGGCAGAGTACCGTCATTAAGCAGGTCTCCCGGGAGAATCACAAGGTCAACGGAAACGCCCTTATGTCGCAGACGGAGTAATGCTTTCCGGAGCAACAGAGGTCCGAGCCCTAAGTGACGCGCACCGATAAGTTCCGGCGGAGATGCTCCGTCTTGGAAATGTGTATCGCTGAGAACGAGAATTTTAAGAGAAGGTGAGATCATTGATTTACGCTTGTTTTCCTGTCATCGCTTCAAGCAGATTGATGGATAGAATCAGCGCACGCGGCAGGTGGAAGGGATCTTTCACAGGCAGGGCGATCACTTCGGTCATTGGCTTGCCTTTACGATCGAGGCGCTGGCACCATTCGCCATGTTCGGGCACGGGATAATGTGTGAAGGCATAATTGTGGATGCGCCGGTAGTAATCGAGGCACCACGGCTCGCCGCAGAGTGTGTGGGCTTTCAGTAGCGCGACCATCGCCTCTGTTGCGGGCCACCAGAGCTTGGTGTCGTGATGTTTCCAGTAGATTGGTGTCTTGCCTTGGGCATCGATGCCGAGAAGGAGCCCACCGTCTTGCTCGTCCCATCCGACTTCAAAATGGCGACGGATTGCGCGGACCATGCGGTCGATCCGCTCCTGATCGTTGCGTTTTTCCAGCTGCTGGATTTGAAACCAAGCACTTTCGATGGCGTGACCGGGAACGACTGTGCGGCCTTCAGGGGTGTCGGCCGTGGTATTGTCGAGGCCGATGTATTCCATAATCAGGCCGGTATCGGGGCGAAGATAGTGATCCGTGACCTCCCGGCAGTGAAAGGCGGCGGCCTCGGCCACGCGCGGATCAGGAGTCACCTCCGCCAGTGCGCCGAACACGTAGGAATAGATCATGGAGACACCGTGCGCTTTCATTCCGGGTGGAATCTCGTAGGGGGCGGTTTGCATCTCGTGCCAGCGTTCCAGGCGCGGCAGAATTTGTTCAAAAGTCTCAAGTGCGAGGTCTAAAGCTCGGGAGTCGCCCGATGCGCGGTAATACTCTGTGTAGCCGAGAATGGCAAATCCGTCGGTATAGATGCTGTTTGGACCGGTGAGAATGCGACCTTCGGGGCTGAGACGGAAGCACCATCGCCCAGAGGAAGGTTCCCGACCGTGCGCGGCGGTAAATTCAAAGAGGTTACGGGCATGATCCAGCCATTCTGCTCGTCGTTCAATTCGATTATATAAGGCTGAAAATGTCCACGTGGCGCGGAGTTGTGACCAGAGGTAGCGGTCAGTGGAAAGCAAGGTACCATCGTCGGCCATACACGTGTCGATGCCGGGGCGTTGGGATGAGAAAGCATGGCGCTCCCAGAATGGCACGATGTTTTCGAGCAGATAGCGACGCAGGAAGGTTTTCAGCTCAGATAAATTAACTTCGCTCGAGTCGTGGTACAGTAACGATGTCATACGTTTCTCCGTAGTGGGATGGAATTAAACTAACCCAAATAACACGCGAAACCCTATCACTTATTCATCAGACTGTCTAATGATTTTGCCATGATTTTGCCAGTGCATCGGCGATTAGGCAACCAGCGGCAATACTGCCGCTGGCCATCATGGCCCACCAGGCGCGTGTGGTGCGCTCACCAAAGTAGAATACCGATACTAAAGAGCCCGCTAGGATCACCGTGAGTGCGACCACCGGGAAGGTGAAGGCCGCCGGAAGCGAAGCGCACAACCGCATCAATGACATGCCGATGATCGAACCGAGTCCGGCCGTGAGACCCAAGCCAATCCGCCAGCAAAGCGGTCCTTGCGGCTTTGCCCGGAGCAGGATGTCAAGGCCTAGACAAACTCCCAGAGTCATATAAAGAGTTGTCAGGTAGTGGATGCCGTAAAGGCTGGCATAACTGTTTGCGCCGCTTGTCGGCACCATACCCAGAACTTTAAAGGCCCCGTTGCCCACGGCGTTCACCAAAAAAAGTCCGGCAAGAATACTTGCGTATATGAGCCAATCGCGGAATGTTCGCGGCTGGCCATTTTCTTTCGGTTTATCGTCAGTTTGGAATGAAGCGACGATCACGCAAAGTACGGCCACGGTTACTCCGACTCCCTGCATAATGCTGAGCGTTTCTTTCCAGAGTAGTCGCGCCATGAGGATAATCAGGACAAAGCCGAGAAACATGGCGCAGTTCAGGGGTGAGAGGGGGCCATACCGAAGGGCTGCCGCGATCAGCAAAATCAGTAGGTACTGGCTGAGACCTACGGCTATCCCTGATCCCCACATTTGCCAAGGCGCTTGCCAGAACGGGGCGGGCCACGTTGATGCGATGCAGTATGCCGTGCCGACCAAGCTAACGCCAAAGGCGATCGGCTGGGTTGGCACGCCTCGTTGGTGTCCCAGTCGGTAGACGGTATTCATTAGGCCAAATGCGACACCGGTAAGTAAGACGAAGAAAATTAAGGAGGGTGTTAACACGGGGGAATAAGTTTGAAGGGTGAGGAGTGAAGGGTAAAATTAAGGAGGAGCTATTCATGAAGCAGTTGCTGGAAGCCGGAGTTTAGGCAGCTGATGTCGCTACCTACCGCTATGAATGAGAACCCTCGCTTCACGTAGTCGCCTACCCTCATGCCCTTCTTCAGATGCATGCCGACCGTCTTCCCATGTTTCCGAGCTGCTTCGAGAATCTTTGCCTCGGCTTCGCCGAGTTCAGCATTATCATATTGCTGGTAGCATCCTAGGCTGAGAGAGAGATCAGCGTGGCCGATAAACAGGATGTCGATTCCCTCAACCTGTGCAATGGCTTCCACGTTTTCCACCGACTTCCGAGTCTCGATTTGAGCGACACAGAGCAGATTCCGGTTTGCCCGTTGGAAGTAGTCCTTGGTGTCCATGCCGTAACGTGTTGCGCGGGTGCTACCACTAAGGCCGCGTTTGCCGGCGGGTGGATATTGCATGAAGGCGACAAGATTCGCCGCATCGTCTGCTGTTTCAATCATAGGACACATGATTCCGGATGCACCGAAATCGAGCATGCGTTTAATCGTCTCAATTCGTAGTTGTGGAATCCGGATGATCGGGGCGGTTGGTGTCCCTGTCATCGTCCGCATCATGCGCAGGACATCCATCTCGTCCGCGACACCATGTTCCACGTCCAGAATGAGCCAGTCAAAGCCGCTATTGGCGGCAATCTCTGTGACGACTTCTGATCCAGAAGCCATGAATATGCCTTTGGTTGGGCGGCTTGTTATCAGGTTCTTAATGAAGTTCATAGTCTCTCCAATTGTTCGATAGATTGTGTAATTTTCAGTATCGTGAGATCCTTTAACGTCAACTCAGCGGTGTTCTCATTAAGGAAAAAGTTTGCATCCTGTTCGAAGTAACCCATGTAGTGACGAATCATTGCTTTCCAGAGCATGTTCCGCAGGGTATACAACTGTATTCTGGCGTGGAGCTCTGGAGGGGGATGTCGTTCTCCGGAGTAGTTTGCCAGAAGAATCGCCATGAAGTCAGGGTCGTTGAAGCAGTTGACGATGCCCAGATCATCAGCGGGATCGCCGATCACTGCATCATCCCAGTCGATCACCGCCTTGATCTCGGTTGGGGTTCCGAGGATATTCCAATAAGCGAAATCCCGGTGGAGCAATGCGCCCTGACGGATATTCAGAAGCGCCTCGTGCCTGCTAAAGAGTCCTTCGATTTGTTGGACAACCGGGCCTTCTAGCAGTCCGCAATCACGTAGATACTTCAGGTGGGAGGGCAGGCATTTGTTGAAGTACTCCTGCCAGGTTGGATCTCTGCCAGACAGTCGCGCTTCGCGCTTCAGCGTACGGGTGTCGAGGAACCCGAAGCCTGGTAATTTGATGCCGTGGAGTTTCGCGAGAAACTTACCAAATTCCCCAGCCATCGCCTTATGATCCAGCTTCTTTGCTCTGCTCAGAGACAGCAGCGTGGGATAGGCGACGAACTCCATGATCTGATAGCGCACGGAGTACTTTTTGGCATCGGCATCGGTGGCGAAGACCTTGGGAACGGGAAACCCCTGTTCCCTCAGTAAGACCATGATGGCACTCTCCGCGGCCATGTAATCGTCCTCCGTAGTGCCGTCATCGGTGCGCAACAGATAGGTGTCGCCCCTATCGGTAAAGCGATAGGCGAAGTGATTGCCGTCGAGCTTCAGGCACTCAAAATGCGCAGGGACTCGGCCCAGAAAATTTTCGGTGATCTGCCGAGCTACCGCGTTGCTCTCTGGCCTGTGTTTGTCGGAGAAGTACGTTCTCCTTTTGCTCTCTGGGCTACCAGGGCAGTCGCATTTCCAGTAAAATGCTCGACTACGCATTCTGACCTTCTAGTCGCGCGGTTCGGCTCTGTACCATCGGGTACTTGAGCATCACTTTGCCGGAGACGTTTCTGCCTGCCAAAACATCTTCTTCGGTAAAGACGGCCAACAAAATTTCTCCAGAATTTCGCTTTCGGTCGTATTGAACAAAAATACGTCCATCGGGGCATTGGAAACCATCGGGATAGCTGACGGCCTCTCGCTCGTCCAGCAGGAGTCCGCCTTTCCATGTTGCACCATCGTCATCCGAGAGATAAGCAGTCATGTGCGAGCGTGCCTCGGTGAACACAGGATTGGCGTAGCGGACTAAAAGCAGATTTCCAGACTGCAGTTTGCGGAAGAAGAAACGGGCAGAAGCGCTCGTGAACGATGTTTTTACCGGTTGAGTCCACGTGAAGCCTTCGTCCGTCGAAATGGATTGCGTGATACCGTGGGCATTTCGCATGTACATCAAGAAGCTCTTGTCCTTACGCTCCACGAGCATCGGTTCGTCATAACTTGCATCCTGCGTATGACCGACATGTCCTCGCCGTTGCCAGGTCCTGCCCTGATCCGTCGATGCCAGAATGTTGCTTCCGCGGTATGGGTTCAGTTCGTGAAAAAGGTCAGACTTTCGATGGGTATCGTGGGATTTTTCGGTGTACCCGAGATGCCGCGCCCACAATGCCACCGGCAGTATCCATGTGCCGTTCTCGAGAACGGTGGGCTTGTTCAGTGGGGCTCCATGCCAAATTCGCTCGGGTGTGGACCACTCTGGCTTGTCCGAATCTGGGTTTTCACAGATGCTTTGCCACACACCGCAACGACCGTCGCAATGTCCAATGGACTGCATGACGTACAGAAACAGCCTTCCGTCTGGAGCTGTCCAGAGGTTTCCGACAACGGCGGAGATATGCAGACCACCAGGGATAAAGCCGGGATCGACAATGAAGTCCGGTTTTGAGAAAGTTTCCCCTTCATCATCGCTGTGTGCGATGACGATAACAGCTTGGTCACTGTCGTCATTTGCAAACCAAGCCAGCCAGATCCGTCCGCCTGATGTCATGTCCATCCCAGCACTCATCGTGTAATCGTCTACCTCTGGGTAGTAACGCAACGGTACTTCTGGGTTGATTACAAAGGGTTTCAGGGTATAGTCCGCCACGGATTTCAGATACTCTTGGTATAATTCAGGGTCGAAATTTCTCGGCATCTATTGCTCTCCTAATTTGACTTAATTGTAGCTATTTATTTGATAAATGCAAGAGGCGAAAAAATTGGTTTGTAATCGGTCAGTGACGCTTTCAATTACCCACATCTCCAGCAAGTTCAAGGCCG
>CAZKJH010000112.1:0-12413 GCA_964553035.1 uncultured Lentisphaerales bacterium | reverse complement strand
GGTCGAACTCCTGACCTCTTGAATGCCATTCAAGCGCTCTACCAACTGAGCTATAGCCCCACTAACATGGGAAACAGGGGCAAGATTATCATATCCAATCTTCAACTGTCAACAGAACATTTTACTTGCCAGAGCAGTGTCGTCTGTGGAACTATGGAGTGCAGGAGAAGCTTTGTGGAATGAATGAGGTTTTACGAGAAAAATTGCGCAATCTGCCCGACAAACCAGGTTGCTACCTTATGCGCGACAGAAACGGCCGGATCATCTATGTCGGCAAGGCCGTTTCGTTGCGTCGGCGTGTCCAGAGCTATTTTCGCCAATCCACCTTCACCAAAGCGTCCCCTAAATTACGAAGTCTCGTGAACAGCGTGGAAGACCTCGACGTGATGGTCGTGCGCAACGAAGCGGAGGCACTTCTCACAGAAGGCCAGCTCATCAAGGACTACAAGCCACGTTTCAACGTGGTGTTCCGAGATGACAAGCGATACTTGGCCTTGAGGGCCGAGACGCATCTGGCATGCCCGAAATTTTCTGAATGTAGAATTGTGCGCAATGACGGCAATGAATATTTTGGTCCCTTTCCGTCATCAACAGTGGTTCGCACGGTGAAGGATTTTGTTGAGCGGTATTTCGGCATCCGAAAATGTACGGTCACACACCCAGACGAGGAGGCGCATCGGCATTGTCACAACGACCGGATTGCAAAATGTTCGGCACCGTGCATCGGCACCATCAGCAAGGAGGAATACCAGACGCGGTTCACGTGTGCCTGCAATTTCATTCGAAACGGAGACCCGACCGTGATGGCCAGTCTCAAGACCGATATGACGGCGGCGGCGGCTGAGCAAGATTTCGAACGCGCGGCGCAAATGCGGGATACTGTTTTTGCGATCAACGAGATGGTTAAGCAACGGGCACACGTGGTGATGCCAGCCGTGATCAAGCGCGAAAACGCGGTGGGTGGCTGTTCAGAATTGGCGACGCTGTTGCGCTTGCCGACCACTCCACACGTCATCGAAGGGTTCGACATTTCGCACATTAGCGGAACCCTCACGGTGGCCTCGATGGTTGTTTCGGTCGACGGCATCCCCGTACCCCAGCGCTATCGGCGGTTTCGCGTAAGGACTGTTCAAGGGATCGACGATCCCATGAGCATGGCAGAGATCGTGCAGCGGCGGTACTCGCGTTGCATTGAAGAAGGTATGCCTTTGCCGGGCCTCATCATGGTCGATGGTGGCATTACACAATTGCGCGCGGCGCGGGCAGAACTTGAAAAGCTGGGCATTGGCCATCTTCCAGCAGTGGGACTCGCGAAGCGTTTCGAGGAAATCGTCGTCGATTGGGAGGATTCGGAATCGATCTTACTTCAGCGCGACAGCGAAGCCCTCAACGTGCTGATCCGGTTACGCGATGAAGCCCACCGCTTCGCCATCAGCTACAATCGTAATCTACGGTTAAAGAAGATCCGTGAATCCGTACTCGACGAAATCGATGGCATCGGAGAGGCGCGTAAGACGCAATTACTACTTAAATTCGGATCTGTCAAACGAATTGCGACCGCGAGTGAGGCAGACATTGCCACGGTGGGTGGCATCGGCGAAGTGCTTGCGCGTGAGATTAAGGCGGTTGCGCAGCGAGCCACAGGGAGCAGGGCTTAGTTTCCCTTGGCCCCGTCAGAAACGCTTTGTCGCGAACTTTTTCGCAATTCCTGTGCGGATGGAAGTGAGTACCATGATGTGTACCAGCCGTATCGTGACGCATGCCTGCTGCAGAGAACCAATCATCGTGGGAAGTTGCTAAATCGGGCTCTTCCCATTGATGATTCGGATCAGCATAACGATGACGGCAAGCACAATCAAAAGGTGAATCCATCCCCCTAGGGTATAACTGGTTACGAGACCCAGCGCCCAAAGGACGAAAAGTATAATCGTAATGGTCCACAACATATCAGACTCCTTGTTTTTTGATTGTTCTTGCGTGAGTCCAGTCTAGTCCTGTAGTTTCTCGCCTGCCTTCTCGATGGCTTCTCCGGCCTTGTTGGTGGCTTTCTTGGCAGCATCTGTAGCATCCTTAGCGGCTCTGTCTAGGTTGGCACCAGCTCTTTCCGCAACTCCAGGCCCGGATGAGGATTTTTTGCTGTATTGACCGGCGATGAGTACAACGGCAACGATCGCCACAATGATGATGATAATAGTTACGATAGTCTTCATAGGCTTCTCCTTTTATGGGTGATTATTTATGATTGAAAACGAGTGAGATTATGTGTGATCTTCGCGATGCATGCTATAGGGTATTACCCTTACGACCGACTCTGCGACAGAGGAGTTGCCGCGCTACACACTTCATAATTCATAATTCATAATTCTTTGGCCGCGGAGCCGCCTTCGTCGACGCCCCGTGGCTGTCGTATGGTACACCCATCACCCGCCGCCGCCATGAACCTGCCACACCCCTGTCGCGAACCCATTACAAATTTCCAAATTTTTCGGCTTGTGCATTAGATAAAAAAAGTGCATACTCTAATCCCCTTACGTCTGCTAAGAGAAAAGAACAGAGACGTATGAATTTTTAAATGAAACCGGGGGAAAACCTTGAGCGACACAGACAATAAAAAAGTAACGAGAGTTGAACTTACGCCTGCCCTACTGGCGTTCATCCAAGAATGGAAAGGCAAACCGGGCAACCTGATCATGGTGCTTCACCGCGTTCAGCAAAACTACGGGTATATTCCCCGCGAAATCGCCTTCGAGATCGCTTCGCTTCTCGATATTCCATTGGCAAAGATTTATGGCGTCGTAACCTTCTATAACTTTTTCAAGCTTGAAAAGGGAGGTCGTAACGTCATTCAAGTCTGCATGGGAACGGCTTGTTATTTGAGGGGTGGAGAAGATATTATCTTAGCGCTGGAAAAAGAGCTTGGCGTTGGTATTAACGTCACAACGCCAGACGGCGAATTTTCGGTAGAGGCCGTACGTTGCCTCGGCTGTTGCGGTCTGGCACCCGTCTTGGTCGTCAACGGCGAAGTACACGGCAAAGTACTTAAAGCCCAGCTCAAGGGCATCATAGCCAAGTACCGCGCCGCAGTCGCGGTCTAGGAAGGAACGGCGTTATGCATGCTACGATCTGCGACTGTTTCGCGGACACGGTGCAAAACGCCATTGAGGCGGGTGCTTCGCGTATCGAGGCGTCCTTAGCAGAGAATGGAGTGACAGTGAAGGTGGTCATCAAAGACAACGGAAAAGGGATGGACGAGGGTACGCTGAAGCGAGTCTGGGATCCTTTCTATTCCGAGGTTGGCAAGCACGACAAGCGTCGCGTTGGGCTTGGTCTACCCTTACTCCGTCAGATGGTCGAAGCGACAGGCGGAAGCCTTTCGCTCGAATCGAAGCAAGGTTTCGGAACCTGTCTCTCGTACAGTTTTGATGCCAAGCACTTTGATACACCGCCCTTGGGCGATCTTCCAGGAACGCTGTTGACGCTAATGAACTACGACGGCAATTTCGAGCTGTGCTTCAGCCGTGAACGTGCCGACAAGTCTTATACAATCTGCAGAAGCGAACTGCAAGAGGCTCTTGGGAACCTCTGCGATGCTTCTAATCTCGTCCTCGCAAGAGATTTTCTGAGAGATCAGGAATCCGATTTATAAATTGATTGCGCGGCGGCGCACGGCGACAGTTGCCGGAAACGCACTTAAAGGAGTTAACATGAGCAAGCTTACATTAGACGACCTTCGCAAACTTCGCGATGAAAAGAAGCAGACGATTGCGCTTCGCGATTCTGACAATAAGAACATCCAAATGGTCGTGGGTATGGGAACCTGTGGTATCGCAGCCGGAGCGAAAGATACCTTCGGCACAATCATCGATATGATCGCGGAAAAGAATCTTTCTAACGTCCTCGTGCGCCAAACAGGCTGCATGGGACTTTGCCACTCAGAGCCGACGGTAGAGGTCGTGGCTCCCGGCATGCCAACCGTCATCTACGGCAACGTCACGAGCGAAGTCGCAAAGGAAATCATCGAAAGACATGTGGTCGGCGGACATCTTCTCGACAACCACATCTGCGATAAGCCGGCAATCGATATCGTTCAATAATCAAGGGAAATACAATGGCCTTTAAGCACTATATACTGGTATGCGGTGGAACTGCCTGTGACTCGAGTCATGGAATAGAACTAACCCAAAATCTCAAAAAAGAAATTGCAGCGGCGGGTCTCACGGGCGACACCCAAATTGTCCGGACCGGCTGTTTGGGCTTCTGTGAAAAGGGTCCGATCGTCAAGATCCTCCCTGAAAATACATTCTATGTCTGCGTGACTCCCGGTGATGCCAAAGAAATCGTTCAAGAGCACATCATCAAGGGGCGTGTCGTCGACCGCCTGCTTTATAACCACAACCAAGGCAAGTCGCTCGTCGATGTCGAAGGAATTGACTTCTACCAGAAACAATTCCGCATCGTGCTCCGCAACTGCGGCGTGATTGATCCTGATAAAATTGACGATTATATCGCTCGCGACGGCTACAAAGCCTTAGAGAAGGCACTCTTCGAGATGACGCCGGAAACGGTTGTCGAGGAGATCACCAAGTCCGGCCTCCGCGGTCGTGGTGGTGCTGGCTTCCCGACGGGACGCAAATGGTCATTCGCAGCGGCACAGCCGAAAGGCCAGAAGTACATGGTCTGCAACGCCGACGAGGGCGATCCCGGTGCCTACATGGATCGCTCAACGCTTGAGGGCGACCCGCATTCCATTCTCGAAGCGATGGCCATTGGCGGCTATGCGATTGGTGCTTCGAAGGGCTTCATCTACATCCGTGCTGAGTATCCCCTTGCCATTACACGACTCGAGACGGCGATTGCTGCCGCTCGCGAATACGGACTCCTCGGAACTGATATTCTCGGAAGCGGATTTGATTTTGATATCGAAATGCGTTTCGGTGCCGGTGCGTTCGTCTGCGGCGAAGAAACCGCCCTGCTGGCTTCCATCGAAGGCAACCGCGGCATGCCGCGTCCGCGTCCGCCATTCCCTGCTGTCAAAGGTCTTTGGAATTGCCCAACGGTCATTAACAACGTTGAGACGCTCGCGAATATCCCCGTCATCCTTCAGAAGGGTGGGGACTGGTTTAACAAGATCGGAACCGCCGACAGCAAGGGCACCAAGGTTTTCGCGCTCACGGGTAAGGTCAACAACTCCGGCCTGATCGAAGTACCCATGGGAACCACCTTGCGCGAAATCATTTTTGAAATCGGCGGTGGCATCCGAGACGGACGCAAGTTCAAAGCAGCGCAGACTGGCGGCCCTTCCGGCGGCATTATCCCTCCCCAGTTCCTCGACTTGCCGATCGACTACGCCAGCCTCGCGAAAATCGGCTCAATCATGGGCTCAGGCGGCCTGATCGTCATGGATGACACTGACTGTATTGTCGACATTGCCAAGTTCTATCTCGACTTTACGGTCGAAGAGTCCTGTGGAAAATGCGCACCGTGTCGTATCGGTGGGCGCAAGCTTCTCAACTACCTCGGCAGAATTTGCGATGGCCGTGGCCAACTCAAAGATATCGAGAATATGAAGACAATCAGCGAGGCGATGGCACGTGCATCCCTCTGTGGGTTGGGTCAGACCGCATCCAATCCGGTGCAGTCGAGCCTCCATTACTTCTTAGATGAGTATCTCGAGCATATCAACGAGAAAAAATGTCGCGCTGGTAAATGCAAGAAGTTATTACAGTATATTATTCACGAGGATAAGTGCGTGGGTTGCACCGTGTGTGCTCGCAACTGCCCCGTTACAGCTATCACCGGTGGGGTCAAGAAGCTACATGTCATCGATCAGGCGAAGTGCATCAAGTGCGGTGTCTGCTACGATAAGTGCAAGTTCGACGCCATCACCCGCAGTTAATTTGAAAGGTTCTTCAATAATGTCAAACATGATCAAACTGGAAATCAATGGTATCCCTGTGGAAGTACCTCAGGGAACAAGCATTCTGAATGCGGCTAAACATATCCACATTAAGATTCCGACGCTCTGCTATCACCCCGACCTGAAGGCCGGTGCCTCCTGCGGAATCTGCGTAGTTCGCAACGCCGGATCCCCGAAGCTTTTGCGAGCCTGTTGCACGGATGTCGCTCCGGGCATGAAGATCACCACGCATGATGCGGATATCGTAAAAGTCCGCCTCACGGTGCTCGAGCTCATTCTCGCCAACCATCCCAACGACTGTTTGCAGTGCCCGCGCTCCGGCAACTGCGAACTGCAGAAAATCGCCGCTGACTTCGGTGTGCGCGACAATCCGTACCCACGCGAAGTCATTAAAATACCCATCGACTGCTCTACCGGGTCGCTCGTACTCAATCAAGAGAAATGCATCAAGTGCGGTCGTTGCGTCGATGTCTGCCAGAACATGCAAAATGTTTGGGCACTCGAGTTCATCGGACGTGGCGAGAATACGCGCATGATTCCGGCTGCAGACGTTTCGCTTGCTGGGTCGCCGTGCATCAAGTGCGGTCAGTGCTCTGCACATTGTCCCGTGGGCGCGATCTACGAGAACGATCAGACCGCAAAGGTCTGGGCGGCACTTCATGATCCAGAAAAGGTCTGCGTTGTACAGATCGCTCCGGCTGTTCGTGTTGCCATTGGCGAAGCGTTTGGTCTCAAACCAGGCACCTTGATGACAGGTCAGGTTTATGCAGCCCTGCGTCGCTTGGGCTTCAAGAAGATCTTCGATACTAACTACAGTGCTGACGTGACGATCATGGAAGAAGGTACGGAATTCATCAAGCGCTTTACGACCGGCGGTAAGCTGCCGCTGATCACCTCCTGCTGCCCGGCCTGGACAGACTGGATGGAGAAGTATGCTTCTGACTTCACACAGAACTTCTCATCAGCCAAGTCCCCTCAGCAGATGCTGAGTGCGCTGGCCAAGTCCTACTGGGCGGAGAAAAATGGGGTAGACCCTGCCACGATCCACATGACGTCGATCATGCCTTGTACTGCCAAAAAGTTTGAAATTTCACGCTGTGAGAAAATGTCCGTTACGGGGACTCAGGATACTGATGTCGTCCTGACGACACGCGAGCTTGCTCGTATGATCAAGAGTGCTGGTATTGATTTCGTCAACCTGCCCGTAGAAGAAGCGGACGAACTCCTCGGTTCCTACTCAGGTGCCGGAACGATCTTCGGTGTCACGGGTGGCGTGATGGAAGCCGCGCTTCGTACCGCCTATTGCCTGATTACCGGAGATGCACAGCCGCCGTCGATTAACTTCGACTGTGTGCGCGGCATGGAGGGTGTGAAGGAAGCGGAAATCGATATCAAGGGCACGAAGGTGAGGATTGCCGTTGCGCACCAGATGGGTAATGTCGAGCAGGTTCTGAATTCGATTCGCGCCGACATCAAGGAAGGCAAGAAGCCACGTTACGACTTCATTGAAGTCATGGCCTGCCGCGGCGGTTGCATCGGCGGTGGCGGACAGCCCACGGGTGCAACGGATGAAATCCGTGCGCTCCGCACGGCGGGTATTTACACCGACGACGAAAAGAGCGTCCAGCGGATGTCGCACTTGAACCCACAGGTTCAGGCAGTGTACAATGACTACCTCGGCAAGCCGGGTAGCCACAAGGCTGAAGAACTCCTGCACACGAGCTACCAAAAGCGCAAAGTCTACGCCAAGTAACCTTCGCTTTCAAACCTCAAAAACGCACCATAACGTGTATGGTGAAGCGTGCGGTAATGTGCACTATCCTTAGCGTGGGTTAAATCACGAAAAGGATGTGCACTATGCCACTACCGTCCACATAGCCCCAACATAATGCAACAACGTTATTCAGCGAAGTCTATCGGCCCCACTGGATAACAGAAGCACCCCAGGTGAGTCCGGCACCAAAGGCGACGATTAGGAAATAATCGCCATCCTTGATTTTTCCAATTCTGACTGCTTCTTCAATCGCGATCGGAATCGTAGCGGCGGTGGTATTGCCATACCGATCGAGATTGAGTATGACGCGATCCATCGAGACGCTCATTTTCTCAGCAATTGCGCTGATAATACGGACGTTCGCCTGGTGAGGCACAATGCACGCGAGTTGATCACTCGAAATTCCAGCCATCGCCAGTGCCTGTTCGCCGATGTCAGTCATGCCGCGCACAGCGGCTTTGAAAACTTGATTGCCTTCCATCTTGATAAAATGCTGACGATGATCAACCGTCTCATGCGAAGCGGGCAACGTGGAGCCACCGGCCTCAATTCGGATCAGCGAGGCAAGCTCGCCTGCGGAACCCATGGCGTTCGAGACGATGCCGCGTGAAGTACCCTTGCCTTCTTCGAGGATGACGGCACCAGCACCGTCGCCGAAGATGATGCACGTGCCGCGATCCTTCCAATCCGTAATTGCACTCATTTTCTCGGCCCCGATAACCATCACCTTTTTTGCGGCACCAGAAAGAATATACTGCCGACCAATGTCGAGGGCAAAGACGAAGCCCGAACAGGCGGCGGAAATATCAAAGCATGTCGCATTGACAAGGCCCAGCTTCGGCTGGATATAGCAAGCGGTTGAAGGCGTGAAGGCATCTGGCGTGATCGTGGCCACAACGAGGAGATCAATCTCTTCTGGTTTCATGCCGGCATTTTCGAGTGCTGCGCGACCGGCCTTCGCAGCCAGATCCGAACAGGTCTCCTCGGGAGCCGCGATACGGCGCTCCCGGATTCCGGTACGCGTGGAGATCCACTCGTCGGTGGTATCGACGAGCATGGCAAGTTCGTTGTTGGTGAGGACCTTTTCGGGGACCCATGCGCCGACACCGGCGATTACGGCTGATTTTGTCGAGACGGGGTTGAACATTGGTGTGTCTGCCTATTGTTACTTGGAGGGTGAATGCGTGGCGAGATTGTTGGCGAGTGCCTCCAACTGGTCAGATATTTTCTGGGTTACATTATTTTTTACGGCTTCAACAGAAACGCGTATCGCGTGAAATATGGCCTTGTGCGAGGATGCGCCATGCGTAATAATCACGGTACCATTGACACCCAGTAGCGGTGCGCCACCATATAACTCGGGATCCATGCGCCGTTTCATGCTGCGGAGTGCCCCCTGGAGGCAGAACGCTCCGAGGAGGCGCAGGGGATTGGACTTGAACTCATGCTTCATCCAATGGCCGATGGCTCGCGCCGTGCTTTCGACCGTCTTCAACAGGACATTGCCGACAAAACCATCGCAAACCACCACGTCTACAACGCCTTCAAAAAGGTCGTGCCCCTCGACGTTGCCCCGGAAGGTGATGAGTTTGTTCGCCCGTAGGCGCTCAAGCGTCTTCTTGGTCACATCGTTGCCCTTCAGATCCTCCCCACCAATACTCAGCAGGCCGACCACAGGGTCTTTCTGGTTCAAAATGGCCTCAGAATACAGCTTGCCCATGACGGCGAACTGCTCCAATTCCATCTCGTCGCAGTCGGTATTCGCCCCCGCATCAAGGATCAGCACGGGGCGACTTGTCGTCGGCAGCACCATACCGATTGCTGGGCGCTTTACGCCATGAGCACGCCGTAGCACAAAGATCGCAGCTGCAACCATCGCGCCGGTGCTTCCAGCAGAAAGAAAAGCGTCTGCCTCGCCCGTTTTGACGAGTTCCATGCCGCGGTAGATCGAGGAGTCCCGCTTCGTGCGAACTGCCTGCGCAGGGGCTTCGCACATGCCGATCACCTGTGTGGTGTGGACAATGCGGAGACGCTGGGAAATGGACGCACCATTAGAGGCGAGCTCCGTCTTAATGGCGGTCTCGTCTCCGACAAGGATAATCTCCACTTCGCGCGGCATCGCCTTAGAGGCTTCTACCGCACCCTTGACGATCTCCCGGGGGGCGAAATCGCCGCCCATGGCATCCACTGCGATACGCATTGGGTTTTGCCTGATTATTCGGCTGTGTTGATCGTCAACACTTTACGACCGCGGTACATCCCACAGCCCTTACAGACGCGATGACTCTCACGAGAGGCTCCACAATCTGGGCAAACTGAGACGCTTGCGATTTCTGCCTTCTTCTGTGCACGGCGCATACGCACGCGCATCTTTGACTTCTTCCGTTTTGGTACGGCCATTTCGAACTCCGATTTCTGTTAAAGAGATTATTGTCAGCCCAGCTCGTCGAGTGTATCCCACGGACTGGTGTTTTTGATGCCCCGACATGCGCAAGAACCTTCTGAAAACGGCTTGCCGCAGGTCGGACATACGCCTTGGCAGTCAGTCTTACACACCGGGTGGTTTGGAAGGACGAGAAGAATAGCGTCTCTCAGCTCTGAAGTCAAGTCCACTTCTGCAATTTCATCGGATATTTCTACCGAAAAACAGAGGGGCTCTGCGATCTCAAAGACCATGTCGCAACCGCAACGTGCGCAAACTCCGCTAAATTCAGCCGAGACCGAGCCTTCAATCAGCAATTCATCTCCGAAAAGCTTCGCCATAAACTTCCAGCGTAACGGTCCCGAAGGACGCACGATGGCGTTGCTCTCTGCTGGCCACTCAAAAATTTCGCTTGTTTCTTCTCCAGAGAATTTCGATCCAGATGGAGAGAGGTTGGCTGTTTGAAGAATCATTTCTTTCCGTTCAAGCGGTTTAGAACTACTTTGCGCTCAATATACCATTGTACAGCCGGTGGGACGAACAGGCTTGTATCTCCAGCATAGCGAGCCACTTCGCGCACCGTACTCGAGCTGACGTAGCTGTGGTCTTCCTTGGGCATCATAAAGATCGTCTCAATCTCGGGGGCCAGTTTGCGATTCGTGAGAGCCATCTGAAACTCGTATTCGAAATCACTGTAAGCGCGGAGTCCACGCAGGACAACACGGATTTTTTTCTCGCGTACGAAATCAATCAGCAGACCATCCATTTTCTCAACAGTCACGTTGCCCATATCGCTCACAACCGCCCGCGCCATCTCCATCCGCTCCTCGCAGGTAAACATCGAACCTACCTTCGTCGTGTCCGCCGCAATGGCGAGAATTACATGATCAAAAAGACCACAAGCACGTTCCAAAAGGTCAAAATGACCCAGAGTCAGGGGATCAAATGTGCCAGGATAAACAATAGCGTTCGGCTTAAATTGCATGCTCATCCTCCCTTTTCCGTTTTTCTAAAGATTAACACGCGTGTATGACCGTAGCGACGCTCTTTAATTCGCTCCCAGCCTGAAGGGCCTGGAAACTCGCCCCCCGTACGCTGCTCAGACACTAAGATCGCACCCGGCGCGAGCCATCCCGAATCCGACAGCTTCTGAGCGACTTCCTCGATTCTATCGGGAGCTTCATCCGTCGCATAAGGCGGATCCACATAAACCACATCAATCGAACCTGGAGCGAGCGCCGGACGAGCAAGCCAAGAGAACACGTCCGCAGATACAACCAGCACGGAATCCTCGCCACAAAGCTCAGCAACGTTTTCTTTCAAAACTCGAACCACCTTAGGGTCGTGCTCCACCCACATCACCTTCGCGGCACCCCGGCTCCACGCCTCAAGACCCACAGCACCAGAACCTGCAAACAAATCAAGGAAGGACGAGCCCGGAACGACGTTCATCAACATGGAGAACACCGCTTCTCGGACTGCGTCCTGCGTCGGCCTGACATGACCGGCAGAAGGAACCTTCAGACGCCTTCCGCGTAGTTCACCGCCGGTTATTCTCATCAGAAGGTTTCTGCGAATCGCTCAAAATGAGCCTTCGGATGCAAACAGGCGGGGCACATCTCGGGAGCCTTCGGGCCTTCCGAAATGAAGCCGCAGTTGATGCACCGCCACTTCGTCGGGGTGCCGTTGACGAACATCGTGCCGTTCTCCATGCGAGCGATCAACTTGCGATAGCGCTCTTCGTGATACTTCTCGGCAACACAAATCATGCGGTACATGACGGCGACTTCTTTAAAGCCTTCCTTCTCCGCAATGTCAGCAAATTTCGGATAGATGTCGTACCATTCCTCATGCTCGCCGCCAGCAGCTTCACCAAGATTCTCGACCGTCGTGCCAATCCTGCCTGCCGGATAAGAAGCCGTGATCTCGAGCATTCCGCCTTCTAGAAACTTGAACATACGCTCAGCATGCTCCTTCTCTTGATTAGCCGTCTCTGCGAAAATATTGGAAATAAGCTGATAGCCATCTTTCTTAGCAACACTGGCGAAGAAAGTATAGCGGTTTCGAGCCTGTGACTCGCCAGCAAAGCTGGTGAGCAGGTTCTTCTCTGTCTGCGTTCCTTTAATGGATTTCATTTAATGATATCTCCTATTTTCTTTTGGGTCACGCCATAAAGCATGTCACCCGTTCACATGAAGATGAACTATACTATTTATAGCGGTTTACGCGCAAGAGAATAAAAGACAGCAGCAATTCTAATTATGGCAAATCTTCTCTGAAGCGGCGTGCTCGGAGAGCCC
>CAZKJH010000111.1:0-12888 GCA_964553035.1 uncultured Lentisphaerales bacterium | reverse complement strand
CCTCTCGAAAATCACGACTAATACGAGCTTTCACAACTCATGCGTCAGCACTGGAGTTGTAAGTTTAAGGCTGTGAGGCTTTCTGTAAGTGAAGCGAGCGGTTGCGCCATGCCTTGGGTGAAACACCGAAGGCGCGTTTGAAGTGACTCGAGAAATGCTGAGAGGCGCAGAATCCGAGTTCGAGCGCGATGCGCGTGATGGAGTGCGTGGTTCCCTCCAGCAGTTGCTTCCCCTTTTCAAGTCTGCAAACCAGTTGATATTGGTAAGGAGGAAGACCGCAAAGCTGTTTAAATTCGGCATTAAGCAGGGAGGAGGAGAGTCTTGCTTCTCTCGCGAGATCGTCTAGGCTGATGACATGTTCGGGCGTTTCTCGAATTTTTCGCATGAGTTTTTCGACAACCTCCGCATGTGGGGTCATGTACTTCTGTATCGACAATTCTATGAGAATCAGCAGAAGCGACGTGACGGTGGTGGTTAGTGCCACTGTGCGAAATGGGGATGCCGGTTGACTTTGATATTTAAAAAGTTCAGCGAATGCCTGTTTAACGCTTTCGGTCTCAGCGGTGATATGGCATGGCAGTTTGTCGAGTCGGCTCCAAAGGTCATCGGCTTCGATGGAATTGAGACGCAGGAAAGAACCCTTGCCTGGTGCGCGGATCTGAAGCCAGTTCGTAATCGTGCCCTTCGGGTTACGGACGACTCCATGCTGATCCGTAGGTTTATTGAGAAAGATATCCCCCGGCATGATGCGGTATTCGGTGCCGTTGTTGACGAGGGTCAGTGCGCCGCGCAGGCAGAGTCCGATTTCCAGACAGCCGGAATGGGAATGTATTCCCGTTGATTTACAAACGTGGTGGAATTTACTGACACCCAAAGTCAGAATTTCAGGAATTCCAGCCTCTGCCAGATTGAACATCTGTTGTTCAGGTGTGTGTTGGTAGATAATAGCGAGTTTTGCATCAAATGCTGAAGTTTTTTGTGTACTACGCATAGGTATAATATTAACATGGAATCGAGAAAAAGAGTAGATCAAAAAACCGTTTGTCTGCACTGGCTCTTGTGCGAATTCAACAAAGTTGAATTCGCACCCGTATACAATGAAATCATGATTATTATTTTGTTACTTTTTCTCTTAAAGCTCGGTGGTATGATACGTACTGAATCAATTAAGTCGATTGGCGAATTATCAGCCTCTCCCTGTGCGCCATAATAATAGACTGGTCATGAAATAACGGTTACTGAAAGGATGATACATGATACGCAAAGCGATGGTTATGTTGATCGCAATTCTGGGTGCTGTCAGCGTCCATGGCGACAACTTCCCGAACAACTTCCAATTGGCCATGCGGCTTTATCAGGACGGCCAATTTGTTCAGGCAGAGGAGGCGTTTATCGAGTTGAGCGGACAGCGTGTCGCACAACTTGGCATCGATGCCAGTCTCACCTATGCCGCCTACTGTGCAAATCAGCGGCAGGAATACAAAAAAGCAAGCGAGTACGCCGCTAGAATCAAGAACCCCCATCGGCGTACGCTGTGTCAACTGCAGCTTCTACAAACACAGAATGATTGGAATGCCATCCTTGCCTTGTCCAGAGACGAAAAATTCGAAAGCTGGCCGGACGATCTGATCTACCCTGCGTTGATGTGCCGAGCGGACGCATGGCTTAGAAGCGGGGATACGGAAAGTGCCATCAGAGATTTTCGTGCCGCAGCCAACTACACAGTCGTCACGCGTAACCTGGCAACCATCTACCTGCTAATCGGGAATGCCTATCGGGACAATCTCAAGGATGAACAGAAGGCGATGGATGCCTATGGGGAAGTTGTCAGGATCATGTCTGATCCGAAACCGAGCATGTCCGGCGGCAAACTGGTTCAGGCGTCAATGGCCAGAGCCGAATTGCTTGCGGCGCGAGGCGATGGGAAAGCGGCATTAGCCGAGCTTGACCGTCTCAAGGTACTTGAGCCTCTCGAACCCCGCTGGACTTGCACAATCCAGTTATGCTACGGGGACACCTACAAAACGATGAACAATGTCGCCGAAGCGCTGAAGCACTATCGGGTTGCCGCAGCGGTTGAGGGTGCCCCCGCTAGCCTGCTTGAGTCCGCCAACCAAAAAATCACTGCGATGAAGTCAACAACACAAAACAACGAGGAAACCAAATGAAAAAGGCTTTGTTCTTAGTCACCGCTATAGCTTGCCTGTCGAGTTTCGCCGCTGGGGTTGATCTGGTGAAAGACGGGAAACCAACAGCGGAAATCGTGCTGTCAGATTCAGCCGGACCAAGCGTCAAAACGGCAGCCACCGAGTTGCAACGTCATCTTGAAGCAATGTCCGGGGTCAAGCTGCTGATCGTCAATGCTCCGACCGCAGGCGTAGAAAATCACGTTTATGTGGGCGAAAGCGAGCATACCCGCAAACTCGGCATCACGCTGGGCGAAATCAAAGAAGACGGGTTTGTGATTCTTGCCGATAAGGACTACGTCGTGCTCGCTGGCAAGGAGATCGACAACTCGTCGGTATTCGCCTCATGGAGCAAGGCGAAGATAGGCGGCAATCGTCAAACGGCATGGGAAAAATACAGTGGTCGCAACTGGCGCTTTCCTCCGATCCACAATAATGGCGAGTGGAGCGAAGAACTAGGTTTTCACGGATACGATGGAACGGGCGCACTCTACGCGGTCTATGAGCTGTTGGAGCAACTCGGGATGCGCTGGTATATGCCGGTCAAGGATCTTGGCATTGTCTATCCGGATCTGGAAAGCATCCGCATTGAAAATCAGAACTTAAAAAAGGAGCCAGAATTCGGGCAGCGACTCTTCGCGGATTGCTCGACGGGGGAATTTCGCGAAGAATTTCTCTGGTATAAGTCTATGAAAGCGGGCAGTTCCTTCATCATGCCAATTTACCACAGCCTGAGCGGGCCGCTCCTGAAAGCGAGGATGGCTCAGGACCAACAGCCGAAAGAATACTACGGCATTGTCAACGGCGAGACCGCTTATTACGTACCCAAATTGAACAGCGAGAGATTACGCTCTGATTTCATCGATTATCTTGAACTGGTGGACAAAACCTTTCCCGGTCTTCCCTACACCTGCATCGGTCAGCCCGATGGATGGATCGTTCTGGACAGCACCGACGAGGCCGCCGGCTGGAACAAAAAAGCCGAACGCGGTGCATCCGGCAGCTTCAGCGACTATTTCTGGGATTTCGCTCTCGATATCCGAAAACGATATATGGAGAAGTCTCCAGACAGTAAATTTACGGTCATGGCATACGGCTACACCCGTCGGCCGCCAACGAACGTCGAGATGATCCCGAAAAACATGGCGGTGGTGTTCTGTCAGGCTGCGCAGAACTGGCTTCTAGAAAACAGAACTTATGAGGATAGAAGCGAATGGTTGCAAAAACTGCGCGATAGCGGTGCTGACAAGAATCAGTTCATGATCTGGGAGTATTACCTCGGTCATGCGGATCGCTACGCATTCCCACCCGTGCCGATCATTTTCACGGAGCAGATGTGCCGGAGTTTCCGGGATCTGTATGATCATTGCGCCGGCTTCACGGTGGAAGTCGGGTGGGCATCGGCAAAGAATCGGAAGCTCGCCCAACTGGGGTTGAGTAGGCCGGGGCTCTCCCACCTGATGCTCTACCTGCACAATCGACTTTGCTGGGATCGGGATCTTGACGTGCAAGCCATGCTGGACGAGTATTATGAACTCTTCTTTGGTCCGGCGAAGTCGGAGATGAAAGCGTTCCACGAATTCGCAGAGGCAATCTGGAATCGTCCCGAGCCGCGTACCATGACTGCCACCGGCGGATTTCTGAAGGAAGCCGATATTGCAGCGTATTTCGACATCCTCAAACGTGCCAGGGAAAAAGCCGGTGATACCCTCTACGGCAAACGAATCGACTTTATCGCCGCCGAAATGGAACCGCTGAAGATCCTACATGAAAAACTCAAGCGGACCGGACCGGATGTCCGCTGCTATGCCGCCACGAGCGCACCTGTCATTGACGGCGATCTCGAAAAACCTTTCTGGAGCGAGGTGCAGGGGTTCTACACCTTGCGCGACATGATCACCGGCGAAACCCCCAGCCACCTGAGCACGAGTGCCGCACTCCGGTGGTACGGCTCCTCGTTAGTCGTGGGCGTCCAATGCGTGGAGCCCAAGATGAAGAGCCTTCGATCGGGTTGCACAGAACGCGACTCCGTGAACATCTTTTCCGACGATACAGTTGAAATTCTGCTGGAGACACCCCAAGGTACGCGTCTTAAAATCGTGGTCAACCCAGCCGGCACCATTCTGGATCTGGCCGTCACCTCCAATGTGGCCGATCTACCCGAGTTCTACACCGTCAAGCGGGTGGCCGTGAAGCAATATGCGGATCGCTGGACGGTCGAAGCAGAGATCGACGCCTCGGGACTTGATGCCGAACGGCCTTCTAAATTCTTTCCCTGGGGCGTAAACATCTGTCGCCAGCGAATGGCCGGCAATGAAGTGGAGGCCTACATGCTCTCGCCCAGTGGTTCGAGTTTTAAAGACCTTCAGTGCATGGGCAATCTAATCATGCGCAAGTGATGACGGAGGGTGCTTGCTGAGAACATCCGGTAGCCGGTCTCGCACTCCAGAATAAAAATCGACCCACAAAAAAGTACCTAAAAAGAAGAAGAAGGTTATCCAATGAAAAGAAACCGTTTGTCCAACATCGATCGAGTATGCGTCTTGCTGTTGATCCTGACGCCTCTTCTCGCCACAGCCGATAAGTACATCGCCCGCAATGGAACCAACACCGACACCTGGCCGTATGACGGTTGGCCCAACGCCGCAAGCAACATTCAGGATGCGGTCAACGCCGCCACGAATGGTGCCACAATCTGGGTGCAAGCCGGCATCTACACCGCCTCGGCAAATCCTACGAACTACCCTGTGGGCTCCAACCCCAATGTGGTGTATATCAACAAACCGGTGACCCTCCGCAGCCAAAGCGGAAACCCAGAAGATACAATCATCGATGGTGAAAAAGCCAATCGCTGCCTGGCGTGGTATTCCACAGCCAGCTCCCAGCCTTTCGTTCTGGATGGATTCACCATTCGCAACGGCCTTGCGAACCAGAATGGTGGCGGAATTCTGGTCGAAGGCAGCGGGTGGACTAACACCATCCGAAACTGCCTGATCCAGAACAACATGGCCACAAATGCGCTGCTGCGGATGTTCGGCGGCGGTGGGATGTATGTGGGCACCACTCCATACGTGCTCACCAACTGCACGTTTCGAGGCAATATGGTTTCCAATACCACACCTTTCGATAGCGGCGGCGGCGGCCTTTGTGTTAACGGCTCCTCCTTGGGACAGATCTATAATTGCCTCTTCGAAAGCAATTCGGTCTACAACGGCGGAGGAGGAGGCTTAATGTTCGCGGAGACCAGCGTGAATAAAATCCGCAATACGACCATCGTGCGTAATTCACAAAGACGGAACGTGGAAAGTGGAGAGATTGGCGGTGGCGGTCTGATGCATAAGTACGGTGCAAAACTGTCGTTATGGAATTGCCTGATTACCGAGAATCAAGCCATTCATTTTGGCAATGCCATCTACAACAATAAGGCTGGCTCGCTGGAGCTGTACAACTGCACTGTGACTCGCAATAGTGGGACTATTTCGTCAGGTTATGCTACAGTCCAGACACGTGGGAGAAGCGATTGTCTGGTCATGGTCAACTCGATCATTTACGGCAATACTACCCGAGACATTCTTATCGGGACTCCTTCTGCTGGAACCTATTCTTACTTCCATTACTCGTGTTTCCCCACCAACCCGGCTCTGGATGCGAGTGTCATCCTCGTTGCGGGCAACCTGACCAACGCCCCGAGTTTCGTCGACGCTGCTGCAGGCAACTACCATCTGAAGCCCCTTTCTCCCTGTCTGAACGTGGGCACCAACCAACTGGACTGGATGATCGGAGCGAAAGATCTGGAGGGCAACCCGCGTATTGACGCTCTATTCGGCATCGTGGACATGGGATGTTATGAAACCGTCAATCTAGGCACACTGATTACCATCCGGTGATGCCTCTAGCCGTTCCAGACGGATATCTTGGTTGGAGAACAACACATTGACAACAAAGGCGATTTGACAATGAAATACGATCTCAGCACTGATAAAGTTCAGTACGTGGTTGCGTGCTCGCATCTGGATACGCAGTGGCTCTGGACAATTCAGGAGACCATTGACGAATACCTGCCCGCAACCATGCTCGATAACTTTGCCTTGTTCGAGCACTTCCCCGGCTATGTGCTCAGTTTCGAAGGTGCCTACCGTTATATGCTGATGAAGAAGCATTATCCCAGAGAATATGCGAAAGTAAAACACTATGCGGCTAAGGGAAATTGGGTACCCGTCGGCAGCATGGTTGATATGCCGGACGTCAACCTTCCGTGTCCGGAATCGCTGATACGCCAGATCCTTTACGGCAACCTGTTTTTCGAGCGGGAATTCGGATCGCGGCATATCGACATTTTCCTCCCCGACTGCTTTGGCTTCAGTTTCGTCCTGCCCACGATCGGTGCTCATTGCGGACTCAAGGGTTTCTCCACGCAGAAGCTGACTTCGTGGCGGGGAGGAACTTATACGGATAAAACAGGCGACGTGCAGGTCGGCATTCCCTTCAATATTGGCGTCTGGGAGGGGGTGGACGGCGGCGCGCTGGTTGCCGCGATCAACCCCGGCAGTTACATGGGTGCCCATGCCGCGCGAGTCGACAGGATCGACCAACTCGGGCAGCAGTGCGGGGTGTGGACAGATTACCACTATGTCGGCGTGGGTGACAGAGGAGGTGCCTGCTCGGATGAGAAGGTGCAAACGCTGATGGATCGCGTAGCCGCCAGCGCGGACGAGGATATCAAGGTGATCAACGCCCCTGCTGACCAGATGTTCCGTGACCTGACCCCCGAACAGATTGAACGCTTGCCGCACTACCGGGGTGAATTGCTTTGCACACAGGCGTCAGGTGGATTCTACACGGCACAGGCCGCCATGAAGCGCTGGAACCGCACGTGCGAACAGATTGCCGATGCGGCAGAACGAATACGGGTGACTGCCGACTGGCTGAAAAAACTAAGCTATCCGCGCGAAGCGCTGGCAGAGGCGTGGGTGCGTTTTTTATGGCACCAGATGCATGACGACCTCACCGGAACGAGTATTCCGGCTGTTTATAAGTATTCGGCCAGAGACTTCGAAAGTGCCCATAGCGACTTTCAGGCGATGGCACACGCTGGCATGAAGGCCGTGTGCCAAGAGATGGATACCCAATCCGAAGGCACTCCCTGCGTCGTCTTCAACCCACTGTCAATAGACCGTGAAGATACGGTGTGCGTCTCCGTGCCGTGCAAGGATAGACTCGCCGCACCCGTGCGTGTGTTCGGTCCAGATGGCGTAGAAGTCCCCTCCGAGATCACTCAGGATTCGGCCAGTGCACGCACCGTGCGGTTTCTGGCACAGGTGCCGTCTGCTGGATGCGCGGTGTTTGACATACGCGAATCAGAGACCGGCTGTCTGATGCAAACAGGCTTGTCTGCCGACGACTTCGGACTGGAGAACGCGAACTATAAAGTGCGCATCGACGAGAATGGGGATATCTGCTCCATGGTCGATAAGGTCGCGAACAAAGAGCTGCTTTCGGCCCCCGTTCGCCTCGAACTCCTGGACGATTTTTCGCCGCGCTCGCCCGCCTGGGATATTCGCTGGGAAGATCTCGCTGCACCGCCGAGAGAATATGTGGGCGGGCCGGTTAAAACCACCGTGCTTTCTCAGGGGCCGTTGTGCGCCTGCCTGCGCATCGAGCGGACCTTGGGCACTTCGCGGTTTGTTCAGGTCTTGCGATTGGCGGCCGGTGCCGCAGGCGATCGGCTGGAGATTGAAACGACTATCGCGTGGCAAACCCATGAGCGGCTCCTGAAGGCCTCTTTCCCCCTGAGCGTGTGCAACGCAAAGGCTACTTATGATATCGGGGTGGGCGTTGTCGAACGCGGTACGAACTCGTCAAAAATGAACGAAGTGCCCGCCCAGCAATGGGCGGAAATCGTCGACTCAACAGACCACTATGGTGTGGCCATCCTCAATGACTGCAAATACGGGTGGGACAAGCCCGCCGATAATCGACTGCGCCTTACGCTCCTGCACACGCCTCGCACGGCCGATGCGCATCCCGAGCAGGGCGAACTTGAGATCGGACAGAAACACCACATCGTCTATGCCATTACCGGTCATACGGGAGTGGGGCACCAGAGCACAATATGCAGTCGAGCGGCACGTCTAAATCAGCCCTTGGAGTGCATCCGCACCGGCAAGCATACGGGCAGGCTGGGGAAAACATTTAGTTTTCTTCGCGCGGACACGCCGCAGGTGATGGTCATGGCGGTCAAGAAAGCCGAGCGAAGCGAACAGATTATTGTCCGCGTCCGTGAACTGGATGGCAGGCAGGCCGTGGGGGCGAAAATAACCTTTGCGGTGCCAATCACTGAGGCCGTCGAGGTGGATGGTCAGGAGATGTCCCGTGGAAAGGTACATTACGACGGAGCCGGTTTGAAATTCGACCTCGGGCCCTATCAGCCGAAAGCATTCGCGGTGGAACTGGCGAACCCTTTCCAGGGGAAAGACGCATGAGGATTCCGCCCTTTTTCATGCTGGCACCCAACCGGGTGTGGCGAACCTATCTTGGCGGACGCCAGCTCGATGTCATGGAAAACAAGCCGTCGCCTGGCGATAGCCATTTCCCGGAAGATTGGATCGCTTCCACGACGCGCGCGGTCAACAGTGGGCGAGAACAGCTCGAGGCTGAAGGCCTGTCGACGGTTACCCTTGACGGAGAGAACCATCTGCTGCGGGATGTGTTCATGCAGCATCCCCGGGAGATGCTGGGGGAGCGACATCTGGCACGATTCGGACCGAATACGCAGTTCCTGCTGAAGCTTCTCGACTCTGCCGTCCGCCTTCACATCCAGTGCCATCCGACCCTCGAATTCGCCAGGACGCACCTCGGCAGCAATAGCGGCAAGACAGAGGCCTACGTGATCCTTGGAAGCCGGGAGGATGTCCCGCATCCGTATATCCACCTGGGGTTCCAGCATGTTCCCGATCGCCAGAAGTTCCGTCGGGCCATCGAGGCGCAGGACACAGGTTTCATCACCTCTTGTTTCGAGAAGATCCCCGTCCGACCGGGAGATGTGTTCATCGTGCCCGGTGGCGTTCCGCACGCAATAGGCGAAGGCATACTCATGATCGAACTCATGGAACCGACCGACTTCGCCGTCCGAATCGAATTTGAGCGCGGTGGTTATGTGCTCCCCCAGAGTGCCCGCTTCATGGGGCGCGATCTGGACTTTGCGCTGTCGATGTTCACGTTTCGCGAAATGAGCGTCGCCAGCGTGAGGGAGCAGTGCTTCCTGCACCCGCGGAAGCTGGGTGCATGGGGCGGAAGTGCCGAGTTCAGCCTTGTCGACAAGGGGGCAACCCCTTGCTTTCGGCTCAAAAAACTTCAGATCGATGGAACGCTGGCCAAGCGTGAAGATTCGTTCTACGCCGGCATTGTGACCGGTGGAAGCGGGCGCATCAGCTCTGCAGGAACTGGGCGGGACGTATCCTTGGGTGAGCGCTTTCTTGTGCCATATAGCACGGAGGAAGTCACGTTTGAATCGACGACAGGGCTAGAGGTCGTTTACGCGTTACCAGCGGTTGACTACTGATACTAATATCTTGAATTAAAGAAATGACACATTGAAAACAAGAAGGATTACAACATGATTTCAGATGAAAGGCCGGTTCTGCAACCGGAAGATACCGAGTTCTTTGCGCGAGAGTTGGATGCATTTGTGCCGGATCGGGTCTTTGATGCCCATACGCACCTGTGGACGGCGGAGTACGAAACCCAACTGCGCGGGATCTCGGTTCCGGAGACGATTACCGGTGCGGTAGGCTATGACGAGTACCGGCGACTAATCAACGGGTTGCATCCGGGGCGGGCCTGCTCGGCTCTGTTCCTCCCCAAGCCGTTGATTGCCGAGTTGGCCCCCCGGGAGTCTGCATGGCTGGCAGAGCAGGTGAAGCTCGATCAATCCTGCCGCGCGCTTTATCTGGCACGCCCCGGAGACGATCCGGAATGGCTTCGCGGCGAAGTGCGGCGTCTGGGCTTGCACGGTTTGAAGTGCTATCACGTCCTGTCCCATACGACACCCACGTGGGAGGCCGATATCCCGGACTACCTGCCGGAGCGGCTGGTGGCCGTGGCCAATGAGGAAGCGTGGGTGATCACCCTGCACATGGTTAAGGCACGGGCCGTGGCGGATCCCATCAACCAATACTGGATACGACACTACTGCGAGCGCTACCCACGCATAAAGCTGATTCTGGCGCATTGTGCACGGTCCTTCCAGCCCGCTCACGCCTTGGAGGGATTGCCGCTGCTGGCGGATCTGCCCAATCTCTTTGTAGACACCAGCGCGGTGTGCGATGCCATGGCGATCCAAGCGGTGCTGAGGATTATGGGTCCCCATCGTGTACTTTATGGATCCGATTTCTGCGCAAGCTTCTTCCGAGGACGGTCAGTCGCAGTAGCCGATTCATTTCTGTGGTTGTACGGAGACTCGCCGGTATGGAAGGAAAAGCACCGCACGCTCCAACCCGTATTGATCGCTCTGGAGGCGTTGCGCGCCCTGAAATGGGCCTGCTGGGGCGAGCGATTGAACGATCACCAAGTCGAAGGCGTATTTTGGGACAACGCAGCGGCGTTGTTTGAAGTTGGCTCATGATGAGCCGACAAGTAATCACAACACGAAAGAGGCAAAATTATGAAAATCAAATGGATTAAGAAAGTCTATTCCGATGGAAAGCACAGTGCGTTTACGGGCTTGACGTTTTTCAAAGGACGTTATTTTCTCGCATTTCGCAATGGCGAACAGCATGGCTCGGCCGGCGGAGGGCAACTGTTGATGACCAGTCCGGACGGTGAAAGCTGGTCGCTTCACAGGGAAACAAAATTCCCGACGCCAGCCGCTCTTCCACCGAACACTCCGATTGATGCGCGCGACAACTATTTTCTGAACACCGGTGAAGAGCTACGGTTGCACTCCTTCGCACTCTCCCCTTTTCTTCCCGCTGAAGACCGATACATGATGCCCGCCTACTCCACCGTTCAAGTCACACAGGACGGCGACACGTGGTCCGCGCCGCGCTCGGTGATGGAAGGCGCTATTCTTTGGAAACCGATCTTCTGGCACAACCGGTTCTGGTGCGCGGGATATCGGCGGACACCGGAAGGCGGTAGTACAGTCGAGTTGTACGACTCGACCGACGGGCTTGTCTGGACACGGCAGAGCACGGTGGCTAAGGGCAATGAATGCGCGATGATCCCGAGGGGCGAGGACAGCTTGTGGGCGTTTGTGCGAACAGGTGACGAACCCCGCCACATGCAGATATGGGAAAGTCGACTGCCATTCAGCGAGTGGCGGCAGATCGGTGTCATTCCGAAAGTCATCCAGGCGCCACACCTTACGATGATCGGCGATGACCTCTATCTATTCGGGCGCGAAGTTCCCACAGCAGGGGCTGATGGCGTGAAACCGAGTAGCGCTTTTCGCCGAACCAAGATCTGGAGGATGAAGGGGACAACAGCGGAACAGGTTCTGGAACTGCCGAGTTGCGGCGATACATCGTATGTGGGCACAGCCCTCCGACCTGACGGGTTGCTGCTGGTGAGCTACTATTCGCAGCATGAGATCCTCGACCCAGATCCGACATCCGACGATTGCAACAATAAGCCTAATGACGTATTTGTCGCAGGAATTGAACTCTGAGAACCAGCTTCAAATGAAAATGCCGTGACGCGACGGCTCATCAGTTCCATTCGAGCTTGACAGCAACACCCCTCCAGAGTTTCATACTGCTTCGCGGCCGTTCCATCTCTTCAACAGACGAAGACGGCCTCACCACCACCTACGACTATGCCCTCGGCTCCTGGGACGATGTGGAACAGGCATTCCTGCCTGTTGTCGATGGCTCGCATCTCCGCACCATCACCCAGCGGACGTATCAGTCCTATCCGTCTGATACGTCCGATCTCAGCATCCAGGACGCCACCCCCGGCACCACTCTCTATTCCGCCACGCTCCTCGGCAGTACGGACGATGTTCTCTCCTGGCAGGGCAACGCCTACGACGACAAGAACCGACTCCGCTTCACGCTCTCAAAACTATCGAAAAAAACTGTTTTTCGCGACTGTTTTTTCGTCCGGACTTTCCGGTTGCTTACTAAAAAGTGCTGTGCTATGCTTACCACAGTTTAAAGAGAGCGCAATACCTTTTCTTTCACGGAGAATTGTACGAACCAATAGATCGAAAACCATTCACTCACAATCAAAGATTTTAACGTAGCTTAGGCTGCTGTCACCATCGAAACTTGGAAATTTCGTAAAGTAAGAGATAGCACAGAGATGCTTCCTCTCTGGGGCGCATTGAAAGTGTTCTCTTGTAGGCCTCCAAGTGCCTGATGGTGGACGTTAGTAAATGCGTCCCTCTTCGTGAGTGGGGAGGTCGGTGGCAGTGCGACAAGGAGAACAGATGCCATGAAGACGATAATTCGCAGAAGACGACTATTTTCACAAGCACGGCTTGCCATTGCCGCCGTGTTATCCGCAATGTCCATGGCTGATGCGCGTACCCTGACGGCCCCAGATCTTGGGGCTCCTGTTTTCATCGATACAGAGGTTTCAACGAACGTACACATGATGGCATGGTCTGAAAATACCCGCCATTTCAATGTTTCCCTCCAGTTCGATGCCACGCCGTCTAACAATGTGCAGGTTGCATTGGGCATAGACGAACTCGCTGACG
>CAZKJH010000110.1:0-13029 GCA_964553035.1 uncultured Lentisphaerales bacterium | reverse complement strand
CGTTCTCAAGCCGAAGCATCCCTCAAACGGCTTCCTCTTCGGCTCGCTGATCCGCTCATCAATGCCGACACCCCTGTCGCGAACCGATTACGCTGCATTCGAATTTGAAATTTGACAAATGGTGTGGGTCTTGTCTAAAATCCTGCCTGTACAAAAGGGAGGTACATTATGGACAAACAACCTGCTGATGAAAAACTGCCATTTCCAACGAAATCATTTAGCCAGACGGCCACATGCGGAATCTGCGGAGAAGAAGTGAAGTTGAGTAGCGCCAAGCTACATCTCAAAAAATGTCGCCAACAGAATCCGCTTCCAATGGGCAAGAAGGAGACGGAAAAATTCACGCTCCAGATCCGAGGTTCGTACCTGAAAGACTACGTGCTGTTCGTCGAAATGCAAGGGGATCGTACACTCGAAACCCTCGATGATTTTCTCCGTCGTATCTGGCTTGAGTGCTGCGGCCACCTCAGCGCCTTTACGATCAATGGAAAAACCTATGACAGTTGTCCGGAGGAATTCATATTCCCAGACGCGGAACCCCACAAGGAGATGTTCGAGATCAAACTGAGCGAGGTCCTCACACTAGGACTGAAGTTCTCCTACGAATACGACTTCGGCTCCTCGACCGATCTTGAACTGGAGGTCATCGACGTCCGAAAGACTTTCGAAAAACTCCCCACTAAACCCATACTGCTGATGCGAAACAAAGCACCGCAATACAAATGCTGTGTCTGCGGCGACCCTGCAACGATCATTTCGGCCGTGGATTTCGGCCTCGAGAGCGGCACCCTCTATTGTTCCACCTGCGCCGAAGACCAGGACGAGTCAACGGGTGATGAATTCTACGGCATGCGCCTCGTCAACTCGCCGCGTACCGGCGTCTGCGCCTACGATACGCCGACGTGATTGGTTTTAAACACAGAGAGTGAGAGGCACAGAGGGGGAATGATGGGAAGATAAAGCCTAGGATTACGATTACGAGTAAGATTAAGATTACGAGTACGATTAGGATGCCATATCAACAAAAAAGCTTCGTGCCCATCTCAGCCGCATAGGTGAAATGGCCGGGCACGAACTCAGGCACGGCTTGGGTGAGACTCAAGTAGTCCTCGCCTATCGCCTTCCAGTTCGGTCTCCACTTTCTTGAAGCTTTGTCGGCTTTCTCGTAAACCTCAAGCCACTTCTCCGGCGGCAGATCGCAAAACTGGTAATCCTCGTTCAGCGAAACGGCCTGTAAATATATGTCCTGATAGACTCCGTTTACGAGCATCCTCAGGGACGTGTTTTTCTCCACCAGCCCACGCTTCTGCAAAACCTGTAGCGCGGAAGCTCGGAGCTCGTCCGATCCGTAGGTTCCGCAACCAGAGACGACTTCGATGATACTCGTCTGCTCTCTTTTCTCCTGATAACAGCAAAACTTGAATTTTTTGCCACTGCCGCAAGGACCAGGGGCGTAGAGGTCTTTCTGGTTCATAAAAATCTTCTCGAGGGGTTATTTTGTCTACTCGCGAAAAGGGGAAAGTTTAACACAAAATACTGCAAAAAATTACGAACTGTATGGGTACAATGGAGGGTACAATGGAGTCTGAATGGAAGCTCTGGAGTTTGACCTCGCCAAGAACGTAGCCGAGACAATCCTGTCTCGGTTTGTCCCCGACAAGATTGTCGGGGCTACTGTTGAGAATTAATTCTGTTCACTGACTTCTGGATTCTAGATTCTTCGTGCGGTTGCATTTTCCTTGATGGAAGCCTAATTTATCTGTACATTGACAAATAGACAAACAGACGCGTTATCGTGATAAATACGACCTCGCGCTGAAATTGATGTAACAGGCTCATCTCTTATAGGTCTAAATTTAGGAATATTGCCATGGACAACGACGATGATTATTCTCCTTCAAAACGCTTCAATTTCTCAGAATTGATGCATCGGTTAGCCTTCTCATGCGTGCTTCTTAACATCGTTTTGGGCCCCTGGTGTTTCGGGTCTTGGGAAATGTGGTGGTTCTGGCCGATGGCGTCACTCATTTTTTCAAGTTGCTTCTTCTCAGGAGTTGGCACCCTGCTCTCTGTCATGACGAGAGATGATGATACAGCCTCTCCCCTAAAAGGGTATTTCAAGATGAACAGAAGCGTTCTGGCAATTCTCATCACCGCATTGCCATTTTTAATCTATGCCATCATTCGGGCTGAGTTTCCCTCTGCTCCCGGACTTCCGCTCGTCGCTATGGAGACGGAAAGAAGCCTTTTACTTTTTTTTACTCCCGCAGCAATTGCACCCGTTATGTTTCTCTCCTTCACGCGAAGGAGAGTGAAAATACTTCTGTTAGCTTTTCTGATCAATGCCTTAGTTATCGCAATTTATGCACTCGTTCTTGAACTGATTGGCAAAGAAGACTATGTACTCTGGGTGCTCAGCCCATGGACGTATGGTGGACGAGCAAAAGCACCCTTTTTCTGTCCCAATCATCTCTCCGCCTATATGAATTTGGGAATATGCCTTTGTTTGGCGATCGTATTCGCGCCCAAAATTAAAATCCGTTTAAAAATTGCTGCGGCTGTCGCTTTCATCGTAATGGCTTCCGCTAATTTCCTTACGCTTTCACGCGGAGGCATTTCATCACTTTTAATTGGCCTTTTCATCGCCCTACCCTTTGTTGCGATGCGTGGGCATCGTCTGATTTTCCGATTACTAACGCCAGTTATCATTATAGGATGCATCGCGACAACCGTACTTGCAATCCGATACACCTCAAATCCTCTCATGGAGCGCATCAACAGCCATCACCTTTATAAAACCGTTGTTAAAAACTGGGGCACAGACGAGTGGGGTTCCAAAGTACACGATGCATTCTGGTACGGATTTGACCGAGGAACGTATATTCAATCTGCCCTTCGGGCTTGGAAAAGCTCCCCGGTATGGGGAATTGGGCCAGGGCAACATTCAAACCGGTGGGCTGAATTCAACCCAACAGACGATGCGGTTAAGCCAATCAACGGCGACATCTCTACAATGAAAAAACCGCGATATGTCAACAACTCTCAACATCTCTACGAGGTTCATAGTGACTGGACACAACTTCTTGAGGAATACGGCAGTGTAGGGTTAATGCTTTTCTTGATTCCAATGTGCGTTCTGCTCGTCGTCACCTACATTTCACAGACCACAATGAACCGATACGCACTGAAGAAAGCATCTAAGAAGGATTCAGAAAGTTCTTTCAAAAGCGACGACGAATCTGTCGTTTTCGAGACAGAGCGGTGGCGATCAGGACATCACCGTGATTGGACCGACTCAATGGAGGATGAAAACATCTCGCAGATTGAGCGGGTGCTCCCACTTGCATCGTTAATGGCTTGTATCGTCATGACAATCCATTCGTGTGGGGATTTTAGTTTTCAAATGCCCTCGATCACGTGGGCTTTTGCTGTGTTGATTGCCGGTGGAGTTCTTGTGTCCGTAAAAACGGGTGATGAGTCATAGATGTCCAACTAGGAATGTCCAATATCCAGAGAAGTCGTGAGTGGCGAGTTGCGAGTTACGAGCGTTTTTCACTCTATTTTCAGAATTCTCCATGTGAATTCCGCGTATAAACTGATACAATCAATTCGCGTTGATAACAGAGCTCTTTAAAATGTATATCCGCTATTATCGTTAAGCCCTCCAATAAGGCAAGTTCAAATTATGAAAACTGCAACATTAACCATTTTTGATCCCTCCACGCGTAGCTTTGAGATAAGCGAATACCCCATTACTTCTCCGGGATCAGGAAATGCCGGGCTTTCACTTCTCTACAGCGGGATCTGCGGAACAGATGTCCATATTTGCGAAGGAAAATTGGGGCCCATGCCTTTTCCTCTCGTTTTGGGGCATGAATTTATTGGAAAAGTAGAACAACTCGGTGAGGGAAATGCACGCGATGGGCTCGGGAATAAGATCACCCTTGGAGACCGTGCGATCGCCTGCGTGGCCATCGCATGTGGCAAGTGCGTCAATTGCCTGCGCGGTGAAACGGCAAGTTGTTTGGCTTTTGGTGTTACGTATGTCAAGCCTGTTGCAGATCCTCCGCATTTCCATGGCGGCTATGCCGAGTATCAGGAGATTTCGACCCGTAATCTCGTTCGTTTGCCGGTTGGTGTAGACGCAAAAGCAGCGGCAGCATTCCCGTGTGGTGGACCCACCATTATCCGTTCCTGCGCTTATGGCGGAGGATTGGAAAAAGGCGAACTCGTCGTCGTACAGGGCAACGGTTCGCTCGGGCTTTTTGCGTTGGCCTATGCGAAGTCAAAGGGTTGCCAGACGATCTGCATCGGCTCCACAGCCAATCAACATCGAATGGATTTGACCACGGCATTTAAGCCGGATGTTTTTATTGATTTTCGAAAGACTACACCAGAAGAAACCGCTAAAATTGTTCTCGCCGAAGCGACGAAGTTCAGGCGTGGCGATGGTGCGGATGTTTGTATTGAGACGAGCGGCGATCCAGGAGCCTTCCCATTAGGGCTCTCTCTGCTGCGTACGCGTGGACGATACTTTGTGCCTGGACAGTATTCCGACCGCGGAGCTATCGCCATCCCACCGCATTTGATTACCTTCCGTGCGCTACGCATCATTGGTAGCGGCCAGTATACGCTGGCCGACGTTGGTGCCTACCTCGACTTCCTCGTCGCAAACCCCGACCTACAAAAGCTATTCGCTTCGACGGTGTCTACCTATCCGGTCAGTGAAGTTCGTACGGCCATCGACGATGCGACAGCGGGGCGTACGATTAAGGCAGTCTTCTCAAAAGCTTGAACTCTTCTGAAAGGAATGATCACGAAATGAAACCCTGGAACCCGCCAGTTCTTTCAGCCAGAAAATTTACAAGGTCATGCTCGATGTTCATGTGGTTATGTGGGGACTACCTGACCGAGCACCCTAAGGAAACGATGGAGGAATGTTTCCGCAATGCCAAGGCACGCGAGTACGCATTGGCGCACCTGCCTTTACACGAAGGGATGTGCGACGAATTCTGGGGTGGCCCCGCGATTACCTACACGATTCCAACCGCCGTCGCAGACTATACTAATGACGGACATTCATACGAAACCAGCCTGTCTTCTTATCAAGCCACAACACGAAGTTTTACAGTTGGGGCCAACCACACCGTGCCGGACTACCGAGGGATTGTTGAGAAAGGTCTCGGAGATTTTATTCAGCGCGCAGAAGCAGAATTTCGAGCCGACCCCACGCCCTATCGCGAGTCGATGCTGATTTCGCTAAAGGCGGTTTCAGACTACCTGCGAAGGGCTGCAGTTTTTTGTCGGTCATTTAATCCTGAGTGTGCAAGGCGCTTAGAGAAGGTTGCGACAGATCGACCTGAGACCTTTGCCGAAGCCATTCAGCTCGTCATGACGATTCAAGATTTTTTGCTTGTTGATAACGGCAATCACAACGCTCTCGGCCGTTTGGATCAGTATTTATATCCAGTCTACGCTGTTGATAAGGCCGGACAAAAAACGGCGCTGGATGCGCTCTGCTACCTCATGTCTGTTGTTGGCCACTATGGTGAGATCACGAACATTGCGATCGGTGGTGTTTCCTCAGACGGTTCAAATGCCGAAAATGAACTCAGCTTTCTCATCCTGGAGGCCGTCGGGCTTGTCAAATCACCCTCCACGAATCTCTCGGCAAGACTGCACGGGGGAAGTACTGATGCATTCCTCCGTGCCTGTGTCAAACTCATTTCAACGGGAATTGGTTTCCCAGCCGTCTTTAACGATCATGTCAACATCCCGATGCTGGTTTCAACTGGAATTCCGATTGAGGCGGCGCGCGATTATGCGCTCGTAGGCTGTGTCGAAACGCTTGTTCCTGGTCGACAAGTACCTTGGAGCGACGGGCGCTTTAATATGCCGGAAATCTTCTGTGCCGTGATGAAGCGACTTGTCACCTTTAGTACGTATCAAGAGCTCTGGGCAGAGCTAGTCAAGCTGTTTTCTGAAGGTGTGTACAACTATCATACATACTATTGCGCAAGGCTTGAAGCGTTCCCACCGCACGATTACCCAATGCCGCTACTATCAGCCTTGACGACCGACTGTCTTGCACGAGGCCTTGATGTGAACGGCGGCGGGGCAGAGTTCCCACGCTTCCACGGTCTCGGAATGATGGGTCTTGGAACCCTAACAGACTCTCTGGCGGTTATCAAGAAACTTGTCTTCGAGGAAAAGCGCATATCAGCGAGTGCGCTCGTTGAAGCTCTGGCTGCTAACTTTGAGGGCCATGAGGAACTTCGCCAAGTCTGCATCAACCATGCACCCAAATATGGGAACGACAACGCTTACGTTGATGACATCGCGGCTGAGATCGTTGAGATTGTAGGCCAACTGACAGCGAAGCAGCCTCTACCGGATGGGGGACGTATCATGAGTTGCATCGCTTCTAACGTTCAGAATGTATCAGCAGGCGCGGGAACGCCCGCCACACCAGACGGGCGCCTTGCAGGCACTCCGCTTTCGGATGCCGCCTCACCCTCGTGTGGGCAGGATAGAGAGGGCCCGACGGCGTTCGTCAATTCGATTGTCAAGCCAGACTACTCCCAGAGTAATTGCACAGTGGTCAACATGCGTTTTACTCCAGACTTATTCAAAGGGGAAAAGGGGATTGCTTGTATGGTTTCATTGCTTCGCCGTTTCGTGAAAGGCGGAGGACATGAGATGCAATTTAACGTAACCGATAATGGTGTGCTGGAGCAAGCGATGGCTAACCCTGCGGCTTACGGGAATCTCATTGTGCGAGTCAGTGGTTTTTCAGATTATTTTGTCAATTTAGCACCCGAGGTTCAGCGAGACATTCTGCGGAGGCAGGTTCATGGAGCGATCTAGAACGGGGTATGTATCCCGCATTCAGCGGGCATGTACGGGAGACGGCCCGGGATATCGGACGACTGTTTTTCTGCAGGGATGTCACCTGCATTGTCCTTGGTGTCATAATGCCGACTATCAACCTTTTGGTTCGCAAACGGTAAGAATCGAACCGCGTTGCATCGCCTGTGGTCGGTGTGTTGCAGGCGAGCAAATTTGCCGACACGGTGTCGAGATTGCCAAGGGATGCAACGCTTGCGTGGCAGAGTGTCCCAGTGGCGCACTCGTGATGCTCGGGACGGTTCTGAATGTCGAGGATGTCATGAAAGTCGTGAGGCGAGACTTGGACTATTATCGTGAGACAGGCGGAGGACTGACGCTTTCTGGGGGTGAACCGCTCATGCAGATGGATTTTTCGCTCGCCTTGCTTAAAGCGGCTCGCGAAGAGGAGATCCCAACGGCCATCGAAACTTCCTGCTCGATTACAAGCCGTGAATTTTCCCGTGTTATTGGGAAGGCAGATTTATATCTTTGTGACATCAAAGCTTCGCGAGAGGCTTACTTCGATCTTGTTGGTGTGACAGCAGCGTACGTGTATGCAAATGTTGTTGCGCTTAGTGAAGCTGGGTGTCGCATGATCATTCGTGTCCCCTGTATTTCGGGGATGAACTTTGACGACGGTCTGGCGGCCTTTATCTCGGAAGTCGCCGCACTGAAGAATGTAGAAGACGTTGAATTACTTCCTTATCATGACATGGGGCGCGGCAAAGCGACTCGACTTGGTTTATCTGAGCCTGACTGGGTGACGATGTGTGCGCCAACAGCCGAGGAACAAAAAGTTTTTCAGCGGAAGATCTATTCTTAAATGGCAATTTTTCAATCATTAAAATTCCGGTTCTTAATCATGAGAGATCGGAAAACCCCCGAGCGTTGATTGCGCGGCATTTGACCAATACCATCCAATTGAAAGACTCTCCGGCCATACGCAAAAAGAGGTTCTTCGAGCAGTCAAAAAGATTAGAAAGGAGATGGAAGAGGGAGGTATCAAGTCGATAACTTGCGACAAAGGGCCCGAATTCCTAGATGAAACTGCCATGCGCAAAGCTACCGATGCTGACCTCTACTATGCACTAAAAAGGGGTGTCGCTCAAAATGCTTGAACCACCTGTAGCATATTGGTAGAATCGTTGTTGATTTATTGAATAACTAGGGCGCTCATGCGCCAGAGGCACGAACCATGAGTTCCTTTTTTGATGCTAATATCGTGGACGTGGAGGAGATATTTACACCTCGCGAGCTACAACGTGAAATTCCGATCACGCCACGTCAGGAGGCGGTTGTTGGAACGTATCGCAAAACCATTGAGGATATCCTTGATGGGCGCGACACGCGCCTGCTTGCTGTGGTGGGTCCTTGTTCAGTACACGATATTGTGGGGGCAACGGAATTCGCATCTCGCCTCGCCTCGCTTTCGCATGAGCTTTGTGAAAGCCTGTTCATCGTCATGCGCGTCTATTTTGAAAAACCTCGTGGAAACACCGGCTGGAGTGGTCTCTTGACGGACCCCTATCTCGATGGCGGTTTTCGTATTGAAGACGGGCTTCGCGTGGCCCGCAAGTTTTTGATGCATTTGGTGAGGCTTCAACTGCCGGCCGGAACGGAAGCGCTTGATCCGATTATGCCGCAGTACCTCGGAGATCTCTTCTCTTGGATGGCGATTGGGCAGCGTGCATCAGAATCGAACGCCCATCGTGAGATGTCCAGCGGGCTCTCCATGCCAGTTGGATTTAAAAACGCTCCTCGTAAGGGTGGCGTAGAGACGGCGGCGCAGTCGATCCGCGCCGCCTCTCGGCCACACTCATTTTTGGGTGTTTCGGAGCAAGGCATGACGGCTGTATTGAAAACACGCGGCAACAAGTATACCCACCTCGTTCTGCGCGGCGGTGATAGCCCTAACTATAGTCGCATGAGCATCGGTCTTGCAGAGAAGGTTCTCCAGAAAGCGAGTCTGCCTCTCAGGATTGTCGTCGACTGCAGTCACGGCAATTCAGAGTACGATCCGCGCAAACAGGAAGAAGTTGTGCAGGATATTATTGCGCAAATCGAACTCGGTAATACCTCGATCGTCGGGTTTATGCTTGAAAGCTATCTCGACTGGGGCTGCCAACAGATTACCGCTGACCCCGATAAGATGGACTACGGCGTTTCGGTCACA
Source organism: uncultured Lentisphaerales bacterium (assembly GCA_964553035.1). Lineage (GTDB taxonomy): Bacteria > Verrucomicrobiota > Kiritimatiellia > RFP12 > UBA3636 > JBBQIY01. The sequence goes on along the minus strand of CAZKJH010000110.1, from coordinate 3,968 downwards.
GATCCTTGCATTGACTGGGAAACAACCGAGAGGCTTTTGCGTGATGCTGCAGAACGTTTTCAGAAAATTAGGTCAAAATTTTAATCCTACAAGTGAGCAAGAGGACAAACAGATGTCAGTAAAACCCGTGAAACGAAATATGGTCATTGCCCAAAGCGGCGGGCCCTCGATGGTCATCAATCAGAGCCTCGTCGGTGCCGTGATGACGGCCCGCAAGAGTACCAAAATCGGAAAAATCTACGGTGCCTTGCATGGAATCGATGGCATCCTTTCCGAAAATTTCATTGATCTGCGTAATGTGCCGGAAAAGCAACTCGAGATTGTGGCAGCCACGCCATCATCCGCACTGGGTAGCGTTCGTCGCAAGCCTACCGAAGAAGATTGCATGAAGATCTTCGACGTGCTTCGCAAGCTCGATGTCGGCTATTTCTTCTACATCGGCGGAAACGATACGGCGGAAACGGTTCACATCGTCAACGCGATGGCCGTCAAGCAGAAGCTCGATATTATGTGTTTCCACATTCCGAAAACGATTGATAACGATCTTCGCCAGAATGACCACACGCCGGGCTACGGCAGTGCGGCGCGCTTCGTCGCCTTAGCGTTCATGGGCGACAATCTCGACAACCTTGCCCTCGGTGGCGTCAAAATCAACATCGTCATGGGGCGTAATGCCGGTTTTCTTACCGCCGCCTCGGCCCTCGGGCGTCAGCATGAGGATGATGGTCCGCATTTGATCTATATGCCGGAGCGCCCGTTTTGCATGGAGCAGTTCGCCAAAGATGTCAAAGGCGTGATGGATAGACTCGGCCGCTGCGTCGTCGCCGTGTCTGAAGGCATTTGTGATAAGTCTGGAACTCCCATCATTGCCAGTATTGGTCGTGGCGAGGTGGATGCGCATGGCAACATGCAACTCAGCGGCACGGGAGCGCTCGGCGACCTTCTTGCGAATGAGATTAAGACGCGTCTCGCGATCAAACGTGTTCGCGCTGACACCTTCGGCTATCTCCAACGCTCGTTCCCATCCGTCGCCTCTGCCAGCGATTCCATGGAGGCCTTTGGCGCGGGAATGGCGGCCGTCATGAATGCCACATCAGGCAAGGTTAAATCTGCTTCCATCGCTATCGTGCGAAAGCCGGGCAAAAAGTATGCGATTGCGTACGTATGCGTACCGCTCCGATCTGTTGCAAAGAATACCCGCAGCATGCCAGCCACATTCATCAACCGCACGGGTAACAACGTTACGAAAGCCTTCCTCGATTATGCAATGCCGCTCGTAGGCGATTTGCCGGTTATGGGACGGCTCATTTAATTTTACTATGCGTGTTTGGGATGTTGAAACTCACTATTTGTGCCGCAAGCATCTGCTTGCTGAGCATCGAGAACTACACGGGCTCTGGAATATTCTCACCAAGCACGGCGGTGTTGGTGGGTATGCCCGCCATCCCGAAACCCTGCGCTGGGTGGGAAAGGAACGGGCTCTCTTTCTCCGGCACGAAGCACTCGTGGCAGAGTTCGGCCTTCGCGGGTACAACCACGCTACGCCACTCGACCAAACCCTTGCGGTCGGATCCGCTATCCAAGAGGCCTTCGTCAACACGCCTGAAGAGCAAATGGAACTCCTCCGCAATAAGCCCTGCGATTGCCCTCTTGAAGAAGGGGTTAGGTGTTAGGCCCTAGGTGTTAGCAAATTTCCAATTACGAATTACAAATTATTACTTTTTCTATTTTGGGGTACTGGCTAAGCCTGCATGCTCCCAATTTCTTGTGACCCCAATGACCGAATTGACCTTAATGACAAATTTTACTTCATAACTCGCCACTCTTTCCCGACAAAGATTACGACAAAGCTAACGACAAAGTTTTCTCAAACGGGGTCTGGGGTGCCCCCAGCCTCAACTACGGACTACGCACTGCGCACTTCTCTCACCACTCACAACTCGCAACTCACTACTACCACATGGCTAAAGATAAACAAAAAATTCAGCTCTCACGACAGAAGAAAATTGCAAAGCAAAAAGCTAAGGCTAAAGCAGCCAAGCAACATCTGATGAAGCAAGGCGTTCCTTTTGAGCTTCGCTTCGGGCTATCCCGAGCGGCTATCCAGCAAGCCCCCGTTTTCGGAGCTTGGGTGTCGGAGAAAATATTTGAGGGTGGCATGGGTACTGTCATCATCGCCCGCGAACTAGACAACGGCTTAATCGCAGCGGGCATCTTTCTCGTCGATGCATGGTGTCTCGGTGTGAAAAATGCCTTCTTTCACTCCTTCCCACCGGCTTCCTTCGAAGAAATGCTGACAGGCACTCATGATCGGGAGCCATTAGAAGTGCAATCGCCTGAGTATGCGGCCAAACTAATTGGTGACGTCGTCGATTTCTCGCGTAACCTCGGCTTTTCTCCTCATGCTGACTATGGCGATGCGAGTTCGGTTCTGGCTGGAATCGACCGATCGCTCTGCGCCGAAATTTTCGTATTCGGAAAAGAAGGAAAACCTTTCTACATCGCCGGTCCCCACGATACGCCGGCCCGATCTCAGCAGATCTGCTCCCTGCTCGCCACTGCCTGCGGCGAAGGAAACTACCACTTCATGCTTCCTGTGGGTCAATCTGGTGAAGACTTTGGCGATTTTGAAGAAATCGACAGTTATGAATAGAGAAAAAGGAAAAGAAGATCGATATGAAAACCCTTAAGATTGGCGTTCTCGGCGCGGGAGGATTCGCGCGCGCGTTCATTCCTCTGTTTCAGGGCCATCCCCTCGTCTCAGAAGTTTATCTAGCCGAGACCCTGCCCGAGCGTCTGGCGCAAGCCAAAGACCTATTTCGGATCAAGAATACGTATACGAGCCTGGAAGCGCTTTTGAAAAGCGATGTGGATGCCGTCGCTGTGTTTACACAACGCTGGATGCATGCACCGCAAGCCATTGCTGCGCTGCGCGCCGGAAAACATGTCTACAGTGCTGTACCTGCGGCAATATCCATTGAAGAACTTGAGCAATTGATACGAGCAGTCAAGGAGACGGGGCTCACGTATATGATGGGCGAAACGAGTTACTACCAGCCCGCTACCCTTTACTGTCGCAAACGTTTCGCTGCGGGCGAGATGGGACGATTCGTCTACGCCGAGGGCGAATACAACCATGACATGGAGCACGGCTTTTACGGACCGTACCAGGGTAGCAATGGCTCGGAATGGAAGCAATACGCGAGTTTCCCTCCGATGTATTATCCGACCCATTCCTGCGGCATGGTCCTTGGCGTTACGGGTGCGAGGATGACCAGTGTGTCATGTCTCGGATATATCGATGACCATGAAGACGGCATCTTCAACAAAGAACTGAGTTACTGGGGTAACAATTTCAGCAACGAAACAGCCTTGTATCGAACGTCTGACGGCGGAATGGTGCGCATCAACGAGTTCCGACGCATCGGTCTGACGAGTCCGGTAACCGGCAGCGTACGTTGCAGAATTTACGGAACAAAAGCTTGTTATGAAGAGCAGGCCAATGCGCGCGCATGGATTACCCACGATGGACAAGTCGAGGATCTGATTCAGCAGCTCAAGTGCATCCCAAATTATAAGCCGGCTGCCTCGAGCGACATCCAGATGGAAGGGGTACAGGCAGACTTCTTTAGTAGCTTATCGACCGTTCATGATCGTGAACGCTTGCCCAAGGAATTCGCATCGCTAGGCAACGGTCATTTTGGATCTCATCAGTTTTTGGTGGATGACTTCCTTAAGGCCTGTACATCAGGAACCTTGCCTCCGGTAAACGTCTGGACTGCGGCCAAGTATTGTGCTCCAGGTATCGTCGCCCATGCATCCGCAAAGCGAGAAGGGGAGCAACTCGCGATACCCGATTTCGGGTCACCCCCGTTTAGCTTGTAGGATCACGGCCTTTTCATTTGACCTAAAATGGTGCTTCTGGGTTTTGCGTGTGATTTCTTCTTTGTCGCGAGCTTTGTCGCGAG
>CAZKJH010000109.1:0-13079 GCA_964553035.1 uncultured Lentisphaerales bacterium | reverse complement strand
CCTCTCGAAAATCACGACTAATACGAGCTTTCACAACTCATGCGTCAGCACTGATGAAAATCAAATAAATGTCCGAGTACCCGTATACCCGCCCGCCACAGAAACACGAGATCCGAAAATTTACGGATGGAGATGAGTTGCCTGATAATGAATCGGGGGGTAAGGAAGGACGTATAAAGTCCGCGGATCAAGGCCAGCATGACATCGTCAGGAATGTCCGTCTTCATAATCGGTTCGCGCATATCGTAACGATCCCAATCCTCCGTGCGCAACCATCCATTTTTCTGGCATTGCTTAAATAACGGTGTCCCCGGATACGGGATGACAATTGTGCCCTGCAAGGTATCAATCCAACCTTTGTCGAAGAGTGAGCGTGTCAGGGCAACCGTCGCTTTCGCCTCCTCAAGCGTCTCCCAAGGATAACCCACCATGCAGGTTACGTGTGGGCGAAGCCCTGCGATATGAGCCATCTGCATCGACTCAGCGACTTTTTTAGATGCCGGACACTTGCAGATTCTATCGAGCGTAGCGTCGGATGCGGACTCCAGTCCGAAAAGCACGAAGCGGAAACCTGCTTTCGCCATCAACTGATACTGCTCCTGAGTCAAGACGCCGGGAATCATGTTACATCCCATGACAACACGCTTATGGTAGCCGCGTGCAATCATCCCCTCGCAAAACGTCCGAAGCCATTCTCCGGCAGGGAAACAGCCTGAATCATCGAAAATTTCCTTCACGCCATAGTGCATAATGATGTCACCAACTTCGTCAAGAACCTTTTCCGCAGAACGAGTACGCCAACTAGGAAAGAGCGTTGTCCAAGAACAGAAATGGCACTTGCCCCACCAGCAGTCGCGCCCGGCCATAGTGTACGTCCCTGGCGTACTGCGAAAATTACCGTTCTCACGACAGTAAAGCTTCCAGCGTGTCAGCTCGCGGTCGATGGGAGGCAGGTCGTCGAGCTTGTTAACTGAAAGATTAAAGATTCCGCTCGACTCGAGTCCCCCACCCTCTCCCCTCCACCAGATTCCGGCCGGCATCGCGACACCCGACTCAAGATGCCGCACAAGCCCACTCAACGAAAAGTCGTAGTCTCCTCCACACAGGATGTAATCCACGCGGCAATTCTGGAGAGATTCCTCTGGCAGTGCGGTCACGTGGTCGCCACAGAGCACAATTTTACACGAAGGAAGGAGCTCTTTTAACCGATCCACGACCCGCCAGGTCTGTTTCACAACTGGTGTCTTGGTTTCGAGCAAAAATAATGACGCATCAATTTCTCGGTACCGGTTGTCAAACGCCTCGTCTGTCAACTCCTCGGCAATGCCGTCGACCCAATACACGTCGTGGCCTTCGCTCTTCAGGAGCGTAGCCGCAGATGCCGGAACCATCGGGTACACGTAGGTAGGTTTGCTGAACCACTGAAACTGACGGTTCTGAGAAAGAAGCGGAACGCCTTTCGGAGAATGGAGCGGCGCATAGCCGACGAGTATTTTCATGGAGTCCTTACCTGATCCGAATGATGATCAAAGGGGCGAACTTCTCTCGCCATGTCACGAGAAAGAAGACCGTGGATAAAGCAGATGCCATACGTGAGATGCGTCGCCACAACACCAGCCCACGTTGTGAGCCAGGTCAGAGGAGATCGGAGACTAATTGTGGAAATGCACGTCAGCGCAAGGTACGTAGCTAAAACGCCAAGATAAACAGCACTCAGATATGAATGAACAAAGGATAATGGTATGCCACCCACAACGCCCATGACAAATAAGCTCGGTATCATGTACGAAACCTTGAACGAGGTTTCAGGGAATCTCCGAGCGAAGAAACCGCGATGCTTGGCGTAGCGCGCCACTTGCCGGATATGCGGTCCGAAAAGAGGACGCCGATGATGGGTCACGACAACCCTCGGATCGTAAACAAGCCGTTTACCCATCTCATGGACGATACGGAGACAGAGAATCGTATCCTCGCCAGGCCAGTAGTTCACGTCGAAACCGCCGATCGCATCAAGAAGCGATTTACGAACGAGCAGGTTGCAACTCGGAAGATCTTCCTCATCGCAAACTCGTGTAGGCATGTAACGCCGACGATACCCCCCCGAAACCAAAGACGAGGCATAGACCCGACCGCCGATTGCCGACAGGTACGAATCCGATGGCGGCGTAATCGCCGGCCCGCCTACAGCACCAACAGCGGAGTTCGAAAAATAGGGAACAGCATGAGAAAGCCAGCCCTCCAGCGGGCAGGCATCGTCGTCAATGAACGCCACGATCGAGCCTGTCGCTTGTTGGATGCCGAGGTTACGCTTCTCGGCTGGGCGGACTTTCCCCGTGGGGTATTCACGCACGAAGGCAGGCCATATCCTGCCCGTGGGTTCATCTGGAAGCACAATGACTTCAAGATCCGGCCAGTGCTGCAGCTCCAACCCATGAAGGCAGTCGTCGAGACACGATGAGGCTCTGGGACAGGCGATGACAGCAGAAACTCTGGGAAGAACACGCGGCAGGTCATGCGGTTCCAGGGTCTTATAATAACAGAGTACGCGAAGACGATAGAAAATCGCAAGCGTATCGGTCATCACCTGGCGGATATTATGCAGGGTCATGCAACCTGCCTTATCGCCAAAATCAAGTTCTACGGGTGCCTCGACCGCCTTATAGCCCTTCTGCGCAGCGATAGAAAGCACCTCAAGATCAAAGGCAAATCGCTTCGCCAACATGCGGGAGAAGGCGTAATCGAGTGCCTCGCGACGGAAAAGCTTCATCCCGGTCTGGGTGTCATGCACCGGCAGCCCTATCAGCAATTTGACAATCCCATAATAGACCGTACTGGCGAGCCGACGGCGCCATGGATAATCTATTTTCGAATCAGAATGCATTTTGGAGCCAATGACAATATCAGCACCCTCTTGTTTCATGATATCAAAGAAACGCCAAATATAGTTGGGATTCAAATCAAGATCAGCATCGAGAAGCAATACGTGCGAGCCGACAGACTGGACAAAACCACTTGCAAGGGCTGCCCCCTTGCCCACATTCTGCTCGGCAAATACTGGCTTTATCACCCCGCCCAGAACGGCGGCGGCTCGACGAATTTCTGCTGCGGTGTTGTCCTGACTTCCATCGTCAACCGGTATAATTTCAAAATCGATGAGACCGTTAAAAATCTGATAAACAGTACTGATATTATCCGAAATACTTGTGCCGAGATTGTACGCTGGCATGATAACAGACAACTTCCCGTTCAGACCAAGACAAGCCACGGCCGACAACGCTGCAGATGCAACGTCATCAGAAACGTGATGGTGTTGTGTTTCTAGACCGTCGTTTGCCATAACTCAATAAAATTAAACATTATACAAGCTAACGGCGACAACTTCAAGAAAGATGACTCTCACATGTTTAAGGCTGACTGCCACAAGCATCCTAACCCTAATCCAAATCGTAATCGTAATCCTAATCCTAACCCTAATCCAAATCGTAATCGTAATCCTAATCGCTACTCTCTACTCGCTACTTCCCCTTTTCTCTCTTCCTGCAAGCAGTCTCCTGCCTGCAGACCAGATCAGTCCCCCTCCTTAGGAGGGTTTAAGGGGGGGGCGCCGCCATTTCGCTACGGTGTGCCAAGCCAGACCCACGATTATCAATCCCAAGCCGATTAACCATGTCTGCTGCTCCACCCAGAACGCCAAAAACAGACAGGACACCAACCCCAAACTCGCGACCCACACGGGATAAAGGCGTTCCTCTTGCGGTATCCGCAACGCCGCCAGATTGGTGAGCGCGTAATAAATTAAAACGGTAAAGGCGCTGAATGACCAAGTGGTTTTGACATTGCCAATCAGCACTAATCCGGCAATCGCCGCGCCCATCATGACGACTGCGTAAACCGGCGTGGTTTCCGATGGATTAAGGCGTGCGAAGAAACTCGGCATATCACGGCGGCGACCCATCGCCAGCAGGACGCGCGACAGACCCAAAATCAGGTTCAGGAGTACTCCCAGCATAGCGGTGACGGCTCCAATCGCTAAAATCTGCGAGCTGAAAGGAAAGCTGAATTGGCGCGCAGCCACTGCCAGCGGCGCGGGTTGTGTTCCGGTCGCGCCATGCGCCGCGCCGCTGAGTACTCCGGCTCCAACCGCTCCGATACCGACGATTGCCACCGTCATGTAAAGCACCATTGTCACAATCAGTGTAAGAAGGATGGCTTTGGGAATGGTATGTCGCGGTTCGCGGACTTCTTCGCCCAGCGTAGCGATGCGCCCGTAGCCGGTGTAGGCCACAAACATCAGCGCACTGGCATGAAATAAGGCACTCAATGGATTTCCTGCGCCCGGCGCGACGGCAAAGAACGGCGTCAGATTTGCGCGCGACATGGACGATAAACCCGCCACCACAAAAAACGCCAGAGCTAACAGAGTCGCCGAAACAATGACGACGTTCACCACGTTCGAGCGGTGAATGCCGCCCAGCACGATGAGAGTGAAAATTACTACCGCCGCCAGTGCGATGGGAATCAAATAGTCGCGCGGTAGTCCGAACGCGCTTAGAAGATAGCCGGAAAAGCCCAGCGCGGCGGTTGCGGCGGATGCGGACTTGGCGAGCAGAAACATCCAACCGGCGGTAAAACCCAGCCACGAGTTCAAGTACTTATAGCCGTATTCATAGGTACCGCCGCTGACCGGATGGCTGGCCCCGAGTTGCGCGCTGCTCAAACCATTACACGTCGCCACCAGCGCCGCCACTGCGACGGCCAGAATCACCGACGGCCCGGCAATGCCCGCCGCAATTCCAATGCTCACAAAAACGCCAGTTCCCACGATGGAACCTAACCCCATCATGGTCGCGCCGAAAACGCCCAGCTGCTGTTGTAGGCGCGGTTTTTCCTCTTGAATTTCCGATGTCATGTTACCTCATTTTGCGAAAGCGAAAATTTTAACTGGCTATCTATAATGAAATTTCAATGCCGTTTCTGGGGGGTGAAACCAGACAGTGCGCGTCGACCCGTCAGTGTTTTTGATCCTACCTCACGTAAAGACAACCTTACGCAAAAAGTGAAAGCATATTCCTTCTGTCAGGATATGTAAAGAAACTAAAACAGCATGTTTAAGGCTAAACTTCGTCACGTTTCAAGTTTTCACTTGCCTCCAAAGTAGGCTTTATGTATTCCCGTTTTGCGGCGCATCTTCTGGCAAGCGGTGTCGGTATCCGCGACGTTGAGGATTGGCCGGGACACACGGATCTCTCCACGACGGAAATCTACCGGCATTCCGTATTCCAACCTTTTTACATCTTTTGGTGTTTCTAGTGGCAAATCCCTCCACGGCATCCGGTAATCTTGTAATCCTGTCTCAAAACCTTCGATCCCCATTCTTTTCTGTGCAAAGACGGTCTTTATCCGCTATAATCCAGCCTGTTTCAAATCTGGAATTTTCAATTCGTAATTTGTAATTCATAATTCGCAATTCTCTCCATGCATTCCATCACGATCACCCCCTCAACACTCAACGGCGACATCGAAGTTCCGCCATCCAAAAGTCTCCTGCACCGGGGTCTCATCTGCTCTGCGCTTGCTGGCAATGTATCGCTGTGCGTGCTCCCCAATGAGGCCGTCATGTCGGAAGACATCAAGGCCACGCTGGAATGCTTAAACCGAATCCTGATAGCGAACCCAGGATCGGGTTCGGTCAAATTGTTTTGTGGTGAATCCGGAACCACGTTACGCCTCCTCGTCCCCGTCCTCGCCGCGCAGGGTATCAACGCCATCCTCGAGGGTTCAGGACGTCTCCCAACTCGCCCACTTGCTGAATACAAAGATGCTTTTGAGGGGCACCATACGCAGTTAGACTTTCCCGGTAACAACGTTTTCCTACCTCTCCATTTGCACGGACGCCTCACGCCAGGGCGCTTCACCATCCCCGGAAACATCAGCTCGCAGTACATCTCTGGGCTCCTGCTCGCCCTTCCGCTTCTCAATTCAGATTCCGACATTGCCCTGACATCTCCCCTCGAATCTGAACCCTACGTCAACATGACGCTCGATGTCATGCAACACTTCGGTGTCGTTGCCGAACGCAATGCTGACGGCTACCGCGTTCCCGGGAACCAACACTACCACGCAACCACAAAATACATTCCGGAGCCCGACTTCTCGCAAGCCGCGTTCTGGCTTCTCTCCAACTATCTCGGCAACGGGGTCAGGGTGCAGACTCTGCCACCGAAGACTTCGCAGGGTGATTGGATTTACGCCTACATGCTGGAAAAACTTCAGAGATCGGAAGAGAACGGTGCCTGCGAACTGGATGTTTCACAAACCCCCGATCTTGTTCCCGCCCTCGCCGCCGCCGCCGCTGTGACCTTGTGTGAAACTCGCATCATCAATGCTGCTCGGCTGCGCCTCAAGGAAAGTGATCGTCTCGCCACCACGCAGGCCATGCTCAACGCATTCGGCTTTCAGGTCGAGACGACCGAGGACGGCATGATTATCCACGGTAGTACGCAACGGCCTCGGGCTTGCACAGTCGACGGATGCCGAGATCATCGCATCGTCATGACCGCCGCCATGCTAGCAACACGCGCCGCTGGCAATGTCACCATAACCGACAGTCAGGCGATCGATAAATCGTACCCGACTTTTTTCAACGACTTTATTAAAACAGGAGGAATTGCACATGAGTTCAATGTGGGGAAATAAAATACGGATCAGCCTCTTTGGCGAATCACACGGTCCCGCCCTCGGGGTGGTTGTCGATGGTCTGCCTTCCGGCTTCGAAATCGACATGGAACAGATCACCTCGCACATGCGACGCCGAGCCCCAGGAAACAATGCTTGGTCCACCCCACGACAGGAGGGTGATCGGATTGATGTTCTTTCTGGCATGTACAGCGGAAAGACATGTGGGACACCGCTTGCCGCGATCATCCGCAACACAAACACGCGCGCCAGCGACTACACAAGGTTCGCCACAACGCCGCGTCCGGGCCACGCCGATCTCACAGGCAATCTCCGCTACAAAGGCGCAAACGATCCACGAGGCGGTGGCCATTTCTCTGGGCGTGTCACGGCTCCACTGACTTTTGCCGGTGCCATCTGCATGCAGATGCTCAAAGCCCGGGGCATCATCGTCAGCGCTCACATCAGTGAAATCGGTGGCATCCACGATGTCGCCGTTGATGAGTCGAACTACCCCTTCGCTATCGCGGCCAAAGACTTCGCCGTTGTCGACGATGCCCAAGGCGAGTTGATGAAGGCCGCCATTGCAGCGGCCTACGAAAGAAAGGACTCCGTTGGTGGTGTCGTCGAGGCCGTTGCTACCGGTTATCCAGCAGGAATCGGAAGCCCGTTCTTCGATCGTGTCGAAGGTCGACTTGCCGGGATCATGATGTCCATCCCCGCCACCAAAGGCTTCGAAATCGGAAGCGGTTTCGCAGCGTCCCGCTCCAATGGATCAATCAACAATGATTCATTCTATTATGATGACAAGGGGCAAATCTCCCGGAGGACGAATCATGCCGGCGGCACCGAAGGCGGCATTTCTACGGGCATGCCAATTGTTATCCGATGTGCCTTCAAGCCGACCTCTTCCGTCGGCATTGAACAGGATACCATCAATTTAGAAACGAAGAAAAACGATAAGCTTGAAGTGCATGGCAGACACGATCCGTGCATCGTTCCACGCGCCGTTCCCGTCGTCGAAAGTGCCATGGCCCTCACCCTGCTGGACATGTTGCAATAGAGGCGTGACTGCAAAGAATTGCAATCACACAGCATTCAGAAGTCAGAATGCAGAATTGGTTCCCAACGACTCATACACAATTTTACTTCCCAATATGAGCACTCCGAAAAAACAACCTTCCGAAACCACGCCTGCTGTTTCATTGAAAACTGTGCTGCTTGTTAACGGCCCTAATCTCGACATGCTCGGCAAGCGCGATCCATCGCAATATGGAAACTTCTCGCTGCAAGATGTTGAACGTGCGTTCGCCGACAAAGCGAAGGCACTCGGCTTGCAGGTTCGGTGCTTTCAGTCGAACTGCGAGGGCGACATCGTTAAGGCTTTGCACGAAGCCATGGGTTACGCCGCTGGCGTTGTCATCAACGCTGGTGCCTACACGCACTACAGCTACGCCATCCTTGATGCCATTCAACTCACCAGACTCCCGACCATGGAGGTCCATATTTCCGACATCCATAAACGGGAGCCGTTCCGAAGCATTTCGGTAATTCAGGCGGCATGCGTTGGTCAGGTCTGTGGACTCGGCCTCGAGAGCTATCTCGTAGGGCTCGAAAAGCTCGCCAAAGACTTCATCTTTTCCATCTCAGGAAGTGCACCGAAGAAGGCCGTTAGCGGCATGGATTCGATTCGCTCGTCGATTACGGAAATCGACATGCAATTCGTTCAACTCTTCAATCGGCGCATGCAGCTTTCAGAACAAGTCGCCGCCGAAAAAGCCATTTCTGGCTCGCTCGTTTACGATGCAAGTCGCGAAGCGAAGGTGAATGAATTCGCGCGCAGTCTTGCCGACCCCGGCATCAAGAGTGCTGCGGAATCCCTCATGCGCACCGTCATGCGCTTGTCACGCGAACGGCAATACGAAATTCTGCTTCCGCAACTTCGCCACCAAACCGCGACCGCCATCCTACCGCCATACGCCGACGGCTCGCTAGACTTCGTTCAGAAAGTCTCCTATGGCGGAACAATAGGCTCCTACTCGGAAAAGGCAGCAAAGGCATTGTTCCCGAATGCGGAACATCATCCTGAATGGTCGTTTTCCGAAGCCTGCAACGAGGTCATGAACGGCAGGGCCGATGCTGTGGTGTTGCCGATGGCGAACACCTCCGGCGGTTCTGTCGATACCGTCTACCGACTCCTTCAGCAGAACATGTTCATTGCGCGCTATATCGATATGCCCGTCTTGCATACGCTTGCCGTTTTACCCGGCACGACAATCGACGACGTTAAAACTGTGCTCAGCCACCCACAAGCGCTAGCGCAGTGCTCCACAATTATCAAAACGAAACGTTGGCATACGGTCGCCGTGGAGAATACCGCTTACGCACCGAAAGAAGTCGCAAGCCAGACAGACAAGTCTGTCGCGGCAATTTGCTCAGACGATGCGGCGAGGCTCAACGGACTCGAAGTGCTCACGGAAACGGTCTGCGATACGAACTGCAACAAAACGCGTTTCATCGCGGTCACCAAAAAGCTTGTCGTCACGTCCGATGCCACACGGATCGGCATCATCATGAATTTGCCGCACAAAATCGGCTCCCTCTCGGCCGCACTCGAAGTGCTATCTGATCGCGGACTCAACCTCGCCGCCATCTCCTCGCAGCCTGTAGCAGACAAGCCTTGGGAATATGCATTCTTCGTCGATATTTGCGCCCCCGCTCTCGACCCCGTGGCCATGTCTGCCATCTGCCAACTCTCGTACGAACTCCCCCGCCTCCAAATCATCGGCTGGTACGGAGAAACCTCTAGCGCAACGAATTGAACAGTGAAGAAACGGCACGGACATTTCTGTCCGTGAATAAAGTGGTTTGAACGAATATGCAGTTCTAAGGTACAGAGGCTGATGCCGCATGCACAAGCACAGGACGCCAAAGTCCGCCGTTGTGGGCGGTGTTGTTCACACGCACCGCTAGCGAGTTTTCCTCACCGTAGCGTAAGACCGAGGGTGGAGCCTCGGCGGTAAACGGCATTTCCCAGAGATCAGTACCGGGTTTGTTTTCTGTAGCCGCGCTGTGTTCACGCACGAGCGTTCCATTGACGTAAACCCAAGTCTCTTCGTCCGCTGCCGCGAAAAGGATCCGCACGGATCGTCCCTTCCAAGAGGCTGGCACTTGGAAGCGGACGCGATACCAACCGTAACCCTGATAATTACCTACGTCACCCATTTCTGCCCAGAACGCCGGAACGACACCCGGGATCCAGCCGTCCTCCTTCAGATCGGGCTCCTGCCAGCCTTGCTTGAGTCCCTGTTCCAATGGATCGGCACGAAATTTCCAATTCTGCAAGGGTACGGGCAGTGGATCGGGAAGTGCCTTCCACGCAGCAGGCATTTCTCCCATTTTGGCATTGTGCGCATCACGCCAAAGCGTTACTGGATGTCTGGACGTTTCTTGCGAGTCCGTTTGAAAAACAAGTTCTCCGAAAATGGTGCGGTCTTCAAGTTCCTGCGTCTGTGCATTCGACGACCAGAGCGCACGTTCGGTGAGGCCAGATTCCAGAGCATGAATGCGGGCGATATTCATCCGCCAACGAGTCTCTGGAGTCTGTACTTCCACACCCAGCGTGGCAATCGGGATGTGAAACAGAGCCGTCCAGCCCTGAGCATCGCGTCGGGTTTCAACCGTCCAATCACCATTCCAGTCGGGGTCATATTGTCCGTGGCGCGGATCCATCACATCAGTAATGAAACCGCTGGCCGCATCCGTGCGCGTGTTGGAGTCCGGCCCCGTTGCAAAACGATACGAGATCTCCTTGCCGGATTCGGGGGTTAGAAACAGGAGCACAGACTCTGCGTCGGGCAACGGCGAATCCTGCGCCCCAGACAGATTGCACACAATCCTGACATGCAAGGTATCCTTGTCGTAAAGTGCGCGGAAGCTTGTTTTTTGCGACACTGTGGTGCTGAGTGGTAGCGGCGACAGTTCTCCGGAAGCGGCCTTTTCCCAGTCTGGAGAATCGAGTGCCATAGGTGCCGTCGTAGACGAAATTGCAAGTTTTTTAGCGTCCGGGGGCGGCGCGGCGCGCATCGCCGCCGTATCCCAATTGAAGCAAGTATTTTTCACCGGCTCCTGATAGCCGTCGTACGCCAGACGGAGATGATTGGCATCATGTCCCCCGAACGGAAAGAGAATCGAATTCCAGCCTGCATCCGTCAGAGCGCGGTTGTTTTCTGCACCGTACAGGGTTGCAATAAAGGCATTGCGCTGATCAATCGCATCCAGCAAGCTATCGCGAATTGCGCTTATCTTCGGCGCAATTTGGAACGCGCGATACAGATGCACAACGTTGGCGAGATGAACCAAATAATCGAACTCGCGACGCACCAGTAGCAAGCGGGCTTTTACACGTGGGGCATCGGCCGCCTTTTCGGCTGCGGCAAGGTCTTTCTCCATGTTTTCGAGCAATTCCGGTGTATAGAGAAAGCCCAGAAGCTGGAACGGATCCGAGAGGTATTTGTGGCGTCGCCCATAGATATCCGCATAGCCCCAGCCCGGACAACGGGTGCCAAGGTATTCCGAGTAGAGTTCGATGCTGTGGTACAGCCGATCGTAGAAACGTAGCATGGCACCTGCAGACTTGCCGAATGCGGCACCGCAGAATTCGTGAACAAGATCTTTCGCCTGAAGATTTTCGGGATCGTCGAACATGCGGCCCATCGTGTAATAAACTGGCCCCTCAAGTCCAAAGAGTTGCCCCGAGCCATCGCGCAGGATAGCCCGGATATTGTATTTGGAAAGTCTTTGGGCCTGTGTTGCAACGTAACGTGGGGTGCGCATCGGGGTATAGCGAGTGCCGAGGTTCGGGCACCAGTTGTAAACATAGCCGGTAAATCCTCCGGGAACCTCGTAGTCCAGCCAAGGCTCAATGTCGTCCTCGTTGGTGCCACAGAGCATGATCTTGACGTTCTTCGGAAACGTCTTGAAACGCTTCGGAGGGCGAGCCGTGAGGATGTAGGACATTAGGGTTACAAAGCGGTCTGGATACTTCTCTAAGATGCGCTCGGCGAGATTGCGGTGCAGAATCCAGAGTTTTTCGCTCCAGTCGTCACCGGTATCGAAGAGTTTCTTGCACTCCTCGCACTGGCAGGCACGGAACCCGTCTGGCTGGCCGAGGTCTACGGTTTCAAAGCCCAGATCGAGCCAGTAACACATATCCTGAAACAGCAGTTCTTGAAAGTCAGGATTTGAAACACAGTATTGGCCAGCGTTGATGCGCTTGCCCCCCACCAGCGCGAAGAACTCCGGGTTCGTTTCATGATATTTTTCAACGGGAGCGGCGCGCTCGTAGGTATGACATCCGAAGACGGTGTCGACGCGTGGAAAGCGGTTGTTGGCGATATCATAAAAACCACCTAACGCGGGATGCCCCGTATTCCAGTCGATACGCGGGGTGAATACGGTCTTAAGATCGTCAGGCACGGCGATCACAGGCATCGGCAGAAATTCAACGGCGGGCGATTTTTCCCAATCTGCAATGCTTTTGGCATCCGTGATCGAGATGAAAGCGGATAGGTCAGGATACAAGAAGCGCACTCCCACGTACTGACGCAAAAAATCGACCGCTGCGCGCGCAGTTCCTACTCGATCCCAGGTCTGTTTGCGTTTCGCCGTAGGATCTTCCGGTGCTGTATGGTCACGTCCAGCGAGAATGAGATCACGACCGACAACTTGATGCACATACCCCCAGCCTTGTAGTTTGGCGATCTCAACACCAGCCTCGTGTGCGAAGCGTGTATTGCCGAGGAAGATCGCCGGCTTCTTCAGATCGCGTTCCGTTTCGGAGACGACGGACAGATCCGCTCCGTTGACGTGAAACGCAGTTTGGATGAGGCGAGCGGTTTCCCTGAGAGCACCATCAATCTCAGGAGTCGGCGAGTCCGCCGGGACAACCAGTTGATAGTCGGAAAGGCCCTGATCCGCCAGTACCAGCGTATCGGCACGTGCGCCTCCCATTACGAATCCCAATAAACCTACAGTTAAATACATTTTCTTCCAGTGCATCGTGCTCATGTTTCTCCTTATTAATTAAAAGTTTGCCTAATACCTAGTAACCTGTCCCCTAATCCCTAGCGAATCTGGAACAGCGTTCCACAGAAATCTTTGCGAAAGTTGCATTATGAACCTCTTTGTAACCCGATGCGGGCATTTTCAACTAGTTAATTTACACTCATTCTTGTTCAATGCTATGACCAATTACTATGATAAAAACATTCCCACTATAGTTTAAAAAATCTTTTTTGTCCACATACTCGTCTTCCTTTGAAATTCATAATTCGTAATTCATAATTCATAATTCATAATTCGTAATTCATAATTCGTAATTCGTAATTCATAATTCGTAATTC
>CAZKJH010000108.1:0-13261 GCA_964553035.1 uncultured Lentisphaerales bacterium | reverse complement strand
GATTAGGATTAGGATTAGGATTAAGAGTAAGAGCTGGAAACAGGGCTTAAGTTAGCGCCATTCGGGACAGACCCCAGTTTTTTCCCTAATTTTCCTAATTTTCCCCCCAGGTTTAATTTGGGATCGCGATACGGTCACAATAAAGTCAGTAACAAATAAATTCAGTAACAGCAACACCGCTCGTGATGGCCGAAAGCTTGCGGCCGATGCGATCATATGCGTTGGTTACGTTCGGCGTGTTCGGTCAATCAACAACCGCCTCCCTTTTAATTGCTTCCCACAGAGTTGTAACTGAAGAAGGTCGCAGCAAATCATAATATGAAACTGGTCCTTCTTCATCATCGTGATTGACGATTTCAAGTCCCCCCAAGTAATGTAAAACCAACCGTGGTGGATCTGGTGAGTAGAGCGGTTCTTCCCAATTCGCCTTCCTGCCCACGAAACTTACATGTGTATTGTCAATGATCACACTGAACAAATCGTTTGAGGCAATCTGACACCAGTCATTGACTTTCGCAACAACCGTTGAATTTGAACCGAGAACAACGCAACGTTCTACAACACGTACCGAATAGTTAGCATTCCAAATTCCATTCGAAGTCGAGACCGCATCAATGTCACGACGAACATCCATTTCGAAAAGGGACTCAATACAACTCATCGTATCGTAAACACTAATTCTACAAGTTGAAGATCTTAATGGGTGTTCAAGAGGGCACTCAACGACACCTTTTGTCCCTTCCATTATGGAAATACACCCAGAAATGAACGGAAACAAAACGACGAGGACAAGCCAAAATCTCACGGACACCTCCATGTTTTTTCTTTTGGATCCCACAGGCAAACTTTTCCATCACACCATCGCCAAAACTGGTTTTGAGTAGCAATTCCCAAATAAATACAATCGTTATCTGTATCAGCGTCACTGAATCCTCCTGAGTAATGCGAATGATAAATAGCCATTTTATAATCGCCCTCATTACATTCGAGTGTGTCAATATTCAGCATCATCGAAAGATATCCTTTCGCTTCAGGAACAAATACAGCGGTACCCTCTATCATCCGAGTCGGATATGCCTTACCAGTATCGACAGCACAACATATCCAGCCTCCAAATTCTGGATGATAGAAAGAACCATCTGGAAATCTTTTAGTGGTTCGCTTTGTTTTCATAGTAGCGCTATGAGTGGCCGTCGAAGCTGCCGCATCTCTATCCTCAGCTGTACACCTACACACTGCTTCTGTCGACGATAGCCCAAGAACATCAAATGCAAAAAGGCTGCCATTCATTACAGAGACAAAAATATTCAGACCACCAGCTTCCCCGATCGGATCTCGATTCAGCCACCGTCCAACATTCGGAGCATAGAACCGATACCCATAATAATACAACCCCACTTCTTTCTCCCAGTACTTGGTGGAGAATTGGAAGGCGAAGGAGTCGGCCATGTCACCGGATTGAATGATGGTCTCACCGAAGGGCGAGTATTCGTAGTGGGCGGCAAGGGTGCCGTCCGTTGAACTGTATTCGCAGACATTACCATTGCCGTCATAGCACGGCAGATAAACCGTGCTACCCTCTCCCTGTCCCTCTCCCAGAGGTAGAGGGGAAACCACGGAAAGTAGTCCGCCGACGCCGCCTGCGCCTTGGAGGGAGCCGCTGAGGTCAAGGCCCCATACATAAGAATTATGAATGGTGAATGATGAATGATGAATGATGAATGGTTTCGTCGATCATATTCCAATTATCATACACGAAAGAGCAAGACTCTGCCACATCCCAGCTCTGTGCCTCCGCGCCTCCGTGAGAAACAATTTTTCCAATCCTTCGGCTACGATGGTCATACGAATACTCCTCCCTGACACGCGGAGCACCAGCCGAAGCGGCGGCGGCGGATGTCTCGATGGACGCCAATCGGTTCTCCCCATCCCACGTGTAGGTAAAGCGTCCATCGCTGAGTATGTTCCCGTCGTCGTCATACGTAAACACCTCCGGGGACTTTGCCACGAAAACCTTGCCGGTCACGGATTCCACGAGGTCGGCCTCGTTGGTGCCAGACGGATTCACAACAGCAGTGATGTCGAGCTCCTTCATGACGGCGGATGCGGCATTTTCGACATCATCGCCGCCATAGAAATACTTACCGAGTCGCCAAGCAGAAGTGCCGTTGACCGTCACCGTGGCATTGTTGGTCGCACTGCCACGCACACCGGCATAGCCGGGCACTGTGCGTTGGGTGTATTGGTTCAGCTCATTAGCGGTATACGATGACACGCAAATCATTCGGTTCCGGTTTTAGACGCTTTCTCAATACTTTTTTTCTCGTTGCAACTCTCACTTGGAACCTCAATTGCACGAATCAACGTTGGGAAGAAAGCATTGGTTAAAACCGTTTCGCGCATAAGAAGCGCGTCTCGCAATTCGGCATAAAACACAGATTTAATTTGAGACGACAAAATATAATAGGCAATATTCTCCTCGTCGGTAAACGCCCTTGGATTCCACCCCCCAGCATGCGATATGGGTCTTAATAGTCTGGTAAGTGCTGTGTGCTCAACCATCGTCCTCTCTGACCATTTTTCAAATACTAACTTTTGGTATTCAATTGGCTCATTCAGGACTTCCTCGATCATGCTTCGCAACTCTTCACGAGACAAGGTTGATACCTCACGTTCTATGTTACGCTTTGGGGGGTACTTAATCCACGACTCCATGAGTTCCCTCCGACAATTCGTCTCAATCAATTTCTCAAGCGCATCAATCACATTCGATACCACGCTAGGATCAACAGGGATCACTTTCTTTAAATACGGGAAAGCTACCTCTTGACTACAATTCGCTCTTGAGACTGTATTCGAAAATATGTTTTCATTCGTTTTTCCAATAGAATAAAAAGGTACAAGAGCTAAACAACATGTAACACCGGACAACGCCAATTTTAAAAAAAAACGTTTCATCTCAACTCCTTGTTATTGTTGTCCAACTGAACACTGCGTCGTAATATCAATCTTTTTTTGTTGAAGAATTAAATTCCTTTTCTCAAGTTCGGCTTGGGATTTCACGTAATTTTCCTGCATTTCTATCGGACTTCCTGACTGATCTGCAACTTCCAGAGCCCAATCGGCAGTTGCTTGAAGTTCAAGGACGTAAAGGAAGAGAGCATTTAAATAGGAACCTTTAGCCCGGGTACACTCACTTTTTCTACAAACTCCATCGGCTAGCCTTATCATTTCGTCATCATATTTTTTCGCGCTGTAACGGGCATTTTCGACATGAAGCATTTCGTGTTCCTTAGCCGATCTACCTGAAGGCAAGATAACTTCTACATACGGAATGCGTTCAACGACGTTACCATGGATATCATATATATTTTTATACCCCAACCCCATTGCGCTATTTCTCCAAATCACATATCCCGAAAGGGTTGTTTTTTCCTTAATAAAAATCTTGCTACACTTATGATTTTCAGTACAGAATGCCTCATCTGTACTACCCCAAAAACTTACTTTAGCACCCCCTAAGGTACTTGCACTTACTGATTCGCCCCTTTCACGTAATTCGTTTTCAAAGAAATCGTCACTCACCCCCCCGAGATTCTCAATGTTATCAATAGGAATATTACCAAATCTGTCAAATAACTGTATTGAAGAATTTAATGAATAAGCATAAATGCTTTTCCCGCCCTCTTCCCCAATCGGATCCCTGTTTAGCCATCTCCCCATCAACGGATCATACTTTCGGTACTGATACTCGCTGAGGCCCGTGACAGAACACCAAGGCTTGGTGCTGAACCAATGGGTGAAGGCATTGGCATCGCCTGTGGCGACGACCGTGCCACCGAACGGGTCGTATTCACGGTTGGCGGCAATGGTGCCGTCGGTAGAGACGTATTCCATGATGTTGCCGTTGGCGTCATAGCACGGCAGATAGACCGTGCTCCCCTCACCCAAAGGCAGAGGGGATATGACCGCAAGAAGTCCGCCGACACCGCCCGCTCCCTGCATGGTGCCGTCTAGGTCCAAGCCCCAAATATTGTAAGTAGTGTTGGTGGCAGAGTCAGCAACGGAGGTCTCGGCGATGATGTTGAAGTCATCCCAGAGGTAGGAGATCGTCTTTTCCTCCTCCCAGCTCTGTGCCTCTGCGTCTCTGTGTTTAATCTCCTTCCAAACCATGCGTCCTTGATGATCGTAGGCGTAGTCAACCTTACGCAACGTGCGGTTGGTCGGACAAACCTGCTCCTCCGCACAGACAAGACGGTTCTCGCCGTTCCACGTGTAGTGCCAGCGGCCATCACTCAGGAGGTTTCCGTCATCATCGTAGGTCAGCGTCTCCTTCTGCGGCGGGGCGTAGACACTGCCACTCGTCGTGGAAACGATGTCGGCATCGTTCGTCCCGGCCGGATTCACAACGCCGACGATGCTGGCGAACGTGTACTCCGGGCCATTGGCGTTATCAGCAGGCAAGGCAAAATGCCACGGCCGGATATCGGAGGCGACGGTGTCGCGGGAAGCGGCGTTGCCGTTGACGGTCACCACGGCGGTGTTCGTGGCATCGCCGCGCAACCCCACCGCATCGGGATTGGCGATGGCGGTGTACTGGTTCAGTTCGTTGGCGGCGTAGGTCTTCACGAGTGTTTCTCCACCGATGGTTTCGGAAGCGGTAGTTCTATTCCCTATCGGGTCGTAATTGTAGCCGAATTCGCGTCCGCCGTAAACCCTTGAAGTATCCGAAACATCGGTGCCATGGTAGCGCTGTGCGCCGATCACTTCGGAACGGGTGTTGTAGGCATACTTGTCAAAGCCGGGGTTCGGGAACGCCTGACCGCTGTCTGCACGGGAAACGCGCCGCCCGATCTCGTCATTAGCGTAATCGAATCGCGAAATGACGGTTTCACCGAACGTGTTCTCGACGGCGGAGATGAGGTTGCGATTCGGCTCGTAGCTGCGAGCCCACGCATGGCCCGTTGAGGCGGTCATGCCGGAGACGAGGGAGGAGCCGGGGAGATAGGAGTATTCGAATTGAGAATTGAGAATTGAGAATTGAAAATTTGTGCTTGCTACGGAGGTAAAGCGACCGTAGGTGTCGTAGCCGTAGGAGACAGCGGCTAGCTGGGACAGCGTCGCCCCACCTTCTTCAAGGGCATAACCAGTGGAACGGCCAAGGGAATCGTAGGTGCGGGAGATTTCGGCTAGCTGGGACAGCGTCGCCCCACCACTCACGACTTCGTTGGTGAGCTGGCCGAGGCGGGAGTAGGCGTAGAGATTCGTGGAAACACCGGCGGCGATGGCCGAGAGCTGGCGGCCGAGGCGGTCGTAGGTGAAGGCGACGTCGGGGGTTGAAGGGGCAGGCGCAACGGCCTGCCCGTACAAAATGCCGGTCAGCAGGCCAGCGGCGTTATAGGCGTAGGTGGTCGTGAGACCCCGTGCCCAGGTACGGGTGGCGAGCTTGCCGTCGGAGGTGTAGGTGTAGGACGGGCCCTTGCCATCGGAATAGACCTTGTTGGTGAGCAGGCCGGTGGCATCGTCGTAGAGCCAAGTTGTCGTGTCGCCGTTCTGCATGGCCTCGTCGCGGAAGGTGTTCATGGCCGTCATGCGCCCAAAAACATCGTAGGCGTAAGCGACAGGATATGTCGCGCCCCAAGTGGAGATCACCCGGTTTTCGGCATCGTAGGCCGTGTAGGTGGCCTCGCCGAGGGCACTCGTAACGGTAACTTGACGTCCGAGGGCGTCGTAGGCGAGAGTGGTGCGGTTGCCGAGGGCATCCTCGGAGTACGCGACGCGACCTTGTGCATCGTAGGAGACCGTGGTGGTGTTACCGCGTCCATCGGTGGAGGCGATGGCGCGTCCAAGGGCGTCGTATTCCCGGGAGGAGACAATGCCCGACGAGGTGCAGTTGGTGAGGGACAAACCGCCGACGGAGATGGAGTACGACGGCAGTGTAGAGGCTGGGCTGGTGGTAACCGAGGCCGTGGCGTGGGTGTCGCGGTTTAGGTACGACTTGCGGTTACTGGTATTGCCGAGGGCGTCGATGGATAGCGACTCGGAAACAAGCATGGCCGAGCCGATGACTGTCGAGGTCGTGCCCCCGAGGCCGGAGAGGCGCTGACGGGAGGTGGAAACGAGCAGTGGGGAGGCGGAACCGGTTTCGGGGAAGGCGTACTGGCGGGATTCGCGCCACCAGGCGGAAGTTCCGCCTTCGGCTATTGTAACGTAGGCCGTGGCGTTGGAGGAGACAACATCGGGGCCGGCGAAGTCGATCTGGCCGTCGAGGTCGATATCCTGGGCCGAGACGACGGCCTCGCCGATGGCGTCGTAGGAATAGAGATTTTTAGACAAGATTACAGGATTTTCAAGATTAACTTGGGAATACTGCGTGCTGGCGAGGAGCTGTCCGGCGGTGTTGAAAGAATTCGAGGTGACGAGAACCGAGCCGCCGAAGCCGGGGCGGCGTTCTTCGATGGTGCGGCCGAGGGCGTCGGAAATGGAGCAGGTCCAAGCGGGAGAGTTCTCGGCGAGGGGGGCTTCATACGTGTAAGTCCACTGGATGCCGGGATTCGAAGCGTCGAAGCCGTAGGCGTATGTTGTCTTGCGGACGCCGTTGAACTCCGTGTAGGCGACCTGTCCGTCTTTGTGGCGGACGGTGGTGTTCGTGGTTGATAAGGCCTCGCGCAGAGGCGCAGAGGCGCAGAGAAGTGGGGATGGAGATTTTATCGTAGAGGTGTACGGAAGACCGGCGGCGGTGAAGCCATAGTCGTAGGCGGTCTCGACGCCATCTGATGAACGTGCCCAGACGAGGCGGCCCGCGCCGTCGTAGGCATTGGTGGAGGTCTGCGAGAGGCCTCCGGAGGAAATGGTTGAAGAAAGGGTACGGCCTTCGGCATCGTAGGCATACGTCACCACGTACGGTGACATACCCTCACCCTGGCCCTCTCCCAGAGGTAGAGGGGAGCGCGTGGAGGAGATACGACGCCCAAGGGCATCGTAGGTATAGTCGATGCGGATTCCGTCGGCGGCGATCTCGTAGGCAAGCAGATTACCGTGCCACGACTTCATTGTTTTTTACCTTTTTCAATAACGCTAACAAAAGCGTCCTTAGACAAATCAGAAGGGACATCTTCTGTGTATTGATCGGAAACAAAAATACGATGAACTTGATATCTAATACACAACCCAAGCCGCAGTTGTTAGTCCAACAATACATCACACGATTCCAGAATGCAAGTGCAAATTTGAAATTATTGAAAATAGTCGTCTTTTGCGAATTATCGTCTTCTTGGCATCTGCTTTCCCTGATAGCAGTACCACCGACCTCCCCACTGCTGGTGCAGAGATTCCGAGGGCTTGTGACTGGGCAGTACTATTTTTAATGCTGTTGATGGCTCAGGCGGGTTCCACGCGGAAGCAGTAACTTCCTGCGACAACGTTGTAGCAAGCCTCTCCGTCGTCGCGCCGCAGCTCCTCGATACCCGCAGCGCCCCCCACGGCCTGCCCATTGCAGGTCACTTTCGCCGAAGCGGTCGCGGGCAGAGAAACAATCGCACGGGTGTTTGGCGGCACAACTGCGTCCAACGTAAACACCCCATCTTCGAGGTGCCAGTCCGTCGCCAACAGGCCGTAAGGGGTCTGCAAAGAAGCGCGAGCGAACGTCAGGTCGCCGCCAGGCCGCGGACGGAGCAAGCTCCGTCGGAAAGCGGGTACGTCCGGATCGAGGTCGAGACCGGCAATCGTAGCAACCATCCATTCACCGACTGCGCCGTATGCGTAATGGTTAAAACTGTTCATATCCACCGGACCGAAGCCCTTCTCATGGCTGTAGCTGTTCCATCGCTCCCAGACGGTGGTTGCCCCTTGCAGGACGCTATAGAGCCAGCCGGGATAGGTCTTCTGCTGTAAGACCCGGTACGCCTCCTCGACATAACCGAAGCGCGACAAGGTGGAGCACAGCAGCGGCGTGCCGACAAACCCGGTGGTAAGATGCCAATCGCTGCGTTCCAGACACTTCAGAAGGTGCTGTAGCGCGTAACCCCGCTTCTCTTCGGGCAGGAGATCAAAAGCTAATGCCAACAGATAAGACGTCTGGTTGCCACCCTGCACGCGGCCGACCGGCGTGACAAATTCTCGGTTAAAGGCTTCCTTAACGCGGTCACGTAACCGTTCCCAGCGCAGCACCTCCTCCTCACCACGCTCCAGCACCGTTGCGATCTGCCGCATGATATCGGCGAGACGCGCATAGTAAGCGGTCCCGATCAACTCCTTAGGCGTTGGCGTCCAATGATTCTCGTCCTGACAATCCATCGCCAGCCAGTCGCCAAATCCGCCCCAGCGGAAATGCAGCGCATGGCGACGGATGTCTTCGTAGCTATTCGACTCGAGGAAGGACATGTAGAGTTGCAGAGACTCGTAATGCCGCTCCAATATCCGTTTGTCGTCATAGCAACGATAGAGAGTCCAGGGACAAATCACGATAGCATCCGACCAAGCCGGACCGGCATCGCCCGGATGGATTCGCTCGCTGTGCGGGGGGGAATGGCCAACCCCCGCATCTGGGACAACACCAGGGATAGCCCCATCCGCACGCTGGGCATCGAGCAGGTCGTCTTGCCATTTGGCGAAGAAGCCGGAGACGTCCATGTTAAAACAGGCGTGCCGGATAAAGATCTGAGCGTCACCTGTCCAGCCCTGGCGTTCATCGCGTTGTGGACAGTCGGTAGGAATCTCGAGAAAATTACCGCGCTGGCTCCACTGGATGTTGCTATGCAGACGGTTCAACAGCGGGTCGGAACAGGCAAATTCGCCTGTCGGCGGAGTATCGGACTGGAGCACGATGCCGGTCACGGTCTCCCGCGAAGGCGTAAAACCAGCGGGCAGGTTCGTCAGCTCGACATAGCGGAATCCATGGTACGTGAAGCGGGGTTCCCAGGGCAACTCGCCAGTGGCGGCTCCTCCGCAGGTATAGTAATCCGTAGCGCGGGCGGTGCGGAGATTTTCCGTGTACAGCTCTCCGTCGGGATACAGCATCTCGGCATAGCGAAGGCGCACCGTGTGACCCACCGGAGCGCACAAACCACACAGCCGGACGCGCCCGGCGAAATTCTGCCCAAGGTCGAAGCGGTAGCGACCTTCAGAGAGCTTGTAGGGCTCTTCCACGGGATGCAATACGGCAACCGCGCGTACAGGCGGTTGTTGTGGTGCCACCAAACGAAAGTTAGGCTCACTCCGCGTCTGCGCCGGCAGCCAATCCTGCGCATCGTAGCCAGGGCAATTCCATTCTGAAAGTTCGCGGCGCGCATCGTAGGCTTCGCCCATGAGAAGATCGCTTTCTAAGATCGGTCCAGACATCCAGCGCCAGTTTTCATCACTTCTGAGGCGAACACTGGAACCGTCCGCCAATGCGATTTCGACTTGCGCCAGCAAGGCTGGGCGGTCTCCATAGCGTTGACGGTTCAGGCTCCCAGTGTGGCCGCAATACCAGCCATCGCCCAGAATCGCACCCAGCACATTTTCGCCACGTCTGAGCTCTGCAGTGATATCAAACGTATCATATTGAACTCGCACCTCGTAATCGGTACGACCGGGACGGAATTCCCTATCCCCCAAGCGAATGCCATTGAGCGAACACTCATAGAGCCCGCAAGCACTCACGTACAACCGGGCGCGCACGGGTTCGGACACCAAGACGAAGGTGTGACGGAAAAACGGGCTGGGCGCTGGAGTCCGCGGTCCGCCAACCAAGGCGCTTTGGATCCAGTGAGCCTGCCAGTCTGAAGCCTCGAGAAGCCCCATTTCCCAAAATGCCGGGGCACTCCAGTCAGAAGAGATACCGTCCAAGTCCCAAATCCGAACCCGCCACCAGCAGCGCTGGCGGGATGTCAGTGCTGATCCGCTATACGGCACAAACAACGATTGACTGCCCTCAACGCGACCGCTCTCCCAGAGTCCGGCCCGTCCCCGAAGCAATTCTTCTTGTGAGGCATCCACCTGCACCTGCCAAGCGGTTTGGCAAGCACCGCGCCGCGTATCGCGCAGGCGCCAGGACAGGCGCGGTGACAATTCCCCAAGACCCACTGGATTATCTGCGTATTCGCAGCGCAAACCATAAACTGTACCTTGCTTTCGTTTCACGCTTTCTGTCATGTCTATCCTCGATTTTATCGTCGTTACTAGCGTACAATTCAGTACGCCTAGGAACTCGTCTGCTGTGAATGAATTCGTCAGTGAGCGTACTCAACCCATACAACAGAGACTAGCTTCAATGGTCTTGAAATGCAAGCATAAACAGTCGAGATTGCTAATTGTTCTGCATGAATTGTTATGGTATAATCGGTGCCTTAAGAACAGAGCAATTGTTTACAGTCGTGCTCTCACCGATTCAGAAAACATCACACGGATGGCGGCCGCAGCCTCAGCGTTGTGAACAAAAAGTTTGCGGAAAGTGGGCAAACACCATCTCAAGTGATGTAGCAGCCCCAATGGAAATGCGAAAAAACATGATCAAATTAACCCGATTCTCTGTAGGCGTTGGCGATCGTTTCGGACATCAAGCACGGGCACAGATCCGCGCAGTTCAGGCCATGAAGGATCAAGGGATAACCGTGGTTCCTGTTTGGAATAAATCGTTCCGCGAACACTCGCTTATTGGCACCCATCCCGCAGACACCCGTCGCGCCGCCGATGCCGCCGTCGCCGCAGAAAAATGGAGTTCAGGATATTTCCTTGATGCTGACCATATTAACATCAAGAACGTCGAGTTATTCCTCCCCACCAGCGATTTCTTTACCCTTGATGTCGCCGACTTCATCGGCAAGCCAGCCGAAGCTGCCGACTGTGAAGCCTTTGTCAACCAACATGTTGGGCTCATCGGCAAACTCACGATTGTGGGTATCAACCAGCCGCTAGAATTAAATCGTGCGACACTCATGGCCGTCGCCGAAAAATATCTCACCGCCATCCGTGCTGCCGGTAATCTTTATCGGCACATCGCTGCCGCTAAAAAAGGTACGCCCTTCGTAACAGAAGTGTCAATGGACGAAACAGCCACCCCGCAGACCCCTGTTGAGCTCCTCGTCATCCTTGCAGGCCTCTCAGACGAAAAAATCCCACTGCAAACCATTGCCCCTAAGTTTACTGGCTCCTTCCACAAGGGGATTGACTATATCGGCGACCCCAAGGTCTTTGCTCGCGAATTCGATGAAGACGTCTGTGTCATCCGCTATGCGATTGAACACTTCAAACTCCCAGACACCCTCAAACTGAGCGTTCACTCTGGAAGCGACAAGTTCTCGCTCTATCCCCATATCGCTGCCTCACTCAAGCGCCACCATGCCGGTGTCCATCTCAAAACTGCTGGCACCACTTGGCTGGAGGAAGTCATTGGACTCGCCGCCGCCGATGGCGAAGGCCTGGCTCTTGCGAAACAGATCTACCGCATGGCGATTCCTCGCTTCGATAAGCTCTGCGCTCCCTATGCCTCGGTTGTCTCGATCGATAAAACGCAGCTCCCCAGCACCGATGATGTTGATAAGTGGACGAGTGCGCAGTTTGTCGGTGCCCTTGAGCATAATCAGGCCAACCCCCTGTTCAATGACAACTTCCGACAGCTCGTTCACATCGCTTTCCCAATCGCTTCTGAAATGGGAACCACCTACACCAACGCGCTTGACGCTCATGCAGAAATCATCGGCAACTACGTCACGAACAACCTGCTCGAACGACACCTGAAGCCGCTACTCTCCAAAATGTGAAAACAATTTTAGCTATTGCCCCGCAAGCCGAGACTCCGGCCGCCATCAACAATACCTCACTATTTAACGATCAAAACTACTTTACCGAGATTCTCTTGCTTTTGAAGAATAGCATGCGCCGCTTCTGCCTCGCTGATCGGCAATGTCTTGTGTACCAGAACCTTGATCTTGCCAGAAGCGAATGCAGGCCACAAGGACGATTCGAGTCCCGCGAGAATCTGTGCTTTCATGGCTGAAGGACGGCTCCGTAACGTACTGCCAATCAACTTGACACCACGCCTGAAGAAGTCGTTCATATTAATTTCCGCCATTGATCCGCCCATTGTCGCGATGACGATCCAGCGTCCACCCCGCGCCATTGTGGCTAGACAGGGGCCGAGTTTTGACCCTGCCACGCAGTCCATGGCCACATTGACCGGATGTTGTGCCAACACAGCCGCAACATCCTCTTTGCGGTGGTTGATCACGACATCCGCACCGAGACGCATCACAAATGCCGCCTTTTCGTCCGAACCCACTGTCGTCACAACCTTGGCATCCATAGCCTTGGCAAGCTGGATCGCCGCCATGCCAAGTCCGCTGGCACCTGCCTGAATAAAGACCGTGTCGCCGGCCTTCATAGCACCTTCCAGGCAAAGGTTTAGATACGCTGTCGCAAAGGCCTCCGGAATGGCTGCTGCCTCGGCAAAAGACAGACCTTCAGGAATCGGCAGAACCATATCCGCAGGAACAACAACTTTCTCCGCATAACCGCCCCCGCCGAGGAGCGCACACACCTTGTCACCAACTTTCCAGCGTCCGCCCTCTGGAGCGGCCGCAATAACGCCAGAGACTTCGAGTCCCATCCATTCGGGCCAATCAGGAGGCGGTGGATAGTTGCCATCTCGCTGCATCAAATCGGCGCGGTTCAGTGCGGCGGCATGGATGTCGATTAGGACTTCATCCGCCTCAGGCTTCGGGTCGGAAACTTCAGTCCAACGTAGGTTTTTGTTAGCATCAATCAGCATTGCTTTCACTCGTGTCCTCCTGCTTCGTATTTTATATAACCGGAAGTAGCCAACACCACCTCCTGAACAAGAAAGTCATGTGCGTACGAATACGGGTTTTTCATCTCTCTGTTAACCATCTGTGCTAGTTCGATCAATTGATTTTCATAATGATCGCGCTGAACACCAAAATCGATGATCTGGGAGCCAGCGACGTAGTCGTCATTGCTCTCGAGCAGCGTAAGGGTCATCTGCAACGACACAATAACCATTCATGACCACTCCTTACTTTATAATAAACCCATTCTCACCATGATCTTTTGAACTAGAAACAATTGTAACATGCTAAACTTGAACATCAAGCGTATTATGGCAATTCACCCATTCACGCACCTTTTTCTAATCGGGAAATCAACGGGGGCGGAGTCAAGGCCTGTTCTTTGGGGCTTTCCACTCAAACCCCGGCGACTGACCGATTACCCACGGCGTTTTCATTTGACCCTCCTTCGACTCATAATCAGGCCGAGAGTCTTT
>CAZKJH010000107.1:0-13645 GCA_964553035.1 uncultured Lentisphaerales bacterium | reverse complement strand
CCGCACGTTCTCAAGCCGAAGCATCCCTCAAACGGCTTCCTCTTCGGCTCGCTGATCCGCACATCAATGCCGACACCCCTGTCGCGAACCGATTACCGACCGCTTGTAATCGGTTAGTGACCGGGGGCAAGTATGTGGGTAATGGGGTTTGGGTTTTAAACACAGAGAGTTTGAGGCACAGAGGGATGGGAATAGGAGAGCCAATCTCCTGATTGGCCGCAATTTCTAGACGCCTGTCTCTTGTTTTACTAGAAAACTGGAGCGATGCAGACCTCCGCGTCTGTAATCGAAATCGGTATCGGTATCGGGATCCAAAACGAAAAATCGGTATCGGGGATTTCTAGAGATATGCCCCTTGTTTTCGTGTAGAGAGGGACAGAAAAATGGGTGGACAGAAAAATGTTGCCCTACTGGGAGAACAGGCATCTTGCCTGTTTGTCGTTTGCACAGGCTGGAAGCATATCGCTCCCAGTGGCTCAATCTCTGTGTCTCCAACTCTCTGTGTTTAAAACCGCACCGCGCTTATTGCGACAACTGGGTTGATAGCACAGCAGAGCAGATCCCAGGCATCACCCCCACACAACATACTTTTAACTCCTACCCCGATGGCTGACCGATTACCGACCGCTTCTTCTGGAGTTTAGAATTCAGGTGTAAAGTCACAAAAAATGATAAAGCAAGTTTGGGACGTGTAAATTGGCATTTCGGAAGGTTTTCGGTTC
This sequence comes from uncultured Lentisphaerales bacterium, assembly GCA_964553035.1. Classification (GTDB taxonomy): domain Bacteria; phylum Verrucomicrobiota; class Kiritimatiellia; order RFP12; family UBA3636; genus JBBQIY01. Next base: position 12,923 of record CAZKJH010000107.1, on the reverse strand, counting down.
TTTTAGAAAGGGTGTAGGACAAAAAAGTGAGAGCGTGGTGCATCCTGCAACTTCATCCCGCCTTTACCGTGATTGCTCCGACACTTTTCCAGTATAGATCGTGCAGGTTATCTTGAACAGCCGCACGGATGCGCAGAACATTGACCGATCCGGTTTTGAGCCAGCGTTGTCCGCCAAGATCGGTTCTTTGGTTGATGAGGCATTTACAAGAGCCTTCAATCACACCCGATCCGATGAAGTAGCCTTTTTGCCTGAATTCACGATACTTCATCCGCGACTGATTATCGATGAAATATCCCAGAGCTTTTTTTATTTCTTCTTGTTTCTCGTGTCCTTGGGCAAGATCTGTGAAGAAACGAATAAGCGAATCCGCTCCCCAGTTCTTCAGAATCGTGCGTCGTTTGCGTAAGAGTATCAACGCCTTTTCCTTGTGAGTCTCCGCCAGATTGCACAAAATCCCGAGATGTTCCGTCGCATGGTAAAAGTATACAATTTGCACTGCTCCCTTGAAACGATCTTCTACCATTATCCAGATCCAGGGTGCACCATCCGAGGTGAATACGATGGTTTCCGCATCATGATATCCTCGTTTGCAAGCCTCATCCATGAGTGAAAGAGAGAGATCGAGTACGTTCCCAAAAGTAACCACGCGTGTTGTAGAACCAGGAACCTGCTCGATTTCGCCCTTCGAATTTGTTTGCTGACGGAAAACCGTCCCGACCTTTATCTGGCATTTCTTCGGATCTGCACCGTCTTTACCCGACACCCCTATGAGCTCTTCTGGCCTCATGCGGATTCCGGTCATATCGCACTGGAGGTTGAGGATGCCGCCATCGATCTTTTCACGCTCTCTTGAAGCAATCCAGGTACTTTCCTGCTCTGCAACCGAATTAACTAAACGTTGTACCCGGCGATCGTTCGTTTCGATGCCTGCGAGTCTTTTGAGAGATGTTGCGGCATCCTCGTATGAACCAAAAACAGCTACTGCCAATGACATCATCGAAGCCATCGCCGGGGTACAACCCTGAGTGATTCCTAGTGCCTCGTCCAGCGGAAAACTTCGGTGCTTCTTACCGTCTGAGTCGATCGTGGCAGTGTAAGCTCTTTTGTAGGTTATGTCACCTACCGTTGAGAGTACATGCCGTGTTTTCATCTGAGTGCAACCCTCTGGAGTCTCCAGACCGATGAGTTTAGGCAGTTCGACTGAATAGAAAATCCCAAGAATGCGTGCCGCATGCGCCAGTGCTGCCGAGCGTAGTGTTTCCTCCACCCAGAGCAGCTCCGCTTTGCCTTCACGCGTACGCTCCCTGATGAGATCGAGTGCTACACGGATTTCTTCGCCGGTTTCAATCGGTTTATTGCAGGCGTTTTTTTTCGCTCTCTCGTGCCGCCGTTTCTGCATTGCGCCAAAACTCCTGCATGAGATGCTCCACCTGCTTACCCTTTTCGATCTCAGATCGGGCTTTTTCTATTTCAGTTGCTCGGATGCGCCCAGTATGCTTCTTGCCCTGATCATACCACGTCCAGACATAATAAGGGCCCTGTTTGCGCTCCACGCCATTCTTGTCTACTCCCGTATACCATTGCTCGGTAATCTGACCCCGTCGAGCGGTGCCAACCTCGTTCAATGCTGATAAAACCTCTGGTGTCGTCATAATAAATATTTCTGTGGTTGTTAAAACTACAATCATTTTAGTGCAGATGACCAACAAATGCAAGCAGGCTCAACGAAAATTCTCAATCAATCAACAGTCTTTTCATTTGATCTAAAATAGGCTTACGGGGTGGGGGAGACACCGCGCCCTCCCCTCGCAATTGACCCTTATTTCAGATGGTGGGAGGGTCGGGCGCCACCCCGACAGCACTAAAAAAAGCCAAATAAAAAGGCCGTGTCAATCAATCTACTTTTCTACTTTTTTGTCCTACACCCTTTAGAATTTAGAAATTACCTCCAAATTTAGTATTGCATTAGCTAAAAGGGTTTAGTAATCTTTCTTATGTGCAAACAAATACGTAAAAGTGGAGTTCGTAAAAACGAAAACTTTTCATGGAAAGTTTGCCAACCTAAAGAGGAAATAAACATGAAAAATAAAACAACCCTGTGGGGCTTAGGCCTTTCGAAAATAGCGATGCTTCTTTCGATGATCCTTGGCATGGTGCCATTGTATAACAATGCGTCCGCGGCCGATATTGATCTGCCAGTCTTTGGTACGAATCGTCCTCCCGCGCAGACGTTTTATCTTCCGATCCCGGAAGATAACCTTCTCACCGCTCTCAATGTCATTTCTTCTGTACCTCGCGATCCCGTTCAGATCTATATTTCGCTCGCCGTATTCGTTGATGGAACTTTCATCTACTTTGATCAGTGGGAGAACGGTTATGATCGTGATATCGCGAATCCGAACAACCTCTACTCATCCACAAATTTAGGTGGAACTCAGATCTGGGGCGATGGAGATCCATCCAATGGATTTCCTCCGGGCTATCCGAGTGATGTGCTTTCTGCTGGCGATGTGATTATCCTTGCTAACGCGGTCAATTCGACAACTCGACAAACTGTTATCGACTGGGATGCTGGCGATAAAATAGGTGCCACTAAACCGATTGCGGTCACGAGCGCAGTCTGGGCCTCTGGATCCAACACCTTGCTGGCTGGGGCTAACGAGGTCTACGATACAGCTTTCTTCGGAACAGAGTTCCAAAGTCCTGTCGGTACCGACTCTCCAGATTCCTACCAGATGTTTGAATATTCGGCCCTGATGATTATGGCCAGTGCTGATAATACAGAGGTTAAAGTAGATGCAGACCGGAACGGCACGTTCGAACAGGTTATCACAATCAATGAAGGCGAGACTGTTTTTGTTAACGGTGGCGTGAGGGTGGGCGGACGTGTGCTTGCTAACAAGCCGGTGCAGGTCGACCTGCTAACAGGCGATATCGGTAGCAACTACGAAAGCCGTTTCTTCCGCTTGTTGCCTACCTCCACGTGGACTTCTGCACTGACCGCTCCCGTTGCCTCTGCTACGACTGTAGGTGACTCTCCTTCGGGAACGACGGTCTGGTTATATAACCCCACTGCATCTTCGATCACCGTTCGGCAAACCTATCGCAAAAAGTCTAGTTCCACTACGCTTTCTACGCGCGATTGGGATGTGCCAGCCAATGGTAACGCCAGCGTAACGCTTACCGAAGGTTGCGCTGCTCGCTTCGAGAGTACTACGGGAGCGAATTTCTATGCACTCTCTGCAATCGATAGCACGGCTGAAAACTCGAACGGCTCTGGGAACCAGACGTGGGACTGGGGTTATGCCCTTATTCCCGATGATGCGCTCACGCCGCAGGTTCTCGTTGGCCTCGGCATTGGCCGTGATCCGACCTCCTCAACAAGCCCCAACGAAAATGGTTCTCCGGTCTGGGTTACACCGATCGGCAATGGAGACACAAAAGTTCGTGTCTACGTAGACTACGACTCCGACCCAACGACCGGATCAGCTTCAGGTGTGGATGCGAACGGTAATAAGTACGATGCTTACTATGATTTGAGAGAACTTGTCAGTCAAAAGATATTCAATCCTTCTGGAGATCAGACGGGTGTTTTGATCTATACCGTAGCAGACGGCGTTAAACTTGCTGCCGCTTGGGGTGCCGACCCGGAAAATACCAGTCCGGGTTCCCCCGGACTTGACTTCGGAACAGGAATCCCACCGCTTCCCGCGTTCTTCATGCAGAAAACCTCGACCTTGCATGCCGATAGTGATGGTGACGGCTATATCACGCCAAATGACGTGATTCGCTACGACATCTTGATCGAAAATATTGGTCGTCAACCGGTCACCGACTTGCGCGTTCGCGATGTACTTCCTGCGGCAGTTTCATACGTTCTAGGCTCGACGACCTTTACGGATAAGAACGGCGTTGTTTCACCGATCGCGGATCTCCCAGCGAATCCCAAGTTCCCGCTTGGAACAACGGGCGGCTATCTCTTGCCCGGGTTCCTTCCGATTGCCAGTACTTGGCATATTAGCTACGACACTCAGGTCGGGCCTTTTAACGCGAACTCGGGTCTTGAGAGTATTCAAAACAAGGCATCCGTCAGCAGTGGTGGAATAACCTACACCAACGGTGTCATTGATGCCCTCCGCGGTCGTGTGGGCGATTACGTTTGGCTTGATTCCAACATGAACGGCATTCAGGATGCCGGCGAGACAGGTGTGAACGGTGTCAGTGTTCGTCTCTTAAATGCGGACGGAACCCAGGCCTTAAACGACTTTGATGTTCCGTATGAATTTGTCACACGGACAGGCGAAGACGGTGATGGCTTCTACCTCTTTACCGGTGTGAGACCGGGGCAGTACATCGTCGAGTTCTCAACGCCTTCGGGATACGTCTTTACCCAGCCTAATGAAGGAGGTTCCGCAGATAAGGACTCCGATGCGGGCACTGGCGCGACACCGAATGCGACTGAGGACTTCCGACTTGATGGTGGGCAGTTTAAGCTCGATGTTGACGCTGGTCTAATTAAATTGGGTTCCATTTCTGGATCCGTTCTCATTGACCAAAACGGCGACGGCATTGTGGATTCGGATGACACCGCCCCTGTCTTTGGCGTGACAGTTTCGCTACTCAACACATCCGGAACGGTTGTGGCAACGACCACAACACAAGCCGACGGCTCCTATTCGTTTACGGGTCTATTACCGGGTAGCTACACCGTCCGCGAAACGGACTTAACTGGCTGGGTCAGCACGAAGGACATGGTGGGCGCGAACGATAACCTGATCGGCGCGATTTTGGGCTTTGGGCAAGACTCCGTTGGAAACAACTTCTATGACACGATACCGGTCTCGATCGGTGACCGTGTGTGGGTTGATACGAATCGCAATGGTATCCAGGATGCTGGCGAACTCGGCCTTGTCGGTGTGACCGTCCAGTTGCTGAAAAATGGAATCGTTGCGGCAACGACGACCACAGACGCTAACGGCAACTATCTCTTCGAGAATAAGAACCCTGGAACTTACAGCGTTAAATTTGTACCGCCCACCGGTTATGCTTTCACGCTTCAAAACATGGGAGCTAACGATGCCGTTGACAGTGATGCTGGTGCGGCTGATGGTACTGTTGCAGCTTTCACGATTCCTTACGGAACGGTTGATCGCAAAGTTGATGCAGGCGTTTACCGCCCGACGACTGGCATCGAAATCGTGAAGACAGCAGGAAACGCGGCCGATGGCACCACGCTGACCATCAATGGCGTTGCCAATGTTGTTTATACCTACGTTGTCAAGAACACGGGAGAGACTTATCTCTCGATCCTGAACGTCAATGACAATAAACTCGGTGATGTTGGAACAATCTCAGGTCCGCTCGCCCCGAACGCAACGGCGACGCTGACGCTCACGGCCACGAATGTTTCGGCAACAGTCGTGAACATTGGAACGGTAACCGCCAATCCGACCGATGCAACCGGTACCGACTTGCCCGGATTCGATAACGTCACGGATACGGATGATGCGAAGGTTGTCGTGATTCCTTATGCCTCGATCGGCGATTTCGTCTGGGTTGACCTCAATGCAAACGGCATTCAAGATGCGAGTGAGCCAGGGCTTTCCGGTGTTACCGTCAAGCTGTACAAAGACGGTTCGCAGGTTGCGACGACCACAACAGGATCGAACGGAGGCTACCTCTTCGAAAATCTCCTTGAGGGAAGCTACTCCGTCGGTTTCACGACTCCGTACGGCTACTCTGTCACTACGGCTAATGTTGGCGATGATGTCAAGGACAGTGACATCGCTGCAACGGGCCTTACCAGCTCGTTCCCACTCGTGGGCGGAGCCAATCGAACCGACATTGATGCCGGTTATGTTCGTAAGTCTGCGTCCGTGGAAATCGTGAAAACGGCCGATAATGCGGCAGATGGAACGGTGCTGAGCTTCCAAGGTACGAACGACGTTATTTACACTTACACGGTCAAAAACACCGGTAGCACCTACCTCAACCTTGATGTGGATGATGACAAGATCGGGATAATCGGAATGACCCCAGCACTCCTCGCCCCAGGAGCAACGGCTACGGGAACCAAAACGGCCACCGCTGTTTCGGAAGACGTCGTCAATGTTGGCACGGTGACGGGTACACCTTCCGATTCTAATGGGACGTCTTTGACCGGTTTTACACCCGTTACGGATACCGATGATGCCTCGGTTGTGGTTATTCCTTATTCTTCCATCGGAAACTTCGTTTGGAACGATCTGAATAAGAACGGCATACAGGATGCAGGCGAGTTGGGTCTTGCTGGATTCGCAGTTACGCTCTACAAGGGCGGCGTTGAATTCGCCACTACCACCTCAGATGCGAATGGCGGATACAGCTTTGGGAATCTTTTCGAAGGCGATTATTCTTTGAAGTTCACACCGACCTCGACCTATTGGGCATCGCCGCGCGATGTGGGATCAGACGCTACAGACAGCGATATCGATGCGGCTGGCGTCACCGCAAGCTTCAATTTAGGAGCGGGGATCAACGACACCACGCGCGATGCTGGTTTCTATCGCCCGACTGCCAGTGTTGAAGTTGTCAAGACAGCCGGAGCAGCCGCTGACGGTACGACCCTGACGATCAACGGTTCCGCCAGTGTTACTTACACCTACGTTGTGAAGAACACGGGAGAAACGTACCTCTCGATCTCCAGCCTTGAGGACGACAAGCTCGGCGCGGTCGAGCCGATTGATGGGCTGCTCGCTCCCGGCGCAACGAAAACGTTGACGAAGACTGCGACAGCGATTTCTACCAACGTCATCAACGTGGTCACGGTCACGGCGAACCCAACCGATGAGGCTGGTGCTGATTTGGCTGGTCTTGCGGATGTTACGGATACCGATGATGCTCGCGTTGAAGTGATCCCGTATTCCTCGATTGGTGACTTCGCTTGGGTGGATCTCAATGGCAATGGTATTCAAGACATCGACGAGCCGGGTCTTCCCAATGTCGGCGTTGTTCTCTATAAGGACGGTACTCAGATTGCCACGACAACGACGGATGCAAACGGCGGCTACCTCTTTGAAACGCTTCTTGAGGGAAGTTATTCTGTAGGATTCACAACGCCTTATGGTTATGCAATTACGACGGCCAATGTCGGCAACACGGCTTTGAACAGCGACATCGCAACGGACACGGGACGAACAAGTCCGTTCCCACTTGTGGGCGGCGCGAATCGAACCGATGTTGATGCAGGGTATACCCGACTTGCAGCCTCCGTGCAGGTCATGAAGACGGCCGGTGACGCAGCAGATGGCACGGCACTGACCTTCCAAGGAACAAGCGATGTTGTTTACAGCTACGTCGTCAAGAACACAGGATCGACCTATTTGAATGACTTTGTGGTGACAGATGACAAACTAGGTGCTATCGGGCCGATTGTTGAACCCCTTGCTCCTGGTGCCACGACGACGCTGACCCAAACGGCCACTGCTATTTCGGCAGATGTCGTAAACCTCGTGACGGTTACAGCGAAGCCTTCCGATTCCGTCGGAACGGATTTGGTTGGATTCGGTAACGTGACAGATTCCGACGATGCAAGTGTCGTCGTTGTCCCATATTCCTTTATCGGCGATTTCGTCTGGAACGATCTGAATAAGGATGGTGTGCAAGACGCTGGCGAACCAGGTCTTGCCGGGGTTACCGTTACACTTTATACGAACGGTGTTGCTTTTGCTTCTACGACTACCGACACCAATGGTGGCTACGGATTTAACAACCTGTTTGCAGGCAGCTATTCTCTCGCGTTCACGCGTCCATCGTCCTACACGGCCACAACGGCCAATTTTGGCGACGACGCAGCGGACAGTGACATTGACGCCAACGGTGTCATAGCCCCCTTCAATCTGGGAGCAGGCGTTATTGACCGCACATACGATGCCGGTTTTGTCCTTCTCGTTGCAAGCGTTGAGGTCGTCAAGACAGCAGGGAATGCCGCTGACGGTGAGACGCTGACGGTTTATGGCTCTTCTAATGTGGTCTACACCTACGTTGTCAAGAATACGGGCGAGACCTATCTCTCGAACGTTGTCGTCACGGACGATAAGCTTGGTGAAGTCGGAACGATTGATGGGCCGCTTGCCCCAGGTGCAACGGAAACATTAACGAAGACGGCATCAGCGATTTCTGCCAATGTAATCAACGTGGCCACTGTGACGGCAAATCCGACGGAAGCGAATGGTGATGATTTGGATGGACTTGAAAACGTCACGGATACCGATGATGCCAGCGTCAAGGTGATTCCGTATTCCTCCATCGGCGACAAAGTCTGGATCGACGTCAATGCCGACGGTATTCAGGATGCTGGCGAGCCTGGGCTTGCCGGTGTGACCGTCCAGCTCTTCAATACCAACGGAACTGTCGTGGCAACCACGACCACGGATGCTAACGGAAACTACCTCTTCCAGAATCTGCTTGAAGGCTCCTACTTGCTCGGCTTTACGACGCCATACGGCTATGCTGTCACCACAGCTAATGTTGGAGGCGATGCCACCGACAGTGATATAGATCCGACTACCGGTCGAACGGATGCGTTCGCCCTGAGTACAGGAATTAACGACGTGACGCGCGATGCGGGCTTTACCCGGCTGAATGCCTCCGTCGAGATCGTGAAGACTGCTGGAGCTGCGCCTGATGGCACGGTGCTGAGCTTCCAGGGAATAACCAACGTTGTTTACACCTACACAGTCAAAAACACCGGCAGCACGTACCTTTCCAACCTCGTGGTAACGGACGACAAGCTTGATGCTATCGGAACGATCGAAGGCCCCCTCGCCCCAGGCGAGTCGGCGACGCTGACCAAGACGGCCATTGCCGTTTCGGCAGATGTTGTCAACGTCGGTACGGTGACGGGCAAGCCTTCCGATTCCAGCGGCGATGAGCTTGTTGGGTTCACAGAGGTTAGGGATACGGACGATGCCTCGGTCGTTATCATTCCTTATTCCTCCATCGGCGACTTCGTCTGGAACGACCTCAACAAGGACGGTGTGCAGAATGCTGGTGAGCCGGCGCTCGCTGGTGTTACTGTCCAGCTTCTTAATGCCAACGGAACTGTTGTGGCAACCACGTCCACAGATGCGAATGGCGAATACACCTTTGGAAACCTCTTCGAAGGCGACTACGCTCTCAAGTTTACGCCGACATCGACCTACTGGCCTACGCTTCGCGATGTGGGGGCAGACTCTGCCGACAGCGATATTGATGCGACAGGCCTCACAGCGAGCTTCCAACTAGGAGCGGGTGTCAACGACACCACGCGCGATGCTGGATTCTACCGACCGACTGCAAGCGTTGAAGTCGTCAAAACGGCCGGAGATGCTGCTGATGGCACAACCTTGATAATCAACGGTTCTGCCGCTGTCACCTACACCTACGTGGTAAAGAACACGGGAGAAACGTACCTCTCGATCTCTAGCCTTGAAGACGATAAGCTCGGTGGGATCGAACCGATTGATGGACTGCTCGCTCCGGGCGCAACGAAAACGGTGACGAAGACGGCACCAGCGATTTCCGCCAGCGTTATCAACGTGGCCACCGTTACTGCGACCCCAACCGACGAGGCGGGTGCGGATCTGGATGGCCTTGAGGATGTTACGGATACCGATGATGCTCGGGTTGAAGTGACCCCGTACTCCTCGATTGGTGACTTCGTCTGGGTGGATCTCAATGGCGACGGCATACAGGATGCGGGCGAACCCGGTTTAGCTGGCGTGGCGGTTGTGCTGTACACGAACGGCGTTGTGGTTGCCTCGATGACGACAGATGCGGACGGGAAATATGCTTTTGTCGATCTGCTGGAAGGCAGCTATCAAGTCGGGTTCTCGACTCTGCCTGGCTACCGACCGACTGCTGTGGACGTAGGGGGCGATGACGCTGACAGCGATCTTGATCTCGCAACAGGCCGCACGAGCGAGTTTACGCTCGAACCGGGTGTCGCAGATAATACCCGTGATGCAGGCTTCGTCCTGTTGACCGCCGGCGTTGAAATCGTCAAGACGGCAGGGGATGCCCCAGATGGCCAGGTCTTAAGCTTTATCGGCTCCGCTGATGTGCTCTACACTTACGTCCTGAAAAACATTGGCGAGACCTACCTCAAGGATTTGATTGTTAACGACGATAAGCTCCTCTACATTGGAACTGTCACTGGACCGCTGGCTCCGAATGAGACGGCGATACTCTATGCGACGACGAATGCTCTCTCCGAGAGTGTAACCAACATTGGTACAGTTGTGGCAACCCCGACAGATTCCGAGGGGACGGTTTTAGTCGCGCTGACTGAAGTTTCAGATACCGACGATGCTGTTGTTGAGGTAACCCCCGAAACGCCGACGCCAGATCCGACGATCTGCGAATTGCTAGATTTTGGTAAGCCCTTCAATGCGGTGATCTTTGGCAATCTCAACGTCACTGGTGGCGATACAGAAGGCAACCTGCTCGTGTGGGGCAATGCTTCACTTCCAGCTGGCTACAGCGTTGGTCACAACAATGTTGAAAGCCAAAGCTCGCCCATGCCCGTCGCAGGCATTTACGATGACGCTCTGATCGTAGGTGGCGATTTGTATATCGGCCCACAGGGAATTAACGGCAACGTCGTTTATGGCGGTAACTACAGCGGTTTTGACCGAGTTTACCAGCCTTATGCTGTGCGTCACGTAACCCCCGTAACCCTTGATGCCACCGGAAACGTTCCGGAGGATCATTCGGGCTTGACACGCGAGGAGATGCTAGCGAAGGTTAATGAGGTTTCCGCACGTGTGAGTGTTTGGGCCGAGCGCGGTGTTGTTGCGAAGACAAACACCGTAGACGGCAGTCTGTTCCTCGTTGGAGACGATCCAGAGCGGAACATCTTCGATATCACTGCGGAACAGTGGAGCGGTGCCGTTGCAATAGACCGAACGATCAACGTCCCAGTAGAGAGTACGGTCATCATTAACATCCGAGGATTATACGTTAACATCTCAGGAGGTCAGACAAAGCTCCCGGTCGGCATGACACCGAACCAAGTCTTGATCCATTATGTTGATGCCGAGACCATCACGGTCTCGTCATTTACACATGAAGGATCCGTGCTGGCATCTGTTGCGAACGCCACTTTCTCTGGTGGTTCTGTGCAGGGTGTTGGCATCTTTGGCGGAAACGTGACGACATCCACGGGTTTCGAGTTCCACAACTTCCCGATGAACGTCTTTGATTGCCCAACGTATCCTTCTGTTCGGCTCGTGACAACTGCAAACGATGCCCACGATGGCTATGTGCTGAAGATTGCATCCGCGACAGACATCCTTGTTCGTCAGACCGTGATCAACACAGGGTCTTCATGGCTCCGTTCGATTACCCTCACAGAGGTGGATGGCAGCGTTGTGAATCTAGACGACTTGGCTCCTAATGGCGTTGCCTTCGTCGAAACGACAATCCACAATATGGGTACAGACACCGTCTACACGGCTTCGGTCGTGGCGAAGCCTTCCAACGCAGATGGATCGCGCATTGATGGGTTCTCTACCCTAACGGCCAGCGACATCGCAGCGGTGGTGTTCTATGATGAGACCCTCCCCGTGGATCCTGAGAATCCAGAAGATCCTAATACGCCTCCAACCTCAACGGGCAAAGCCGACCTTGGAATCGCAGAGGGCACAAACATCTGGTTCATGGTTCAGCCAACAACGACGGGTGAAGTTTTCTCTGTCAGTGTCAAAGTTGAAAACAGAGGCGATGAAACTTCTACGCGTGGAAAAATTAACCTCTACCTCGTCGACCTTAGTCATTCGCTAACGAATGCCGATCCAGAGGAAGTACCGGAAGCCACTTTCGCACTGGGCACGTTCATTCCCGGTGAGATAAAGGTATTCACATTCAAGGGACTTATTTCCCAAGCAGTCTCAGGGCATTACCGAGTGGTTGTGCTTGTCGATCCCGATGACGAAATTCCCGAATACTCCAATGGAGACAACCATGGATCGCTGTACTATTGGCTTGCAGCAACAACGCTTCAAATCTCTATCGGAACCGATGGAATCACGCTGACGTGGAACAACGACTGGGGGCAGGTCTACACCATCATGGTCAGTCAAGACCTTGAGGAATGGCAGCCTCATCCAGATCCAGACTACCAAGGCATCCCTTCTACGCGAGACGATGACAGGTCTATCGAAAACACGGTGACGTTGCCCTTCACGGATGATGCGCAGTTCTTCAAGCTCCGAGTGGATCGGTAATAGTTCTTCGAACAACACGTATCACATACCGCCTGCCGCAGGATTGCTTCCTGCGGCAGGCGTATTTTTTTTCGTAACCGTTCACGGGTCTAGCCGGCTAGAAGCAAAAGGGTCGAGTGCAATCGGTGTTCTGAGGCGTCAGCCCAGCATTCCAACCGTTTGGGAGCCGAGCGAATCAGCCCATGGTGGGTAGCAGGGATGGGGCAGGGTCGCCGTGGAAGTACGCGCGCACCGCCGTGCTTTCCCGTCTCGAGTGCGTGCGCGAGACCCTGCGATTGGCACTTAAATATCCCGTGATTCTGCCCGATTACAGTTGCTAGTCGCTAGTTGCTAGTACATTGTACAGGCAGAAATGACGGTAATTTTCAGGTAGAGTACATGATTAACCTAAAAGCGTAGGTTGACAACTTCGCGCATTGCAATCGCCTCAGCGGCAACACGTTGCAAGAAGAGTGTTCAACTGCGCGACAGTTGAACACAACAGCGGTATCCTGTTACCACTGAGGCGATTGCTCGAATTGAGGTAAGTCAACCTACGCTTTTAGGATTAACAATATTGAAACCAAGAACTTAATCTTGTAAATCTTGTAATCTTGTCTTACCAATACGCGCTGTACAGAGTACTAGTCGCTAGTACTGTCCTGCGAAAGAGCCGACAGGGTTCCACCCAGATGG
>CAZKJH010000106.1:0-13672 GCA_964553035.1 uncultured Lentisphaerales bacterium | reverse complement strand
CGCTCTACAAGCGTTCTCTGGCCATCAGAGAAAAGGCCCTCGGCCCCGACCATCCCGATGTTGCCCAGAGCCTATACAATCTGGCATTCATATACTACATCCAGGACGACGATGCTAAAGCCGAGCCGCTCTTCAAGCGTTCTCTGGCCATCAGAGAAAAGGCCTTCGGCCCCGACTATCCCGATGTTGCCCAGAGCCTATGCAATCTGGCACCCATATACTACATCCAAGGCGACGATGCTAAAGTCGAGTCGCTTTACAAACGTTCTCTGTCCATCAGAGAAAAGACCCTCGGCCCCGACCATCCCGATGTTGCCCAGAGCCTATACAATCTGGCATTCATATACTACATCCAAGGCGATCTCGCTAAAGCCGAGCCGCTCTACAAGCGTTCTCTGGCCATCAGAGAAAAGGCCCTCGGCCCCGACCATCCTGCTGTGGCCACCAGCCTTGAGAATCTGGCGGAACTTTACAAAACTCAAGGTGATTTCGCCAAAGCCGAACCGCTCTACAAGCGTTCTCTGTCCATCAGAGAAAAGGCTCTCAGCCCCGACTATCCCGATGTTGCCCGGAGCCTATACAATTTGGCATTCATATACTACATCCAAGGCGATTTCGCTAAAGCCGAGCCGCTCTACAAGCGTTCTCTGGCCATCAGAGAAAAGGCTCTCGGCCCCGACCATCCTGCTGTGGCCCGGAGCTTATACAATATGGCATTCATATACTGCACCCATGGCGACGATGCTAAAGCCGAGTCGCTTTACAAGCGTTCTCTGGACATCTATGAAAAAGCCCTCGCCCCCAACCATCCCGATGTTGTGAATAATCTGGAGGGGACATACGACATCCAAGGCGGCTACGCCAAGGCCGAGTTGCTCTTCAAGCGTTCTCTGGACATCTCTGAGAAAGCCCTCGGCTCCGACCATCCCAAGGTGGCCGACAGCCTAAACTATCTGGCGATGCTCTACCAAACCCAGGGTGACGATGCTAAAGCTGAGCCGCTCTACAAGCGTTCTCTGGCTCAAATCGGGCGAGTCGTGCAGCACGAGCGAGATAACCATGCTAAAGCTGAGCCGCTCTACAAGCGTTCTCTGGCCATCAGAGAAAAGGCCCTCGGCCCCGACCATCCTGCTGTTGCCCAGAGCCTATACAATCTGGCATTCATATACTACACTCAAGGCGATTACGCCAAGGCCGAGCCGCTCTACAAGCGTTCTCTGGCCATCAGAGAAAAGGCCCTCGGCCCCGACCATCCTGCTGTGGCCTGGAGCCTATTCAATCTGGCAAGCATATACGCCATCCAAGGCGATGATGCTAAAGCCGAGCCGCTCTACAAGCGTTCGCAGGCCATCATGGAAAAGGCCCTCGGCCCCGACCATCCCGATGTTGCCCACCCGCCTGAATAATCTGGTAGCATTATATCGAGTTACCAAGCGAATAAAGGAGGCTCAGAATTTGGAAGAGCGAGCGGCCCGCATAAGGGCTATCATGCGATAAGAAGGGTTAATAATATGCTTGAATAGACCCGCTATCACGGAGTAACAACTCTGTTTTGAGGCGGTTCTTTCTTTTGTGAAAGCTTATACTTACTGGCTTCCTGACCGATATATGGTGTGGCGGAAAAACATGGGGCTACTCAAACAACAGATGCTCCCATACTACTCCGTTCAACACATTTTATCTGGATGTGCAAAAACCGGCTTGCTCTTAATACTGAACCGTTCTACAATTACATGAATTGGATAAAACGCTATTCGGTGGACATGAGACCATGATGAAACCAGAAACAGCACTACCGTGGATCAAACCCTTGAGACTGGCTATCATTGCCATGCTTCTGTGGGCATTCGTTCCGATGAATCCATACGGGTATTACGTTCTTCTACGGTGGGTTGTGTGCGCTGTCTTTATCTATCTTGCGGTGGCCTCACACCGGGCAGGTGTCTCCGGCTGGCTCCTGCTTTTCGCCATTTGCTCAGGAATCTACAATCCCATTCTCCGCGTTCACCTTGGACGAATTGTGTGGATGGTTGTGAACGTGGCATCCATTGTCATTCTCGTCGCCTCTTTTTGGCATCCATTTTCAACACGGACTGAAGGACACGATGAATCAAGATGAGGAACCACTTTTCGTGGAGGAAGACACTGGCATGAGGCGTGATTTCAGCGATGCGAATGCATGCCTTGCGCGTATGAGGGTTGATGCTTAAAGGGAAAGGGCTAAAATGAAATGGTACTATATCGACGGCGGCAAGACTCCTACCGGGAAGAAGAATAAGACCTTCAGAGAAAAGGTTGCTTCCACTGCAAAAACCATAGCCAAGAAGAGCAGGGAATACGCCGATGAGTTGGAGAAGGAATTTCTCGACTCGATGAAGAAGCTCAACTCGCAAATGGCTTCTGGCGTCAATCCTGAGCGCGTCCTAGCGTTGTCGAAGCTCGGAGCGGCGTACATCCTTCGCGGGACGGCGAACGTCGCAGACGCAATCTCAAAGGCCGCCGATGTGGCAATCTCGAAAGACGAGATGGGCCAAATAATGTCGGCGGCAAAGAAGATTGCCGCCAATGCCCAGTCACGCATCGCTGAGGAGGCGGAATCCGAGACGTTGGCAAGCCGTGTTATCCCGAAAGGCAAGGGATCAAAGACCGCGACGAATCTCTCCGAAGTGAGTTTGAAGGACATGTTCCGTGAGCAGGCGGAGAACGGCGTGAATGGGTTTAAGGAGGCGTTGCCGAATGTAGGGAAGCTTGTACGTGCATCCGGGATCAACGCCACCGACGCGCAAACCCGCGATGTGTACGACAGTTACATCAAGGAGCCTGGGGTACTCAGCACCGACGAGATCAAGAAAATCATTGCCGCATACCGACAAGAGGCGCAACTTCTCAGCAAGATCAACGATGCCGAGAAGGGCGTTCGTCCACACAAGATTGGCGCACCCCGATTTTCGTCAAGTCAAGAAGCGAGAACCTACCAGAAGGAACTCGACGACTTGATGAAGAATGTCACCTTCTCGGGAGATAAAAACCCTACCGACATTGCCTCTCCTCTCGACGCCAAGAAGACTTGGATGCAGAACGAGATAGACGACATGGAACGGGCGATTGCACTTCACGAGGAGCGTTTTCAGGGCGAGAACGGGATTACTGATCAAGGCGACATTGAATATCAAAAGAAGAAGGCGCAACTCGAAGACGTTAGGAAGCGTTACGCCGAGGCGTTTCCGAAGGCACCGTTGACGCAAGAAGAGACGCTTGCAATTCTCATAAGGCAAGAGGAGAAGATTCTTGCTCGTTGGGATCAGCGTGTTATCGACGCCAAGAGCGGAAAGTTTAAGAGCAACGAGCGCACGGAGCTTCCCTACAGCGAACGCCTTGCGGAGTTGCAGTATCAGCGTGACAACGCTAAGGATGAAGTGGCGCGACTCTACGAACTCCAGAACCCCAGCAAGCGAGCGCGTGATGCCCAACGGAAGCGCGCCCTTGCGGCGGTGAAGGAAATGGAGCGTCGGATGGCGGCGGGGGACTACACGACGCCGATAACGCAGATGTTGGACTTGTCAGATGATGCCCCGGCTATGGCCGCTTACCTTGCCCGTGAACAAACCAAGAAGGAATATGAGCAGTTTTTGAAGAAAGCGGGGGAACTCAGCAAGGCGGCCGCGCCCGTGGAAGAAGCCGCCTCCGAACAGACAGAAGAGGAAAACGAGGCCGAATTGTTTACGCTATTCGGCAAGAGAGAGCCAAGGCCGTCAGAACAGGCCACTAGCGTTGCGATTCCAGAGTCCGAAACCGTTAAGCCGACAGAGACAGCACTCAAGGTCGAGAACGCGCTAGAAGGGGCCGTAGCGCAAAGAGAGAAGGGAAGGAAGCCAAAGCCAAAGGCGAAGGCAGAGCCAGAGGTAGAAGAGGTTGAAGATCAGACAAAGTCTTACACATCACCTGAAGAACAAATAAGGGCCATGTTGCAAAGAAGTAGAAATCCTCAAAAAGGGGCCGCTCCCGTAATACCGTCTAATCATGCAAATAACGGAGAAAGATTTTCTAAAGGTCGAAGAAATGTGATCGTGGATGTTGGCCGTCAACTGCTCATGGGAGTTTTAGCACTCGGCTTCGCATTCGGTGGTATAATAATACACCTATGGGCGGTAGGTATTGCATATAGAGTTAAAGGGCTCTTTGCCGCTGTAATAACGCTTATCTTTCCCGGTGGATCAGAAGTGTACTGGGCTATTTTTGCTCGGGACAACCCAGGGACAATTTCGAATCTGTACACGATTGTATTCTTGGCATATTTAGGTTTATGTATGCTGTGTTGGGTTGTAGAGCATGTAGTTAAAAATTTGTTGGAAGGTCTTACATCCAATAAAGCAATCGCAACTTATGGCATATTTAACTACATGCAGCTTATAATATTCGGCTGTGAACGTGACGGTAATCTGGTATTCCCACCAGTCGTAGGTGCAATATCGCTAATAGTAGGTGTGTTGTTTGTTGTTGCGGCTACAATCCGTTTATGGAAAAACGCGAGAATTGTATCAATATTGTTTTTGTGTTCCTTTGCCCTTCTTTGTATTCTCGAATTCATTGGGGGTGTTATCACACCTATATACGGAAGCCCGCTTGTTCTCCTGACAAACATAAGCAGGATAATTTCTTTGATTGCATATATTTGGGTGGTAATCAAACTTTATAAGACAAAGTCGGTGGACAGGATGTACGATTAATAATTTGAAGAGGTAGGCTCAATAAAACTGGTAGCCTGATAGGGGAAAATTAGGGTTCAGGCGTCAAAAGACGGGACTGAATGAGTCGGGCCTTGGATTATCGGTGACGGACGTTTTGTCGCGAAATGTCGTGGGGCGTTGACCGCGCGATTACGCGACGTATGGGTGAAATTAGGGGTCAGGCGTATGAAGCACCCTCAACGCGTCCCACCCGGACGCGGCGGCGGTGCCATGCCTCGCCAGCTCAAAACAGGCATCCAGGGCCCACCTGAGCCGCTGGGGAACTCTCTGCAAGGCATGCGAAGCGCCTTCCCGCACATGTCAGCGGCACCTGCATCACCAATGAACAATCCGCCGAAGGCCATTCAAACCCCATAGCGGTATCGACGACCCCAGCGCGGTTCCGTTCAACAACATTTTATCCCTTGCGCCGCCGTTGTCTTTGTGCCACACTTTCTCTCGTCAGTGGTACGTGGTGCTTTTGCCACGCAAGGGATAAAACGCTGATCGTTCGATACAGGAAATAATATGAAAAACATATCAACCATACTTCAGTCTGCATTTTTCGTTTTATTGCTTATATCAACCGCTCTCTTATTCAAAATCCACCAATCACTTTCCTCTATTCCCAGATATTCCGATACATATATTGAACAAGACCGTGAACGTCCAGAGCGTTTAAAGGATTCTCAATGGAACGCTCCTCTTGTTCATATCAAAGGAGGAAGAACAGAAGTCTATGGGGATGTTGATGTCTCAGGGGAAGTCGAAATCGATCAGCCATCATACAGGCCGATTCCAGTTACAATTGAACGATAAAAATCATCGAACTTGGAGCCTATCGTGACAACGCCTGTTGATAAAATTGAAGTACAATCCACTCAGGCTCAAGTTTAACGTTAGGCACTTCCACAAATGGCAACGCAGACTCTCAACGTAAATGTTAACCTGAATGGACTGCGGGGCGAGCTACAACGGTCGCTCCAAGAAGTAATTTGTCTCGTTGCCACTGGTCTTGAGGCCGAAACTGACGTCGAACCAGAGAATCTTGCATTGCCAACGGATATCAAATGGTCATTTAGTAAACTACGACTGGATAAAGAAACATTTCGGGTACGATATTCTGAATGGGTTTTGTCAAATGGATTTAGAGATGCAATTGAAAGTATTGGCGTCTATTTAGAGTCCGTGCATAGAGTGTTGTCCATCTGGGAGTTGGTAGAGAAACAGAAAGGTGGTACGCCTATTTCAGATGGCGAGTGGAATAGTCTATTTCTAGACGGCGGAAACCGATTTCATCGCCTAGGACTTCCGGACAAGCTAGACCACATATGCCTCACTCACGAAATAGGAGTTAAGGACTCATATAAAGAACAAATACTCAGCATCAACATCGCACGGAATTGCTACGTTCACAGGAACGGCGTCGTAAGTGACAGGGACACCAACAAAGAGGGCTCATTGAGGGTTAGCTGGTCAAGACTTCATACATTCCTGCAAGATGAGGACGGTGAGCACCCGCTAGTAATTGGGCGAACAGTAGAAAAAGGGAGCACGCTATGTGTGAGGGCTGAGGAAAGTGAAAAGGCCTTTGCCATAGGCGAACGGCTCTCATTTTCTGTTGCAGAGATGTCCGAAATATTGTGGTGCTTGTTTCTATTTTCGAATGATCTCGTTATGGCTATTAGTAAGTTTGGCGAGGCCAAGGGCTTCATCAACCCCGGAGCGGAAGGCAGTGCCTAACAAAAAATAGCTTTCAATGTGCCGAAGCGCACATAGAAAGCATGTGTTGGACTAAGCTGCTGGGGGGGACTCTGCATCTTATGTGTTTTCCACTGGACAGCAGAGGATATGCCGACCATCAGAGGCGGCTGAGACGACCCTAAGAGAATGATCTCTGTGACGGAGCAGGCATCTCGGTGATGTTCTGACTGCAGAAGCGGTGTCAACGACCCCAGCGCGGTTCCGTTCAACAACATTTTATCCCTTGCGCCGCCGTTGTCTTTGTGCCATGCTTTCTCTCAAAGGCTTTGCGTGGTGTTTTTGCCGCGCAAGGGATAAAACGCTAATCGTTGACCAAGAGGAGGACACAAAATGGATCCGTTCGAGGAGCTATGCAGAGATACGATCGTCATTCGCCACCATGACGGACGCACGACCGGCCCGCTGAAAGCCGCTTTCTCTTCAGACACGTTCAGGATATTCGATGACCAACTCGATGTGTCGGAGGGTGACCTCATCGACCGTCCACTACCGAACGGGAAAGCTGAACGGTACGACATCGTCCATGTGAAGTTCTCCCAAGGTTTGGAAGCCATCCCTCCAAGCTTCGCGCTGCATGTCCAGAAGCAGGGCTCACTCGTCCAGTACAAGGAGCCTCCTGTCACCAATATTTCCATCTCGAACTCCCAAGGGTTCCAGATTGGCGACCATAACACGCAGAGCATCGTGGATTCCTTCAAACAGGTGATTGAACGCCTTGAGCAAAGCCCTGGCACGGCAGAGGAAAAGGCAGAGGCAAAGTCCCGGCTTCGGTCATTTTTGGAGCATCCGCTCACAGCGGCGGTTGTCGGCGGCGCAGTGGGCGGACTCACAGGACTTCTGAAATAATTCAACAAAGGGAGCTTCGGCATGGCTGAACCTGCTACAGAAAGACAAATCGCATACATTGAGGCCCTCGGCGGTTCCCCAAAGAAGGGGCTCACAAAGGAAAGCGCATCCGAACTGATCGAGAAGCTACGGTCGAAAGCGCCAGCGACAAAGAAGCAACTCGACTATTTGAAGCGCTTGGGGGCATCTATACCAAAATCGCTGTCTGCCCAAAAAGCTAGTGAACTGATTGAAGAGTTGGATGGCGAACAGCCGCCTACCAAATCGCTCGCAAACCAAATCACCGAATTGGGTGGCACAGTCCCGAAAACGAAGCGTGAAGCCGAGGCCGTATACAGCAGTCTAATCAACACGGCCCGTGCGACAAAGTCGCAACAACAGACGGCCGCCGAACTGGGGATTGAGTTGCCCGCCGGAATCTCATTTCTTGATGCAAACGAGTTGTTGTCCGGAAAGGAGATGGACAACGATCCGGAAGAAGGAAAGCCTGCTACCAAGGCTCAACTCAACAAGATCGTAAAACGAGGTGGAGATCCGTCCAAAGCCATTAACAACTGGCGTGCCGAAGCATACATTGAGGAACTCGACGAGAAGGAAGATGACTTTAACACCCGTGTTGAAGATGCGCTGGAATGGCTCTTCGGCGATCCCGACAGCCGATCCATGATGCCGGTCAAGAAGCCGACCAAAGCAATCATGCGAAAGGCGTTGGAGTACGGCGACGCTCAAGGCTGGGGTGAGGGATGGGAATCCAAGGACGGAGCCACGGAATATGATCTCATGGCCGTGGCAGTATACACCGTTGCGCCTGATCTACTGAAGCAGGGGGAATCCGTCCCCGAATTGCGACGCAACCCATCGAGCCCACCCAAAGGGAAGGGTTGTCTTTCAGTGATATTGGCGACTACCGGGGGATCACTCGCTTTCACATGGCTGGTCGTATGGGTTATTATGAATGTTGGATGATGCACATGAAGAGGCCAGCAATCGAGTCGACATGTACCCAAGTAAGCCGCGCTTTGCGCACCTCACTTGGTCCGCTCACTCGTGATGTTGAAACGAAACCGCTTCGCGGAGAAGAGAATGGGATTCATAAGGCGCATTTTGCTTGTCGAGGGCGTAGACGATCTCCCGTGGCGGCGGCAAGGGGGGCTAGGTCCGAGCACTCAACAGCGGATGCTGGAGGTGTTTGCTGTGCAAGGTGATGACCCACCGAAGGTCATTCAAACCCCATAGCGGAGACGACGACCCCAGCGCGGTTCAGTTCAATAACATTTTATCCCTTGCGCCGCCGTTGTCTTTGTGCCATCCTTTCTCTCGACGGCTTTGCGTGGTGTTTTTGCCGCGCAAGGGGTAAAACGCTAATTGTTGCGCAGAAAAAACAAATGAGCACTTTGACACGTCACGAAAAACTTAAGCTCGAGAAATTCCTCAATATGTCGGGGGATACGTTCTGGACTTCAGCAATCGGACACTAAGCGATTTCGTATACGAGTTCCTCGGCGTTGATATCTACGATGAAAAATACAAGAAGAACGGAGACTCAAAGGCCAAGTTGATTCGCTCCTTTTGGGAGCTAGAACCAGATGTCGTGGTCGGAAAGCTCGTCACTGAGTTTATCGAATATTGGAAAACTCGCAGTTTTATAAGTTTCCAGAAGGAATCTCCGGAAGACAAAATTCTCCTAGAGGAATATGAAAAGATTGCCAGGCGATTGAATGAAGGTGGCGACTCCTCGGTGTTGGAGGGCCTAAAGCCACGCGAAGACGATAAGACATTTTCGTTTCTAGTCCGCTCGATTCGAGAAAGCATTGAGCGGAATCAGCCAGAGTCCGCATTGGATAGGTTACATACGTATGTAATGCGTTACGTGCGAAGTATGGGAGAGAGCAGGGGGATTGTGTTTGAGACGGAGAAGGCGTTGCATAGCATATTTGGAGAGTTGGTTAAGGTTTTGAGAAAGAACGGTGAGATTGAGTCGGAAATGGCAGATAGAATTCTGAAGTTCTCCATCTCCTTGATGGAATCATTCAATGACGTTCGAAATAATCGGAGTTTAGCGCACGATAATACTATATTGAATTACGAAGAAAGTATCCTTATCGTAAATAATGTCGCAAGCGCAGTTCGCTTCCTGGAGGCAATTGATAAGAAGCGGTCTGCTCCGAAAGCTGTTCCTCCCCCTGTTGTTGATGAGTGTCCATTTTGAAAATGAAAAAAATGAGCCCAACAAAAAACACTTTGTCGTTCGGACGGACGGGACAGGGGAAGGTAACCCACTTGCCGCGTTCGGCAAGGGCGACGACTTCTTCGTCGCTACGGGAAAGAGACGTGGAGCCACTCAAACTCCAGAGGTTCCGTGCGCATTCCCAGCGACGCCGCTCTTGGTCAACTGATAGCCGATTCCAAAGCGGTGTCGCGCTACGCTTGCCACCGCACTCCAAATCGCCGATACAAGCGTTCGATCCCAGTGCGCCCTGCGGTCCCATGGAAGGGTAACCATGAACCTTGGAAAATTTTGAAATCGGTCGAAAAAACTTGACGGCAGGACTTAACGGCGAATAAACTTCCGAGACAGCAGAGGCGGAGTGTTTTTGGAAAAAATGTTTTTGCATTCGGAAGAAGGTGTCTGATTTGAGTTTCGCAAGTCTTTCCCGTCCGTTCTCGGCAACTGACGCATAGTTTGGCCCCATAAACAATACCCTTGACGACATTGTAAGCATTGTGTACATTGTATTACAGAGAAATGGAGAAGTTCTATGAGCACAGCAATATCAGTCCGTTTACCTGAGAATGTCGTCAAGGCTCTCGGTCGAGTGGCCCATGAGACAGAAAGGTCCAGATCCTTCGTGGTTCAGAAGGCGGTGGAAAGCTATCTTGATGATTTCGCTGACCTTCAAGTGGCCATCGACCGACTTCGCGACAAGGCCGACCCCGTCATTTCCAGCAAGGATATGAGGAAGTCCCTTGGCCTATAACATCACTTTCAAAAAGTCGGTCGCGAAGGATCTCAAGCGCATCAGTAAACAACAGGCGATGCAAATCCTTGACAAGATCGACACGGAACTCGCTCAGGATCCTGAGAAGTTCCCCTCCCTCACTGGACCTTTCGCTGGTTTGCGCAAGTTCCGCGTCGGTGATTACAGGGTCATCTTTGCAATCATGGATGCCGACGTACTGATTCTGCGTGTTCAGCACCGCAAGGATGTTTACCGAGGATGAAGAGCGCGCGCACGGATAATGATGTTGTGGCATTCATTTTACTGGGGGGCAATCCTCTGTTTGCGGGGAGGTGGCTGTGCCGAGTTGGGTTTAAACACAGAGAGTTTGAGTCACAGAGATTGGAATGATGAGGGATTACGATTACGGTTGGGGTATTCTTCTTACTAGCGACTGTAATCGGTCAGTCACAGGGGGGCAGCGAAAAGAGTGTGGGAGTGTGTGGGTATGGGAGTGCCGAAAGGAAGTCGAAATCGATATCGGTATCGGAATCGGGATCAATAGGGTGTGCAATGGCGTCGTTACAGGCTGGGAACGCGGAAAATTAGGGGTCAGGCGTCTGAAAACGGGACTGAATGACTCGGTTCTTGGATTTGCGGAGAAAATTAGAAAATTCGGGACAGGCGTCTGAAAACGCGGCCCATCCGCACCGCCGGAAAACTCTCTGCAAGGCCTGCGAAGCGTCTTCCCTTGCATGTCGGCGGCACCTGCATCGCCAATGAACAATCCGCCGATGGCCATTTAAACCCCATAGCGGTATCAATGCCCCCAGCGCGGTTCCGTTCAACAACATTTTATCCCTTGCGCCGCCGTTGTCTTTGTGCCATCATTTCTCTCAACGGCATTGCATTGTGTTTTTGCTGTGCAAAGGACTTAACGGGATCGTTGGGTCACACAAGAATGTTGAATTGTGATCGACCTTGAATCCACTATCCTTGAGGTGATATTATGGAGAATTTACATCTAGAATATGTTGTAGACGAAAAACAAGAACGCAAGGCAGTGTTATTGCCTTTGATTGAATGGGATCGGATCGTTGAGGATCTCGAAGAACTCGATGATATTCGGGCTTACGATTCGGTCAAAGAGCAGCGTTCAGAAATCATCTCGTTCGAGCAGGCGGTTCGAGAAATCCAGACGGATGGGAAGGCGTGAACTATTCGATCGAAATTTTGCGAGTTGCCCAAAAACAGCTCGCAAAGATAGAACCTACGCAACAGGCGCAAATTATTGCGGCAATCCGCAGGCTTGCAGCCGAACCCCGACCTGCGGGCTGTAAAAAGCTTTCCGGTCGTCCAGCTTGGCGCATTCGGTCAGGTTGCTACCGCATGATTTACGAGATTCATGACGCACGGCTTCTTGTGCTGGTTGTTGCCATCGGCCATCGAAAAGACGTCTATCGGTGATAGAACAAAAGCCAATCTTTTTCACGCAGAAAGAAAATCAGGGGGGGCGCGCGGGGGATAGGTGTGTCCGGGGAAATTAGGGGACAGGGGAAATTAGGGGGCAGGCGTCTAACAATGGGACTGAATGACTCGGCTTTTTGCTGTCATTCAAATTGCAGGGAAATTCTGGTCTGTTCCCTAAAATGTCCTTGTGCTAGGTTGGCTTAACAACACGGTTCTACAGAGGAAAATGACAAGAGACGAAGCATATCAGCTTGCTCAGAAGTACGATTCTCGAGTGTCTGCCGCGCCCGAGCCAATCGTTGCCCCATTCATGGTGGATTCCGAGGCCATTCGGGATCGCCTTTCAGGGGCACACCTGTTTATAATCGATCATGGCGGCTGTTGGGTCGGTGGGGAAGAGTATGTCGGGATCACAGACCCAGAGGGAGAAATCTTCACCTTCATTGTCGGCGAATGATGCTGCCTCATCTGCGATACCGGTAACGCTGTGCTAGGAGCACTGTCACTAAAAGATTTGACAGAATCATCACTGAGATCGTGGAACTGATCCGAGCCGCCAACAACATGTCGGAGCTTACCTCCGACGGTTGCGCGGATGTGTCCCCTAGTAGAAGCTCAACGTGACGTTAGGCAGGGGATGTAAACGACGAAACACGACAATTGATCGTGTGAGGAGGCTGTGCCGAGTTGGTTTTAAACACAGAGAGTTTGAGGCACAGAGGGTGGGGGAAGCTAGCCCCTGTAAACACAAAATAGACGGTTGACAAGCACCGTGTATTTGTTGGACAAAAACAAATCGATGCCTTGACAACGTCGATAAAAGAAGTAAAATTACCGAACGACTGAGCAACCACCGCAAGTGGCGAAAAAGTAAAAGGCTTTTTTGTCCAAATCAGTGGAAGCGCAGTCGGGTATCTTGATTTTCAGGATGTGACGCTTACGTAGAACGTGAAGCGTACCCATCCAGCAAAATCGCTTAAGGGATCGCCGCTGTCAAGGCGGCGATTTAGGAATCCAAACAACCACAATGATTTCAAAAATACTAGCGGGGAACAAGTCGTCGAGCCCTACAATTGCGCATAACGCAATTGAGGGCTGACTCCCCGTTGGAGACAAAGAAATTACAAAATGAATGAATTAAGAAAAGCCTTAATGTCAGTAAGTGGCGCTGAACTCATTGCAATGGGAAACCGTATAGTCGGAGACAGCGGGTACTCCGACGAAGATCTTGATGTCAAGTTCGCGGAGTTCCGCCGACATTACCCCATGTACGACGAGATTTGCCGTATAATTCAAAACAATGGAAAACCGCTTTTGGAGGAGACCTTAATTCACGCGACAGGGATGGAAATGGTACTGAGAGCTTTGATTACAATCGCAGAGGAACGTGATCGCGAACCATGAAATGCACAGTATTCTTCGCCCGCTGCGGGCTCGAAACGGTGATTTCTCACGTTCGCCGAGGAAAGATGATGAAATGGCCATGGAAAGAATTCGCTGACGATCCACTAGGATATTGTCGCAGTTTCCTTATCGTCGTTGCCATGTTTATGCTGCTCTTGGACGACTTTGGAAACGAAAACAGAAGGGCTGACGTTGGGTGCAAAATAGAGATTGCCATATGAAGCGGTATGATGTATAGTCATACCACAAATCACAAAGGAGTTCTTATGGCTGTAGCAAAAATAGCGATCACACTCGAGCAAGACATTCTGAGTGATCTAGACCGGCTTGTTAGACGGCATGTATTCCCTAACCGTAGCCGCGCCATTCAAGAGGCTGTCCGAGAGAAGGTGGAACGTCTTTCTGTAAACCGGCTAGCCCGTGAATGCGAAAAACTGGATCCC
Organism: uncultured Lentisphaerales bacterium; assembly: GCA_964553035.1. Lineage (GTDB taxonomy): Bacteria > Verrucomicrobiota > Kiritimatiellia > RFP12 > UBA3636 > JBBQIY01. Next base: position 79 of record CAZKJH010000106.1, on the reverse strand, counting down.
AAAGCGGAACAGGCTTGGGCCGAGGAAGGCATGTCGAAGGAGGTCGCCTCATGGCCAGAATATTGAGAGGCGATATTGT
>CAZKJH010000105.1:0-13705 GCA_964553035.1 uncultured Lentisphaerales bacterium | reverse complement strand
CAACTCAAGCCCCCAATCATGAATCGACTCTACCGCGCCCATTCATATGCTTGGGAAACTTATTTTGAAGTCAGCACACTAGGTTTTAGGCCTTAGGCCCTAGCTTTGGCATGGGGTGCCCTGTGGGCGGAGGTTTTTAGTGATTAACGACGGACGCAGTCCCGAAAAACCGATGCCACTTCGCGCTGATCCGTGGGGAAAGTTTTTACCATGAAGGGCATGAAGTTTTTCGTTTTTTTCTGTTTCTCGTGGCAATCTCAACACGTCGCCACCCGCCAATCGGAAAGGCAGAAATGGAACGTGGTTCGCCACCCAAAAAACATGAAAATACAAAATTACAATCGAAAAGGTTCGTGATGCGGTCATGGCTTTATCAGCGAGCGAGCGAGCGAGTTTAGCCCACGCGTTGATCTTGAGCCTCGACAACCCAACTGACTACGATTTAAGCCCGACGCAGGAAAACGAGATACAGCATCGCTTAAAAATGGTACGAGAAGAAACTGCCTCGGGCCGCCCCACAGCGAAAGTTTTTGCCGATATCAAGGCAAAGTATTCATGAGCGATATCCTGATTTCATCGTCTACTCATGCAAAAATGACCACGTCTGGATTCTCGCATTCACACACTGCAAACGTAGTCCAACAGATTGGCAAAATCTTCTTGAAAATAGGGAATTTATGTATGGTTAGATCAGCAGAAAAGCCGCTGGAACTTCGGCTTAGTTGAATTGGATCCAATCTCGGAGCTTAACGTCATGAACCGCAGGACATGAGTTCTTCGCGATCATCGAAGTGTTCGGTTCGGTCCGCAAAGATTTGGTAGGTCTCATGTCCTTTGCCGGCAATGAGAACCACATCGCCGGGGTGTGTGGCCATTCGCACGGAACGGCGTATGGCCGTGCGGCGATCTTGCTCGACGAGAACTGAAGGCTCGCCATTTTTTGTTTCAGTAAGCTTAGACTTTGGAATGCCAACAAGGATATCCGCAATGATGGCTGCTGGGTCTTCGGAGCGTGGATTGTCCGAGGTGATAATTGCGATATCCGCCAGTCTTGAAGCGGCTTCAGCCATGAGTGGTCGCTTGCGGCGGTCGCGGTCGCCTCCAGCTCCGAACACAATAATGAGAAGCCCTGTCGTGATTTCACGTAAAGTTTTGAGGACGTTTTCGATGGCATCAGGCGTATGTGCGTAGTCAACAAAGAAAGAGGCGGGCGATGCAGGAACCGTCACCCGTTCGAGCCGTCCGCGAACAGGCTCGGCACGGGAAAGCGAAGCAATCGCGCTGCGCGGGTTGATTCCGTACAACAGTGCCATGGTGAACGCCGCCAGCAGATTATGCAGATTATGGCGCCCCATGAGCTTGACCCGCACTTTCCCTGAACCGTTCGGATAGGTCAGCAGGAATTCGGAGCCCGTACTCAGCAATTTTTCTTCCGAAAACCGCACATCGGCATCGGGCGAACAGCCGTAGGAAAGGACTTGAGTTGGACTCGACGATTTCAGCGCTTCGAAGATCTGTCGTCCATAAGGACAATCGATATTGATGGCCGACGGTGCGCGGTAGGGGATGAAGAGGGAGCGCTTGGCTTGAAAATAATTCTCCATCGTGAGATGGTAGTCGAGGTGATCCTGCGTTAAGTTGGTGAACGCAAGCGCGGCGAATTGTGTTCCTTCCATGCGGTGCTGATCGATGGCATGGGAGGAAACCTCCATGACGGCGGCTTTGCATCCGTTTGACAGCATGGCTGCAAAAAGTGATTGAAGTTCGAGTGGGCCTGGAGTCGTATTGGTAGCAGGCGTTTCGGCGGCGTCCTGTTGTTGTTTGTGCGACAGCGAATCGAGCAAGGTGTGTTTTGGCGGAGGAGCTGTGATGTTAGAGATGGTCGAAATGAGTCCGGAAGGCATGCCACAGTCGTTGAGAATTTTTCGCATGAGCATGGCCGTGGTGGTCTTACCATTCGTGCCCGTGACCCCGAAGACATCGAGCGACTGTGACGGGTTGTCGAACTCGCTACACGCGAGTCTCGCGATTTCGGTTCGTGTATCGCCGACCGTGCGCCATTGAACCTCTGCAGGAATGCCGGTTTCGGGACGGGGTGCCTCCGAAACGATCTCAGCGGCACCAGCCTGAATGGCGGCATCGACGAATTTCATGCCATCTTTGACTGCGCCGCGGATGGCGACGAATGTGTCGCCCATCTGGACGAGACGGGAATCGCTTTTAATGGTTGATTGCTTTGGGACTTGCATAGGGTTGAAGTTTAGACTGTTTCCTTTAAAACACTTCAATACTATCACATTTAACTGCGGGAAGTAAAAAAATAGGCGACTCCTTGTGTGAGTGCAACGCTTTGCAATCCCACCCGACGACGACCGAAACTTGCACACTGAAACACCGTGGTACGACAGCTAAAAAAGGATGCGCTTACTTGGTTTTTAAACGCTTTATTCTTCCTTGCACCGCACGGGTCATCAAGCTAGAATACACCCATCATGAATGAACCTGAAAAAAAACTGATCGTCATGGACGTGATGCCACTCTTGTACCGTGGGCATTTCGCGTTTATGAATCGTCCGCGAATGACATCTTCTGGAATTAACACGTCGGCGATTTACATTTTTGCAACCTTGGTTCGCGACATGTTCGCCGATGCAGGGGCAACGCATTTAGCACTCGTGATGGATACTTCGCCGACGTTCCGTCACGAGAAGTACCCCGAGTACAAAGCTAAACGCGACAAGCTACCAGAGGATATCGCCGCCTCTATTCCTATGGCAGAGGCATTCGCTCAAGCGATGAATATCCCTTTTCTCCGCGCACAGGGATTCGAGGCGGATGATCTCATGGGTACGCTGGCCGTGATGGGGGAGCAAGCGGGTTTCGTTACCTGGCTGGTGACGCCGGACAAAGATATTGCCCAGCTCGTCACAGAACGAACGTTCTTATGCCGTCCCGCACCCAAGGGTACTTCTGGAAATGAAGTTTACGATGTGGTGCGCGTTTGCGCCGAATGGGGCATTCAAACTCCTGCACAGATGATCGACTTCCTTGGGATTGCGGGCGATGTTTCGGATAACATTCCAGGAATTCCAGGTGTGGGACCAAAAACCGCTACGCAGCTTCTTAGCCAATATGGTGATCTCGAAACGATCATCGCTCATGCCTCTGAACTGAAGGGGAAACTGGCAGAGCGGGTCGCAGAAAACGTCGATAAAGCTCGCATCTCGCGATGGCTTGCAGAAATCCGCAAGGACGTTCCGCTTGAGGTGACCCTTGAGGATCTGATCGTCAGCACACCGGATGAAAGCGCTGTCCGCGAGTTCTGCGAAAAATACGAGTTGAGATCTGTGTTGACGAAGATTTTTCCCAAGCCGGGCCAGCACGTGGAAGCCTCGTTGTCGCAAACTCTCGCAGTTTCGTCTGATGCCCCTTCGGTAAGCGACGACAGTGGAACCGCTGATGCGACCGAAGCGGCCATCCCTTTTGGCAGTGTCAAGACCGTGCCCCACAAGTATATTCTTTGCGATACTGTGGAGAAGGTGGAGCGACTAATCTCGCGGCTTGAACGCTCTGCATATTTTGTTTTCGATACCGAGACAACAGGACTTGACGTTCGGGCGGCCAAGATGGTTGGTCTTTCCTTTGCGATGATGTCGCACGAAGCCTATTACGTGCCTGTTTCAGTTGAGGCTTGTAAAACTGATGGGGGGGCGGCATCGGATGAGCTCCCACTCTTTGCCACCGTCGCTGCCGACGAGCCCCCGACGTCCAAGCCCTACGTTTCTTCCGGCATGTCGCTTTTCGATTTCAGCCATGTCGTGATTGAGACTCCCCAAGCGAAGCAGACGACGAAGGTCGCGTCGAAAGCAGTAGAGGATGAAGAGAATGACGAAGACATCAAGGAAGCCTCCCGCCTTCATTCGCTCGCTTTTATCATTGAAAAATTCTCCGGTGTTTTTGGAAACTCGAAGATCGCTAAATATGGCCATAACCTGAAGTATGATTTGCATATTCTGCGTCAGGCTGGCATCGAGGTCGCCGGACCTCTGTCCGATTCAATGTTGGCGCATTATGTATTTGATCCAGCTTCGCGGCATGGCATGGATCCGCTCGCACGAGAATATCTTCATTACGATACGATTCACATCACGGAATTGATTGGCGCACGCGGCAAGCAACAACTCACGATGGATCAGGTCGATGTTGAACGCGTGGCAGAGTATGCAGCCGAAGATGCCGACATAACCTGGCAGCTCCATGAAGTGCTGGTGGCGAAGGTCAAGGAAACAAAATCCGAGCCGGCCTTCGAACAATGCGAAAACCCGCTCATTCGTGTGCTCCTCGATATGGAGAGCGAGGGCGTGCGCATCGACACGGCGGTACTCGCAGACTATAGCAAGGAACTCGGAAACGAGATTACAGGAATTGAACAGCGGATCTACGCGCTATCGGGCGAGACCTTCAACATCGCTTCGAATCAACAGCTCGGCATCGTGCTTTTCGAGAAACTCAAACTGCCGGATGGCGGTAAAACCGCAACGGGGCAATTCTCAACGGGAGAAGAGGTGTTGCAGGGCCTCGTCGATGCGCATCCTGTTGTGAAAGAGATTCTTGAATACCGGACATGCACGAAGCTAAAGTCGACGTATGTTGACAAGCTTCCGATTTGTATTGATTCCAAAACCGGTCGAATCCACACGTCCTTTAATCAAGCTCTCACAGAAACGGGACGTCTTTCTTCCGATAATCCTAATTTGCAGAATATCCCGATTCGGACTGATCGCGGCAAGCGCATCCGCGCGGCATTCATTGCACGTGACAAAAATCACGTACTGATGTCAGCCGACTATTCTCAAATTGAATTGCGTCTTGTGGCGGCGATGAGTGGCGACGAAGCGATGATCAACGCGTTTGCGAACGATGCTGACATCCATCTCAACACGGCGGCTCGCGTCTACAAGGTGCCGCTTGCAGAGGTTACGAAGGAAATGCGTTCCTACTGCAAGATGGTCAACTTCGGCATCATTTACGGCATCTCTGCTTTCGGCCTTGCCCAGCGTCTTGGCATAAGCCGTACCGCGGCCTCGGAACTTATCAAAGCCTATTTCGAACTGTACCCCGGCGTGAAGCGCTATATGGATAAGACGGTTGTAGAAGCGCGTGATAAGGGGTATGTTGAAACGCTCATGGGTCGAAAGCGGCCCCTCCGTGACATCAATTCGCGCAATGCAACGATTCGCTCTTCAGCCGAGCGCAATGCTATCAATACACCTGTGCAAGGCAGTGCAGCCGATCTCATCAAGCTTGCGATGGTTGCCGTTCACAAGGAGATGGCGAAGCAAAAGCTGAAGTCAAAGTTGATCCTTCAGGTTCACGACGAACTGGTCTTCGATGTCTGCAAAGAGGAAGTCGAAGCGCTCCGCGAGCTTGTGGCACGGTGCATGACCACCGTCATGACTCTCGCTGTTCCGCTGAAGGTCGATATCGGCATCGGTGAAAATTGGCTCGAGGCGCATTAAGTTATATCCGATTCTTGGCCGAATCCTCCTAAAAAGCTATGATCTTGATGTTCCGATGTTTGTCGCCTGAGGTCGTTTTGTGGTCTGTGTTTTTTTGTTTCACGCATCGCGCCATCCAAACGGGTGCTCAATCCGAATTTCTTGCCACTGTTTGCGTAAAAATGTTATAGTCAAAAAAACAAGTGAATCCTCTAGAATACCTCATGTTGTTGTAAGCTAGAGGGCACTGCTTTACCTCTGGAGAATCGAATAATGGATACGTACAAAATTGGCGTGGTTGTGGGAAGTTTGCGGAAGGATTCCTTTAACCGTAAACTGGCGAATGCATTGGTTAAGTTGGCACCGCCGGATTTTATCTTTAAGCAGCTCGAAATCGGAGATCTACCGCTTTATAATCAGGATGACGATGTCAGCCAAGCCCCTTGTGTAAAGCGTCTCAAGGGGGAGGTTGAGGCATCAACGGGCCTCATCTTCCTTACGCCCGAATACAATCGTTCTATCTCGGGCGTTCTCAAGAACGCCATCGACCATGCGTCGCGTCCATGGGGCAAGAATTCTTGGGCAAGGAAACCGGCCGGGATCCTCGGCGTCTCAGTGAGCGTGATCGGTTCTGCACTTGCACAACAACATCTGCGCAACATCCTTGCAGCACTCGATGTTCCGACGATGGGGCAGCCCGAGGCCTATGTTCAGGTAAAAGAGGAACTCTTCGATGCGACGGGAGATATAGGGGAGGGGAGCAAAGCCTTCCTGCAAGGTTGGATGGACACGTATGTCGCTTGGGTAAAACGAAATGCTCAGTGAAGATCCGATTCGGAACTTACTCCTCGTGACTCGCGACTAATGCAGGTCCGGCGAGAGCCTTGAGCGCGATGGCGCGGCCATCGATGGGGACGTGGTCGAGGTGATAGCGCATGAAGAGGCCGAGGAAACGGAGCAGTGCGAAGACGGCTGGGCCTCTGATTTTTGCTACGGGCGACTGGAGCCCTAGGGAGCGAGTGCGTAGCACTTCATGATAGAGGTCGACGGTGCGTTTCGATATCGCGATGATCGGGTCGGTATAGTCTCGTGACGTGTGTTCGGGGCAATGACGTGAGCCTGATGCAAGGTTGAAGCGGAAGGATTCTTCTTCTTCTTCTTCTTTTCTTTCGCTGCAAAGTATACAGGCGGAAAAATTGGGTTGGAGTCCAGCGAGATCGAGAATTTTTGCCTCGTAACGGGCAAAAATGATGGGGGGTGGTGCGTAGGCTGAGGCCGCGATAAAATCGAGTGTTTCGGACAGGAGTCTGTAAAGGGTCGCATCGGGCGAGAGGCTGCCGGAGGCGTGATAGGCGAGGGCGGTAAACCAGGATGCGCATTGGGCGGCCCGCCAGTTGCTGCGAAATGCATCGCGGAAGATAAGCGGAGTGCTTTCGCGTGCTACGTGGACACCGTTGTGGTTGCGCGTGTAGTAGAGCAGCTCGCAGGTGTAGAACAGATCATACTGACCCAAGAAGGCACTTTTGCTTCTTGTTGCCCCTTTGATGGATGTGACAATCCGAGAACCATCCACGGCAAGCCAGGATACGATGTGGGATGTCCGTGAGAATGGATTGATCCGCATGACGATGGCTTCTGTCTTCTTGATCATAGCAGGGTCACTCCACTAGCCGAAGCACCAGCAAGAAGCTGATTGCGTAGTAGATGAGCAAGGCGGAGATATCGTTCATCACGGAGATGAACGGACCTGATGCCACCGCGGGATCGATTTTGCAGCGGTCGAGGAGGATAGGGACGACGGCACCAAAACCGGCAGCAAAACTCATGGATGTGAAGAGAGCGAAGGCGATGACACCAGCGAGTTGCCAAGGCGAAAAGGTACTGGTGGAGGCGGGCGATATTTTCATTAAGAAAACAGCCCAAGCATAGATGCCGATGGCGCAGATGAGTCCCATCAAGGCACCAGTTCGAACCTCGTGTAGGAATAGTTTGCCAAGAGCCTGCCGTCTTCCTGGGCCTGCGGCGATTTCACGGATCAGCAGAACGCTGGACTGTAGACCCGTATTGCCCCCCATCGCCATGACGTTGGGGATGAATGCGGCGAGGATTACCATGGAGCTGAAGTGGTGGGAGTAAATGCTGAGGAGGGAGCTGGTGACTACACCGCCGAGCAGTGTGATGGACAGCCAAGGAAGTCGGATCAAACAGCTCTTCAGGGTGGAGGAGTTGCCGAGTTCCTCATCGTCCGAACCTGCCATGCGGAAGATATCTTCTTCAGCTTCTTCTCGGACAACCTCGAGCACATCATCATGCGTTACCCGTCCGAGCAGGACTCCCTTGGAGTTGACGACGGGGATGACCGCAAGCGAATATTTAGAAATAGTTTTCGCTACGGCCTCTTGGTCGGCATCGCTTCGAACGCTGACAAAATCGGTGTTCATGATATCAGCAAGTGGAACGGCACGATTTTTTTGACGTAAAAGTTTCCAGATGGTAACGGTTCCAACAATTCGGTCTTCATCGTCAACGACGTAGACTTGATAGACGTGTTCGCCGTCTTCTTCTGAGGCAATCTCGTCGAGAGCTTCGAGCACAGTCTGATTCTGGTGCATGACCACCATGTCGGTGGTCATGATACCGCCGGCGGAATCTTCCGGATACGTCATCAGCTTCCTGACATCATCGGCCTCCTCCTCGTTCATTTGCTCAATAACCCGGGAGCTGAGGGTCTTATCCAGTTCGGCGAGGACGTCGGCAGCATCATCTGGATCCATTTCTGTGAAGATGTCAGAGACCTCTTCAGAGGGCATGGATTCCATGATATCAGCGGCCATCTCCGGTTCCAACTCGGCAAGCACATCGGGCTTGATGGAATCGGGGAGCGATCTGAAAACTCGCGCGGTGACCTCGTGCTTGTAACGACTGATGATTTCAGCGATGTCAGGCGGCTGTAAGTTCGAGATCTCGGAGGCGACCTGACCCCAGAACTCTTGCTCGATCAGGTCATCGATATGGTCGTGAATTTCTTGCGTTTTACCGTCACTCACTGACAACCTCCTTATTCATAATAATGCGGTCAACAAGGCCGAGGGCATGTGCTTGGCGCACCCAGTCAATTTCGCGTTTTCGCATTGATTGAAAGCCGGATGCCGACATGTCGTCGTTTCCAGCGAGGTGGTCGAATCCGTGTGCGATATAGAGGGCCAATTCGTGTGCGGAAGACCAAAGGGCGTGTGCTTCGTCGTCGATTAAGTCGAGCGATGATCGATCAGCTCCATAGCGGACGGCGAGTTGTGCATTGACGAAGATCTCGGCTGTGGCCGAGGTGCCGGGTGCTGTAGCGTAGGCAAGGGTAATGACGTCTGTTGTTTCTTTAATGGCCATGGATTGTTCATGGATACGGCTGATCAAGGCATCGCCTGTGATGATCAAAGACACGGATTCATAATCCGGTGCGCCATTGCGTTGTGCAGATGACTCCGAGAGAAGTTTAAACTTTGCGGCGAGAAGCCGAGTTGCTTTTTTGTCAATCCGAACTGTCGGACGACGTGTTACGATTGTCAGAGTCATTTGAGACCTCTTTGGTGTCATCCTCCTTTGGATAGGCGATGCGCGGGTGGAGTATGTTGGCAAGGGTGGTGGTGAACGTTCGTTTAATGCAGGCGATATCAATAAAGGTGAGTCGGCAACAATCGAGCTGCTCGTCGTCGATTTTCGATTTAACGATGTTATCGATGAGATTTTCGATTGCAGAGTGAGTTGTTTTTTCGAGGCTTCGGGATGCGGCTTCGACACAGTCCGCTAGCAGGACGATCCCAGCTTCGCGCGTGGTGGGGCGCGGTCCAGGATAGCGGAACTGACTTTCATCGACGGCTTCGGGATCCTTTTTTGTTGCTTCTGCCTTCTGCTTGGCCTCTTCTTTTGCTTTGTGCAGGAACCAAGCCATAACAGATGTTCCATGGTGTTCGCGAATAATATCCCGAACGGGGGGAGGTAAATTGTAGTGTAGCGAGAGGCCGATGCCCTCTTTAACGTGCGCTGAGATGATGACAACGCTCATGTTGGGGGAGAGGGTGTCGTGTGGGTTGCCCTGGTCTGCACGAATGTTTTCGGTATAGAACGAAGGCTTGGTCAGTTTGCCAATGTCGTGATAATAAGAGCCGACGCGTACGACGAGTGGATTTGCCCCGATTCGTTCGGCTGCTGCAGCGGCCAGTGTTGCCACGACGATGCTGTGATGGTAGGTTCCCGGGGCTTCGAGCGAAAGCTTTTGAAGCAGGGGGCTTCCTAAGTCGGCGAATTCATTGAGGCGGATGTTACTGCAGGCACCAAAGAAATGCTCTAAGATCGGCAGGAGTACAATGGTTGCAGCGAAGGATAAGAACGTCGAAAATACGATGGCGATAGCACAAAATAGTGTCGTATCGGTAAGGAGAGACGGAGCGTTTCCTTTTGCCATCTTGATCGTAAGGTAGACCGCCATGCCGAGAAATTGCATGCCTCCGCCAAAAAAAAAGGTTCGTAGCAAAGCGGCACGACGGCGAATCGTTGCCACCATGCCGGTCATGACAACTGTGGTGATCATGCCCATTGCAAAGGCGGGTAGCATCGTTTCGTCATGGACAAAAATCATATTTGCAAACATCACGCCGATTCCGACGGAAATTCCAGCGGAAGGACCCACCAAGAGGGTGGCTAGCGTTGGTGCCAAAAGATTTGGAAACAAGAAAGATGCCATGATCGGTGCATCCTTGCCGAAAAGATTGATCACAGTAGGCATCGCCGCCATGGCAACGCATGCGGCAGATATGATAATACTGAAGATCGCGACGGTGCAAAGCATCAGCAATCTTGAATTTCGTTTGAGCAGATCGGGTGCGACAATTCCCAGAAGGAGTCTGGAGCAAAAAAGAGCCATAAACATGATAACCAATCCGACCGGCAGCCTCGACAGCCATTCCGCTTCCATGGAGGTGGGGTAAGCCCACAGCATGCAGAGAATGGCAGAAGCAGCAACGAGAAGCGCATAAAAAATGGCTAGAAAGTTGCCATTTCGAAACGCGACGACCTCATGCGAAGTCGTAGACTTTCGCTCTCGGGAACCGACTTTCTTCAGTCTGGCTTTTGAAATTTCATTTTTCATTTTTCACGCCACAGCGTATGGTTTCGGTTTGAGTTTCGGGATATCAGCAGAAGGGCAGATCTCTATCAGGAACTCAGGAACAGCAGGAATCTCTTTTTGTGTTGGTTTTCGTGGCAGAATCCGACACCCTGCCATCCACTTCCTGACTTCTCCTCTCTGCCGTTCCTGCACAGGTAGATGAGTTCCATCTTCACTTTTTCTAAACCGACATCTTCAAAAAGTTACCGTATCGTTTTTCGCGGTCGCGCCGCGCGGCAGGCTGGCTTTTGAATTCTAGGTGCGAGTTCAACAACATGGAACAACACCCGGGCATTCATTAACCGTTTTCCTCTTGGAAGGCGGTCATGAAGGCAACGAGGTCGGTCACGCCTTGCGTGGGGAAGGCATTGTAGATGGAGGCGCGAATGCCGCCGACATCACGATGCCCCTTGAGCCCGTTGAATCCGGCCTTCGTTGCTTCGGTGACAAACTTAGCTTCAAGCTCCTCGGTCGGTAGCCGGAACGTCACATTCATGTCCGAACGGTATTCCGTTACGGCGGTGCCCTTGAACCAACCTTCGCTTGCATCGATCGCCTTATAAAGTTGGGCGGCCTTATCGCTATTCTGTTTGTATAGATTTTCTTTGCCCATCTTTTTGACCCAGCGTGTGACGAGGGTCAAAATATAGATGGAGAAGCAGGGTGGTGTGTTATAGAGGGAGTTCGACTCAATATGAGTTGAGTATTTGAGCATCGTGGGTAAATTTGCCGGGGCATTGGCCGTGAGATCTTTGCGGACGATGACCAGCGTCAGGCCTGACGGGCCGAGGTTCTTTTGGGCACCCGCGTAGATCAGGCCAAACTTCGACATGTCAAAGGGGCGAGAGAGGATATCGGAGCTCATATCGGCAACGATCGGGCAATCGACTTCGGGAAATGCTTTCCATTGTGCACCAGAGATCGTCTCATTGGATGTGAGGTGCAGGTACTTGGCACCTGGCGTCAGCTTAAGATCGGAGGCGGCCGGAACGCGAGTCGGGATTTCTTTGCCGCAGTTTGCGACCACGTTGACAGTGCCGACCTTCTGTGCTTCTTTAATGGCCTTGTTAGCCCAAGAGCCAGAGTCCGTGTAATCAGCCGTTTCGCCAGGGAGGAGGAGGTTCATGGGAACCATGGAGAACTGCATGCTGGCACCACCTTGAAGCAGAAGGACGGCATAATCGTCGGAGATAGTGAGAAGCTCGCGGATATTGGCAATGGCCTCCTCGTGGATTGCATCATACGCCTTGCCTCGATGGGATGCCTCCAGAATGGACATTCCCGTTTTCTTGTAGTCCACAAGATCGGCCTGTGCTATTTCGAGCACCTCGAGAGGAAGGACTGCCGGTCCGGCGTTGAAGTTGTAGATACGCGACATAGCTTTTTCTCCTTAAGAAGAAGGTGGTGCCCCAGGCGTGGCTCGAACACGCGACCTACGGTTTAGGAAACCGCCGCTCTGTCCAACTGAGCTACTGGGGCGTAAATTCTTGACGATTCTAGTATTTTGGTGTCGAAGCGTCAAGCTCCCATTCAGAAATTCTCAATGAGCGCGAATTCTCAATGAGCGTAGGAGGGGGTGCTTCAAAACCGTCTGATGGTTAGGTGGCAATTTTATTATAGTGTCACTTCAATGATGCTTGCGTTCTGACGTATCGCCTCCAAAACCTGGGCGGAAGGGAATTTGTTGAGTGTAATCGTGCAGGAGGCCGTTTCGCCGTAATCGAAGATCTGATTCTGCATTTCTTCGATGTTGATACCCGTATCTCTGAGCTGATTCAGTACATACGCGAGCACACCGACCCGATTAAAATGACGGATAATTATCTTGGAACTTGTTCCCTGACTGGCACGGATGTTGACTACATTGGGCGGAGTACCCGTGTTTTTAAAGACCTTCACAATGCGTACCACTTCTGCGGCAATGGCTTCTTCCGACTGCTCGGTAGAGGCACCAATATGGGGTGTGCAGACCGTTTTTGAAGCAAGCTCTATTTGAGTAAAGGCTGCTTCTCCGTCTGTGGGCTCATTCTCAAAAACATCCAGACCAACTTTGAGCCCTCGCTTCTCGATGGCATCAAGGAGAGCAACGGAGTCAACCACATCGCCTCGCGCCGTGTTCAGAAAGATAGCTCCCGGCTTCATGGCCTCGAAAAATGCCGAAGAGATCATGCCTTTAGTTTCTGCCGCGGCAGCTACGTGGATGCTGACGGCATCGGCTTTCTGCGCAACCGCCAGTGGCGTTGCTGCGAATTCGATGCCGTAACCCTCAGCCTGTTCAGGAGTCAAGCTCCTCGACCACGCAACGATCGTCATCCCCAGTGCTTGTGCCCGTTGCGCCACTGCCATGCCAATGGCACCCGTCCCAATAATACCCAGCGTTCGAGTTTTGAGGCCTGAGGCTTGTCCAAATTTTTTCTTTTGCCAAGCGCCCTGGCGCAAAGCTTGAGTGGCATCCGCAATTCCGCGGTCGCACGCGATCAAGAGTCCGATAACCAGCTCTGCGACGGCATCGGTGTTCTTCCCAGGACAGTTGGCTACACAGATTCCGTGTTTTGATGCGGCCTCAAGATTGATCGTGTTGACACCCGCACCAGCCCGGATGATCACGCTGAGGTGCGTGCCCGCTTCTATCGTCTTGCCAATCACTTTTTTTGATCGGACGATCAGGACTTTCATTTCCCCGACAGCTCCAGCAAGATCGTCCGCCGAAATGTCGGGCTTGTAGGTAACATCGGTACCCAGAGCTTTCAACTCGTCTAGCATTTTCATCGATACCTTGTCAGCGATCAATATTTTCATTATTTTTTTGTCTCAGCGAGCATGTTTGCCAGTGCAAAGTTTTATCACGAATCGTTTTATCCCCGTCAACTATGTTCTGAACCTACCTAGTAGTGATGCTTATATTATAGGATTGGATGCTGACCCGTCAACATTACATTCTGTAATCGATGTAATCCTCCCACCCAGTGCGCGGTAATCGGTTAGTGACCGGGGGTGTCGGCATTGATGTGCGGATCAGCGAGCCGAAGAGGAAGCCGTTTGAGGG
>CAZKJH010000104.1:0-13862 GCA_964553035.1 uncultured Lentisphaerales bacterium | reverse complement strand
CACAATGACAAGGGCAAAGCGAGCAAAAAAAAATGTCAACCTACGCTTTTAGGTTGAAGGATCGAACCACTTGTTGTTTGCCAAGGCAAAACGCTGAAAGGAACATAAAGGTTCCCAACGCAAAACATTTGATCATCGACATCCGGCTAAGCGTGTAATTTCCCAGTCGGCCAGAAAACCATCCGACATAGCCGATAAGGTGCCAGACCGCCACAATCCATAGCATTGACATCCCCCTAGCAATATCAATAGCTGGAATTCTTGAACCCATATTATTTTCTTTATTTGGCTTCATTTTATATTATCAATGATTTTCTTAACTGATTGGGTTGCATGAAGGCGATCACACCAAATATCGGATATTTGGCGAGGATTTCGGTTGCCGTACTGCCATTCTGTTGCCTCTTTGAGAACAGCATCGGCGAACGATTCTGGGGTATCTTTTACTGACACGGTTCCGGAATTTTCTGATGCGTACCAATGGACTGCTGCCAATGACGGATTAGGGGCGACAATAACGGAGCATCCGCAACAGACAGCTTCAGCGGAGGCGAGGTGCGTGCCTTCATGTATGGAGGAGCAGAGGCAGATTTCTGCCTTTTGATAGTAATTCGACAATTCCCGGTTGGGGACGACGCCATGGAGCGTGATCCTCGCCTTGGCGTTCGGTGGCAGATTTTGATGCCAATCCTTCATGAACTCTGGCGTATAGCCGAAAATGTCAAACCTCAGCGAGTTGTTTTGAGCGCAGACCAACTCAATTGCCCGCATCATGTATCGAGGGCGCTTGGGTTCTTCGTCGTCCCATCTCCCAACGGCAATCACCATCTTTTCTTTTTTGACATTTTCGTCGTATTTGAAATGCCATGCGATGGGACAGGGGATAAGACGTATTCGTTTTTTGCTCTCTTTGCTCATCAGCAGCGGAACGGTTTTATACGCCTCCACTCCGTATGGCGTGGGAATCGCTACAATATCGGCATATCCTATGTGTTTCCGCCTCATCCCGTAGTTGGCCATGCTGATTGTGTGGGCACGAAGAACAGCCCATAATGCATAGGGGAGGTACCGATTCCCATGTTTGAATTTTTCGGATCGAAACATCAGTTTTGTTCCGAATTTCCAGTTTTGCCATGGATATACGGCCGAGCTCGTGTCTAAATAAATGACAAGTTTTATCCCCGCATCATGGATTGCCTTTGCGATGGCATTGTATTTTGAGGATGTCCAGGAATACAGAACCACCCCATCGATGTTCAGACTTCTCCACCAATCCGGTGATCCCAGATTCTTGTAGTCGGTCCGCAAGACATACGAAAGTTCCCCGTCGCGGTGCGGAAGCGGCATGACGGTCTTGCTTTCAACGCCGATCTCCAGGAAAGCCCGGCAAAAAAGCCCGGCATCGCGATTGAAAAACGATTCGTTTCCGCTCAGCGGTTTTGGGATGCAAGAGAACCATTTGGTGTTATTCATGATGAATTCAAACGACGGGTAAGGTTGGCTGGGGATGAATGATTTAGGGTATTTCAGAATTGGCGACCGGAAAGGGAGTCAGGATACGATTCGTTTCGCCGGATTCCCGCCCCAGACCTCGCCCGCGGGCACCGGCTTGACGACGACTGAGCCGGCCGCGACAATCGCATTGTCGCCGAGGGTCACGCCTTTGCAGATCATGCTGTTGGCGCCGAGGAAGACGTTGTTGCCGATGACGACGGGTGCTTTTTTGACGCTGTCGTGCGTTTCGCAGCCGCTGGTGCGGATTGCAGGATCCGTGGAGTGAAAGTTTGTGTCGAAAATCTGAACTCCTCCGCCGATCATCACGTTGTCGCCAATGGTCACCGACATCTCGGCGACAATGGTGGCGTTCGACATGCCCACGTTGTCACCGATTTTCAGTTCGCCATGCGGTCCCACGAGAATTCGGCTGCCAATGCTGCCTACTTCAGTGCAGAATGTCCCGGTTCGGATGTAGAAGTTTCGTCCGATGGTTGCCTTGCCACCTAGGGATACGTTAATTCTGGCGCGTCCCAATGCCTTTAGTCTTCCGCTCTTTACGCCGTTCAGCCGCAGCACCACGCGGGTATATGCGCTCCAGAAGACTGTGGCAACTTTTAGGCAAATGGCTTTGTAGGCTTTGAATGGGTAGGTCAATGTTTTCATGCTGTTGATTCAAATACTGAGCTTGGGAGCATAATATCAAATCCAGTAGATAAATAATAGGAGCCTTGCTGTAAAAACATCAAGTATGGTAGACTACTGACCTGCTCTGATCTTGCAGAACACTTTAACGAATTCGGCATGAAAAAACTAGTCATTATTTCCCATGTGTTCCCACCCAGTATTTCCGCAAATGCAAAACGGCCATACCTGATGGCAAGATATCTGGTAGAACACGGATGGGATGTCACAGTTTACACATCTTCGTTGCTTACGCGTGGGATCCGTATCGCAGACATCGACGGGATCCATGTTAAACATGTTAAGTCGCCGTTCATCGAACTCATTGAGCGACTGAGAGAACGGCGAAATATTCAAAAACGGGTTGAACAGCTTCTGCTCTTAGCAATCACCCCGGATTTCTTCGCGCCTTGGATGAGGAAGACGGCTGATTTGTTGAAGAAGGATGCTTACGACTGCGGAATATTGAACATTCGGCCCTATTCGGGTTTTGAATTCATGCGCAAAGGCATACTGGATCGGCGTTGGGTGATTGACTATCAGGAATCCGTGTATCCTTTTCTCGAGAAGAATCCAAGGACTTCGCCCCTGCAACGTCGATATACGCCTCGGCTTCTTGAGTTGGAGCGACAGGCGTTGAAGGATTGTGGCGGAGTCTGGTTTACATCCAGCGCGAATCGCAACCGCTACATCGCCGACGGCGTCGTTGATGAAAGTAAAACAGCATATTCCCCTTACTTTTTCGACCCGGAAATGTATCCCCGGCAGAACCACGGTGCCGATGATGCCGGACAAATGACCATACTCTATGGCGGGCATCTTGATGGAAACTGGCGGAATCCCGAGCCGTTTTTCCGAGCGTGGTCGGAATTCGTGCGACAAGAACCCGAGGCGGAAGGGAAAATCAGATTGGTTTTATATGGGCGCATTTCCGACAGTGTTCTCGAGATGACGAAACGACAGGGTCTTGCAACCCGGCTCGACGTTCGGGAGCAGATTCCGTACCGCGATTTTCTGAAGGCGGCGACAGGTGCTGATGCATTGCTTTATCTGGATGCCGCCGGACAACGCTATTTCAACCCCGGGAAACTCGCCGACTATTTCGGGGCAAACAAGCCAGTCCTTGGATACACGACAAAAGGATCAGAGGTGGAAGACATGCTTGAAACTAGCGGAATGCGCTTGTTCACGGCCGACATCGGCGATGTCGCTTCGGGAGTCGCGGCTCTGGCTGCATGCTGGAAAAACTGGAAGTCCAAATCCGAGCCCAATTTCTCCGCAGATTTCTTCTCTGTTGATTCGGTGTGTGGACGGGCCGATCAGTTCCTTGAAAGAATGCTAATCGAGAAGTGAGTTTCTCGCCGAGATATGCTTCCCATGATGACAAAACTTCAACACCTCAAGGCTCTTTTCGACTATCTTTCAGAACAAGGATACGGCCACCGCTTCGGCATTGTGCATGGCGTATCCCCCAATGGTGAAATGGGGCGTGACGTCGACCTGATTGTCGCGAAGGGGGACAAAGAGGGCATCGTCAAGGCGGCGGAGGCTTTCTTCACGCAGCAAGGATTTCGTGTCGGGCAGTATGACGTCGTCCGCGGCAGATTGATGTTCGTCGTGTCATGCGAAAATCCCCGAATAGGTTTTGAAGTGGATTTTGCAGAGGGCTTTAGCTGGTCCGTTTTCCCCTTGTTCCAACGGCAGAGGAAAATTGAGACGGCACTCATCAATTCGATGCCCTATGCCATCTGGGAGGCTTTTTCAAAGCGGATCCTCTTGCAGTTTCTTTCCGGTCAAATCGGGAAATACGCCCGATCTGAGAAGACGGGAGAAATGGCGCTGTTTGAGCATGAAGTCCTTGTTGTCCGGGCTCAACTCGAGAAAGTATTCGGGACGCGGGACGCGCGTTTGTTTCTCCATGCGATAGAAAACAAAAACTGGGCGTGGCTAACTCATCATTTGCTCAGACTCCGGATACGGTTCTTGGGGTACGGCATGCGTCATTATCCGTTGCTGGCGATTCAAACCATCTCGGCGGCATTCAGGTTTTTTGTTTGGAAAAAGATCAGACCGCAATTCGCCCCCGACGTCTTGTTAACCGATGTCGGTGAGGTCAACGCAAGATGCAAATCCTGGGTCGACTCCTACTCGGAGGCATTGAAGGCCAATTACATTTTCACCCATGTTGTCGAACTTGACTGTAGTTCGCTAGTCGCGCTCGGTCGTTCACGGGCGATTTTCATCGGCAAAAAAGAATTACTGCCGCTGTACGTCTTGTATGGGCAGCATGCCGAAAGTCTGAAAAAAGGACGGGTTCAGCTTGGTTTTGAAATCGGGCGGGTGCCTCCCGAAGCTGCAGCGGAACAAACCATGTACGCCCATGTGAAAATGTTGTCGTCGGCCTTGGAGTGAAATGAAAAAACCGCTAGTTTCAGTAATAATTCCGGTATACAACGGCGAGAGGTATTTGGCAGAGACCCTCGAGTCAATACTCGGTCAGACGCTTCAGAATTTCGAACTGCTGGTCGTGGATGACGGCAGTTCAGATGATTCTGCCCGTGTGATTCGTTCTTTCGACGACCCCAGGATTGTTCTTGTCTCGAAGCGCAATGAGGGGCTTGCCGGCACATTGAACTTTGCCATCGCACGCGCCAGAGCGGATGTGATTGCCAGAATCGACCAAGACGATGTCGCCATGCCGACGCGGCTGGAAGAACAGTATCAAGCGATTACTCAATCGCACTACGATTGTGTTTTCTGCAACTTAGTCAAATTCGGTTCGACGGGGAGCCGGTTTGTCAATGACAAGGTTCCGGTTCGTCAGGGGCGTGTACGCGAATATGACCCAGATCAAGACGGTTGTATTATTCATTCAACCCTGATGGCAAAGAAAGAGGCGTTGCAGAACCTTCTCTATCGAAATGCGTACTATCCCGCAGATGATTGGGACTTAAGTCTGCGCATAAGCGAATCATACAAAGTTGGGGTTCTCGACAACCCCCTCATCGGCTACCGCATCCATCTTGGTGCGAATACGTATAAATATTTTTCAAAAATGCAATCCGCTATGCGCTGGGCGAACGTCAATCACCGCCGAAGGATGTCCGGTCTTCCAGAGATCATCTTTGAAGCATACAATCAACAACACAACTCGAATTTCTACAAGATCATGAATCGCAGACGGAAAGATTACGGCAAGCTTTGTTTTCGTAAAGCGGGGGATTACCACCTTAACGGATACAGATTCAAACCCCTGATGTTTCTCGCCCTTGGATTCCTGTCTACACCCATCGTGTTGGGTTCGCGGATGCTAAGAATCATTCTGCGTTCATTCCGATTTGGCGCGGGCGTCAGAGACTTCTGATTTGCGTGAAAGGCTGTCAAGCGTTCTGCAATACAGGCCGACGTTCTCCGTGAAAAAAAACCGGGAGATGTCCAGTGGACTGTTCTCCTTGATGTTTGCCGGGGCTTTTGAGAGTTGTTTCATCGATTCTGCATATGCCGCGATCGTTTCCTCAAGAGTTCCGATCCTGATTTGATGTGCGCCCGCGCACCCGCGTGTAATGAAACCAGGGCCGGCCCAGTCAAAGCAGATTACCGGTTTCTGATGGGCAAGTGCTTCAACAATGACCATGCCGCTCGAATCGCGCATTGAGGGAAAGACGAGAGCTGTCATTGACGCCATGATGTCGGACAGCCTTTCGGGGGGCACCCATCCGCAGAATTCGGCGCGGTCGGCCATCCCATGGCGACCGAAGATTTGTTTGATTCTTGCTTCGTCCTCTCCACCTGCCGTGAAGATCATTCTGGAATTCGGAATATCTGCTCGGCAAAACGCCTCTGCTGCGATCCAGAAGCCCTTCCAGTCGATCAGTCGCCCAATGCATGCAAAGACGGCTTGGTGATCCGGATTGCACGCCGATGGCTTGTGGGCGACGGAGTCCAGGATTCGTTTGTCAATGCCCACTTGCGAGCACAACTCAATTCGCCTGGCACCAAGTCTTCTGCATGCGTTGGCCGTCAAATCAGTAGCCGCAATGACGATGGATGCGTTGGCACATGCCCTTTTTACGCAAGGCAGTCTGCCGAAAAGCGACTGCATTGCCCTCCGGAACGGTTCACGGAAACGTCCCTTCAGAGAGAGACCCCTCAGATATTGTTTCGGCACATATTCGCCTCCCCCAACAGGTCCATATACATAAGGAATTCCGGAATCCTGCAGTGCACATGGCATCCAATACTGTGCGAAGGTCACATGCTGCGCTACGTCAAATCCGATCTGTGATTGAGCATCGGCGACCACTTTTCTGGCGGCTCTCTGCCACAGAAAATAATAAAGGGACACTCCGCCGGGGATGGCGTTCTTCATTTTCCGGAGCGTGCTGGACAGGTCGAAGTAAATGAAGTTGAGATTTCCGACAGGGTTTTTCTCCAGCTCGGCCTCAATGGCTTGTTGATTGTTGGCTCGGGTGAGCACCCACAAATTGTGATGCTTGGCCATTTCAATTGCATAGTTCCATCCAACCCCTGGCTCAGAGCCTTTGCCGGGCTCGCATGCATAAGCAGATGCAAGTATCTTAAGTCGTTTCATTTCTGTCTAACAAGTGGCATCAAACGGATTGTGATGAAAGCAAGCCATCCTCTATTTTTCTGCGCCGACGCGGATTTTTGCTTTTTGGAAGATCGAAAAACAGGGGGTGAATTGCATGCTGACCTCGGCCGGTCCATCAGTTGGACCGGGTAGATTTACTTGCATCCCACTGCGGATATTTTTTTGAATGCTAAGCACGGTGTCGCCGAGATGAGCATTCCAACCTGGATGATACGTTTCCCCAATGGTTACTGCGACAGTGCCGCTTGGAATAGTGAAAATCCTCGTATTGGGTGTTTCCGAAGAAATTTGTATGGGGGGTGTTGTGCCGTCATGGAGTAAGGCGTTTATGCGGCTGGAAAAAGCGGGGTTTTTATATAATTTAAAATCCTTTGACTCGTGTACGGATATCCAGCCTTTTTCAATAAGGTTGGTTGGAGTGGTGTCGTCGTAAACAAAGAACAGCGATACGCCGGCTTGCGCATAGTCTTCAGGGATATAAGCACTTTTATCAAGTGGTTCGCAATGAAGTGGTTGGACAGTCTCATATCCGTATTGAAATCGTATTCCATAGCTGCTGGGCGTGTTAAGTTGCATGTAGTCGAAACGTTTTTGACTATAACAGGAGACGGAGCCATTCCCCGCCGCTTTTTTTAATGTCTCGACCCAAGCTGGAGCATTATAAAGGGCTTGATCGCTAGAAGGGTGTTTTGAGAAAGTAATCCAAGTTCTTGAGAATAAAAAGAGTTCGCCGAAGGTGCAGGCTGCTATTCCAATGGCATACCACGCACACCGTGGATTTGCTTTATGAACACGTGATGCGAGGAATAGCCCGAGTCCAATCAAGGTTAGCACGGCTAAATTAAAGGTGTTCCATAGATACGAGCGATCAATAAAGATTGAAGTCCGCTGGCGCATCCATTCTGCACGGTTTGACTTGTTGGCCGGAAGTAAGCTAACGATATAATCCTGAAGAGAGGGCTCAAGGTGTGGTCTTATATATGCAAGGATTAAGCTTGCTACTAGCCACGCGGCAAGCATCAAGCAGAAAAGCGTTGCAATGCGTTTCCAGAGTTTTCTGTGAAAGGGTTCTTCGGCGGCTACAGCAAGGTACCAAGATCCGAGCCAAGCCCCACCAAGCGCATAGATGGTTGTCACGCGACTATAAAGCCAAGTGTCAAGTGGAGTGAAGGGAATGATGAGGCCAACAATGAAGAGCGATTTTGCAGCCGCAGGAGCTTTTTTCCGGAACAGTCCCAAGACAGCCAGTAAGAAAAGTGTCGCCCCCATGAACTGGACATCGAAAAGACTTGTTTCAAGCGATTTGCTGGGATCCAATCCGTTCGGAGTCCCGAGGATCGTCGGAAGGACTGTTGTGACTAAGATGGAAGCGGAAAGAATGCAGTGTCTAAAACCGCTGATCGGCATGCCTTTCCCTCCCCCAAGGTATGGAGGAATTGTATTGATCCATACATCGGCACACAAAAGCGTGGCGATAATACCTGAGCATGCATACAGACAAAGAAGTTTGAAGAAATCATGTTGCTTATTGACAAAGTGAGAGCTTTCAGTTGTAAAGAGCAATAAAACCAGCAGTACAATGAACAGACATGCTTGTAGGTGACCTCCGCGAAATCCAAGAGCAATGAATACAATTGGCAACGGATCTATCCAACGTTTTTTTTGTTTTGCACGTAAAAGCGCCCATGTGATCCATGGTGCCCAGCACATGGAACCGATAACCCAACGGTGGTAAATCCAAAGCGTGAATTGTGAGTAAAACCCAAATCCGACTATCCCAACAAGTGCAAACGCCGCAGGAATGCCAAGAAATCGAAAAAGAACCAGCATGCCGATCCCAGCAATGGCGAATTGCAGAATAATGCCGGTATCCCATGCGTCCCAAAAAGGAAGAACTCTGTAAAGCTGGTGGTGCCAGTCGCCCGGGCAGAGCATCGTGTTCTCCAGAATGGCAGTTCCGTTGTGAGCATATGGATTCCAGCCGATGTAGCCATCCTGACGAAGGCTTTGGTAGACTGACCAGTCGTAGGGCAAGTACTGTGAGATAGCATCGTAGGTGAAGGCGTTGTGGACGTCAATGGTCTCAGATGTTGCCCAAGGTTTGAGAAGCGAGTCGAGGATGTCGAGGGGAGCAAGAACTTTCCCTTGGAAAACGACAGGCCAAAAGAAGAGCGCGATACATATCAGCCAGCCGCCAAGGGCAAGAAGCCATGGCCGAGTATTGCTTTCTAAGGTATGGTGAGCCGCGTCTGAACTCATGACTTGCCTCCGGCGCGTGTTGGCATTTCGGTAGTATAGCATTTTTCATTCTGCACCGTCCAGTTCAGTTGAGCCAGAGCGTGCGAAAAGCGCTGTTGTGTTGCGATCGCATTTAAGATTATCGCGGTCGTAAAGCTAAGCATAGAAATCATGGCAAGTCCACTGGCTAGGATTGCAAGGGGGAACCTTTGAATCTTCGATGTTCTGAAGTATTCTATTACGGGGAAGCTTCCGGCAATCAAAGACAGAATCGCAAAGAGCATAGCAATTCCGCAGAAGAACGTCAGGGGCCGATACCGGGCAAAGACTGAAAAAATTGTTTTCAGAACAATGATGCCGTCCTGTATGGTGTTGAGCTTAGAAAACGAACCTTCCGGTCTGTCCTTGTAATCTGTTGGAAGCTCCAGAACCGTGTATCCTTTGTCGAGGGCATGAATCGACAGCTCGGTCTCAAGTTCAAATCCACTTGCCAATATGGGGTAGTTCTTCACAAACCGGCGTGTCATGACGCGGTATCCAGTCAATATGTCTTGAAGATTGCCATGGAAAAGCTTATTGATCAGGTTGCGGACCAAAACGTTTCCGAAATTATGCATCTTTCGCTTGTTCTCTCGCTGGTAAACCCCAGAGGCATGCCTATTTCCACAGACCATGTCAGCCTTGCCTTCAAGTATGGGCTGCATGAGACTGGGCAGGTCTTTAGCAGGATAAGTCATATCGGCGTCGACCATGACGTAGATATCTGCATCAACTTCTAGGAATGCCTTTCGAACAGCATTTGCTTTGCCTTTGCGCCCTTCAAAAAATAGCTTCCCTTTGCAACCTATCTCCTTGTAGACCTCCGCTGCCTTTTCGGAAGTCTTATCTTTGGATGCATTGTCAATAACATAGATGTCAGCATTAGGACAGATTGAGTAGAAATCCCGGACGGTGTCGGCAATTGTCAATTCTTCATTGTATGCAGGCAGTATAATTGCAACTTTGATGCTGTGATTAAACAGGCTATTTGCGTTGATGTCGACAATATTAGTGTTAGTCATTATAGTTTCCTTTCGGCATAATCTTATCGTCAAAGACCGACTTCTATTCAATATAGTAGCACATTTTATGGTGGCACGGAATTGGTAATAAAAGTAATCAAGCATAGGGGGTAAAAAGCCGCTACATGCGCGACAGGTATATTCGTAGGAGATTAGCTGTGTTGGCTTTCGGAATAGTGTCAGAGGCCATTGTCAGGGCCTTGGCTGCATTTGACAATGATTTCAGTTGCTCTGGTGCAGAAAGTGTGTTGAATATTGTCTCAGCCAGAGATTTTACATTGCCGGATTTGAAGGTGTAGCCCGTGATGCCGTCTTGAACGATGGAAGCCTGACCGCCAATGTCCGAGACGATAGATGGCGTACCGAGGGCAGCGGCTTCGTTCACAGACATGGCGAAGGTTTCGTAGCAGGTGCTGGGGAGGACAAGAACGGAGGCATTACGCATTAGTAAATGGAGTTCGGTCGACGGTAAGCGACCGGTGAAGATAACTGGCGGATTGAGCCTTGGAGTACAAGGCGTAGTGCGTAGTGCGTAGTGCGTAGTTTCCGTTGGGGCTCTGCCCCAGACCCCGTTTAGACTGGCTGAGGTCGCGACGGGCTTAGGTTCCGAGGGGGACATCCCACGGGCTGTTTGCGGATCGGGGAGTGGATCTTCGGGGAAGAAGGAGGCAGTGAGAGATTTTAGTGATTCGCGTTGGGGACCATCGCCCGCAAAAACAAGTCTGTAATTTGCCACAATATCGGGATGGCTTCCGGAAAGGATCTTCCACGCTTCCAAAAGGAGGTGCGGTCCCTTTTCGGGGGAGAGTCGGCCAGCGTATAAGACGGTCGGGGGACCGTCTGTTAGGGCGTAGTGCGTAGTGCGTAGTGCGTAGTTTCCGCTGGGGCTCTGCCCCAGACCCCGTTCGGACTGGTTGAGGTCTGTACTCTCTGAGGCACTAAGTGCCGCAACCGCGTTGGGTTTGACGACGACTTTGTCGGGAGAGCAAAGGCGGGCTTCGAGGAACTTATTACGGCCGAATTCGGTGAGGGCGATGTAAGTGGTAACTTTGTTGCGGTAGGTGCCGAGGAGGCGGTGGACGATGAGCATCACGGCGACGGTGAAGGAGGCGGTGAGGGAGTCGCGATAGCAACGGTGGATGATGCCGGGGATCGGGGAGTGGCCGAGGCAGTCTTCGCAGATTTTGCCGTTGCGGTAGAGGTAGGGGTTAATGCAGATGAGCCGGTAGTTATGGAGGGTTTGGACGACGGGGACGCCTTGTTTGGCAGCGGCGTAGTAGACGGAGGGGGAGATGAGCGGGAAGGTGTTGTGACAGTGGACGATGTCGGGCTTCTCGCGTTGGATGATCTCGGTGATCTCGCGGTAGGTGGTGCGGTTCCAGATTGTCTTTACGAATAACGAGAGATGTGAGCATAGGCGGCGAGTTTTTTTCACCACGTAGGACACGAAGAGCACGAAAGGGAAGAAGGTTTTTTTTACCACAGAGGACACAGAGAGCACAGAGGGGGATGGGGAGGGGCTTGGCGGCTGCGCCGAGTTTGTTTTTAAACACAGAGAAGGGGAGGCACAGAGAGTCTGAGAGACAACTCTAGATTTTAAATTTGAATTTTCTGATTGCCGAGCAACACGCTCTGAGACCTCTGTGCGCTCTGTGGTGGAAACAGATTCCTCTCTGTGTCTCTGAGCCTCTGTGTTAAAAGCAGGTGTTAGGCCATAGGCCTTAGGCCCTAGCTCAGAGGCAGGGGCACCAGCTTGATCGGACTGCCGCTCCTCTACCCTAACCCCTAGCCCCTGATCCCTAGTATTGGCTAACCCCTCATCCCTAACCCCTACCCCCTGTTGCGGGGCGCCGATCTCATCATTGTGCTTTTCGTAGCAGATGACGGTATGTCCAGCGCCTCGCAACATCGCGCATTCAGTCTCGAAAACGCTGTCCTCACCACCGCGTTGCTGGTAGTGGTTGTGGACGATGAGTATTTTGAGGGGTTTCGACATTGGATGAGAGAGTGCGAAAAGAGATTTTAGGTTTTAGGCCTTAGGCCCTAGCGGGAGGAGAGAAGGTTCTAGGTTTTAGGCCCTAGCGGGGCAGGAGAGTCGTTGCGGGGTGGTGCCGACAGTAAATTTACGTAGTTCATGATCAATTTGGCAAGTTGTAAGCCGTTAGGAAAAGCTAAGGCCTAGGGCCTAGAACCTAAGGAAGCCTGGGGCCTAGCACCTAGGGCCTTGTTCTTCCACCGCGTTGCTGGTAGTGGGTATGGACAATGAGGATGGTGAGAGGGGAACTGTCCATTTAATAAAGAGAATAACCGTTGGTTTAGCGGCGTTTTATTGGGAGGAATTCTTGATGTGCCCAAAGCGTATTGAGACGATTTTTTATTGAAGTCCATACTTGATGATGCACCAGATTGCCCTGAAACCATCTTTCCATCCAATCTTCTTACCTTCTTTGTAGGTGCGGCCGGAGTAGCTGATTCCCATTTCGTAGACACGGAAGTCTTTCTTGGCGATCCGGGCGGTTACCTCTGGCTCGAATCCGAAACGGTCCTGCTGGAGATTCGCCAGTATTTCCTGGATGCATTCCCGCTTGAATAGTTTATAGCAGGTCTCCATATCGGTGAGATTGAGATTCGTTAAGCAGTTGGAAAGGGTGGTCAGGAACTTGTTCCCCACAGAATGCCAGTAATAGAGTACGCGATGTTCGTGATTACCGAGGAATCGGCTACCGTAGACGATGTCGGCTTTGCCTTCGATGATGGGCTTCAGGAGTTGCGGGTATTCGGATGGATTGTACTCCAAATCGGCATCCTGGATAATGACGACATCGCCTGTGGCATGTGCAAAGCCGGTACGGAGAGCAGCCCCCTTGCCCTTATTGACGTCATGATAGTGCAGGGAGATGCAATTTTCAGCGTCGCCTTTGTATTGTTCCGCTAGTTCCTGCATGACGGCTTTAGAATTGTCCCGGCTACAGTCGTCGACTAATATGATCTGCTTTTTGATGGGGACTTCGGCAACTGCCTGCAAGATGGAGGAATAGGGTGTGTGTTGAGTTTCTGGCATGTCGCTATCTCGTTCCATTAAAGATTTGGGGAAGCCTATTTTTATGAGAATCTTATCAAAAAACTATCTGAAACGGAATAGGGGATTTTTCCAGAGAATGAAAGCCAATGTGAAGGGGTACGTCGGGGTCGATTGGATGCCACATCCTGAGTTGCTTCACTTGTATTTTGGATGTTGTGACAAATAACCCAAATAGGGTAACATCATCTTAATGGTTTTAGGTTAAAGGAGAATGTATGAAACATCTGATTATTGACAAAAGCGACGGCGACGCGCGAGTAGTTTGCGATGAATACGGTGATGCGGAGGTGTTCGGGAGCTATGCGGCGGCGGAAGATTATAGAAAGGAGCGATGTGATCAGCGGAAGTCGTATGTGTTTCCGAGAAGAGGGTTAATGCAAAGTCTAAAGGCGAAGGCTCAGGTATGGGGGGAGAAGAAGGCCTTAGGTGTTAGGCCTTAGGCCCTAGCTTTGGCAGGGGAGGCGTTTCGGCATCCTGCCACTTTTCGCGTGCTAATACCTAAGGCCTAGGGCCTAACGGCTCTGGGAGTGTGGGCGGAGAGAAGGTTCTAGGTGTTAGGCCTTAGGCCCTAGCTTTGGCAGGGGCGGCGTTTCGGCATCCTGCCACTTGTTTCTGGCTAACACCTAGCCCCTAACACCTAGTAGTCCGTGCCGGAAGTCCTGCCTCAATCACCGGCAATTCATAATCGTAT
>CAZKJH010000103.1:0-13874 GCA_964553035.1 uncultured Lentisphaerales bacterium | reverse complement strand
ATCAGATGGGTGGCACGCCTCAGTTTGCCCAACCCCCAGTGACTGACCGATTACACGGGCTTTATTTGCAGACACACATCTGTCCAATGTGTCCTTCATGACGTACGATGTGTGGAATTAAGAGCACGTCATTACGTTTTCATCTCGGTCATCTTGACTGGCGGCAAGTCCTTGATCAGAGAATCAACGCGCACGGGTTGCCCACTCTGCATGCTCTTGTTTGCCGCCACGCCAGTCAGAATGCTCAAAGCACCCGCGCTCACGTCTGCGGCGCGAAGATACGGATCGATGGGTGCATGTTGCGAGAAGACATCGATTAACAGTGGAGTATCGCCTCCGCCATGCCCGCCTTTGGCCACATCAACCTCGACCTCATAAGCTGGTTTAAAGTGTGGGTAAATGCGGATGTGAGTTCCGTTAGGGATCGTCTCTCCCGGTACACTCCCGTCACCATTGATGTAGACGCTCTCGACGCAGTCGTGCTCCAGACGCCCCTTGGTGCCGTTAAAAGAAATTTGATAGCCTTCCCATGGCATGAACGCGTTGAGGGAATAGCTCATGAAAGCACCGGTATCGTAGCGTACGACGAGATTCATGGTGTCTTCAATATCCATCGGTTTCCCGAACACACAGCGATCCCGAATGTATCCATCGTATTTCTCGTTGTTCCGATAGAGATTTTTCATACCGCCTTGCTCCACATCAACGTAAAACTTACATTTCTGCTTATGAGGACAATCAAGACAGCGCTCGGCGTGGCCTTCAAGACCGTACTCCTCAACCATGCCGTTTTCACCACCATAGAAACTGCGCGCTCCCATGGCAAAAACCTCTACTGGCGCGGCTGAAAGCCACCAGTTGACGAGGTCGAAATGGTGCGTTGCCTTGTGGACCATCAACCCACCCGAGTTTTCCTTCTCGCGATGCCATCGGCGAAAATAGTCGGCACCATGACGCGTGTTCAGGAGCCACTTAAAATCAACGGACAATATTCGACCGATGGTGCCGCGCATCAGCAGATCTTTAACTTGCGTTCGTGGGGGTGAGTAACGGTAATTGAACGTGACGCGCACCTGACGACCCGTCTTGCGCGCTGTATCGACAATACGTTGACACTTGTTCTCATCGATGGTCATCGGCTTCTCGGTAATCACGTCGCAACCGAGCTCCATCGCACGGATAATATACGTATCATGAGCGCTATCGCGCGTAGTGACGATCACCACATCTGGCTTCTGTTCACTAACCATACGATCAAATGCCTCGGCGGGATAGGTCGGTATAGGCGGTGCTTGAAATTTCTCTTTGAGTTCTTGATTGGTGAAGTCCATTCGGCCTGGATTGACATCGCACAGACCCACCAATTCAGCCTCCTTTGGAAACAGTTCGAAAATGGCACGCGAGTACATCAATGAGCGCCCGCCAGTCCCAACTAAAACATAACGTTTCTTTAGATCTTTCATTACTACCCCATGACCTGTTCACGGCATATAATCGGTTATTGCACCAGAATCCGCTCGCCGTGCGCGAATTCAGGAATCAGGTAAAGTTGACCTGTTTCGTATAGGTGAGATTATGTTTTCTTTTCAAAAAATGCAAGCGTTAAAACCCCCTTTACCGTAATCTAACCGATTACGAAAAATACGCTTATTCAGCTTTGATTAAATGAAACTTTATGGTATAGTTTGCCCAATTCGAACACAATCTACCAACTAAGGCAGTAGGTATTCAATGGCCAGTGCGGAAAACCAGAAACGTCTCACAAGTATGCAGCGCGAAGTGCGCCTGCGTGAGATTTTGCGTATTCGTGGTGAAGCGAGCATCGTTGCATTGGCTGAGGAATTGGGGGTAAGCGAGATGACTTTGCGGCGCGATCTTGATCGTCTGGAGTCCGCAGGGTATGTCCGGCGAACGCATGGCGGAGCCGTGGCAGCAGAGCGCATCGGGTTCGAATTTGATTTTGTGACACGTCGGCAGTCGAATCAAAAAGCCAAGCGTGCGATTGCTGAGGCTGCACTGAAGTTGATCGAGCCCGGTCTCGTTATCTTGCTGGATGCGGGGACCACAGCATTAGAGATGGCGTGTCTGTTGCGAGGCGTTTCGAATCTCGTCGTGGTAACGCCATCGCTGGCTGTTGCGGCTGAGCTCCAGTTTGCTGATGGCATCCAGACGATTTTACTCGGTGGCATTTTGAGGCAAGGGAGTCCCGATTTAACCGGTGAAATAACAGAAGCCGCGTTGGAAAAATTGGCGGTAGACATTGCCTTTCAGGGAGCAGACGGTATCGGTCTGGATGGCATGCTTTATACAGGCGATTTGAGTGTGGCACGCGTTGATCGGATCATCCGGCAGCGCGCCGGTCGCACTTACGTGGTGGCCGACAGCTCCAAGATAGGGCGCTCCGCACTGGCTTGTCACGGAAAGCTTTCGGAGATGTCAGGTTGGATTACGGATCGCGGCATTCAGCCAGAGCAGTTGAAGGCACTTAGCGCGTACGATTGCCCGATTACAGTGGTTGGATAATCAAATTTTAGGTAATATAAAGAAAAAGGAGATGACAGGATGTTGAAGGCAGGAACGGCACTGGTTGACATTTCCCCGAAACTCGGGGTGACGCTTGCGGGGTATCCGCATTGCCCACGCCCCAATTTGGGCGTGCACGATCCCTTGTACGCTGCGGTGCTGTATCTGGATAACGGAACGACGCGTCACGCTTTTGTGACGCTTGATTTACTCAGCATCGGCAAAGCGCTCGTCCGCCGGCTGCGGAGCAAGTTCGATTTCAGTCTGACGGTTTCCACGTCGCATACCCATAGCGGCCCCTGGGCATCGGAACCCTTGGCAAGTGAATTGGCCGATGGTTTTGGTCCAGAGCCCGCCTATCTTGTTTTTCTGGAAGAGCGCATTGAAGTTGCTATTCGTGAGGCCGCCGCGTCGACTTTCCCTGCAACCTTTGGCACGGGCATTGGCCACTGCGGTGTAGAACAAGGCATAGGAGGCAATCGTCGGGAACGCGGCGGACTTCAGGACGCTTCCGTCAACGTGATGGCCGTTCGCGATGCGGCTGGTGCCGTGCGTGCGGTGTCCCTTACCTATGCCCTACACCCGACTTTCTTGCATGCCGATAACGAGCATGTTTCCGCTGATTATCCTGGTTATATTCGCCGGTATTTGAAATTCGCCTATCCCGAAGCCGTGTTTCTCTTCGCCCAAGGAACTTCTGGAGACCAGAGTTCACGCTATCATCGCGTGGGTCAAAATTTTGAAGAAGCCGCCCGAGCTGGCACGACACTCGGCGTAGAAGTCTATCACACGCTAGAGCAAATGACTTTTACTGATCGTCTTTCGATGCGCGTGGAAACGCTTGAATTGGCAGAGGTGCCGATGAAGTCCTTCCCACCACTTGAGGAGGCTCTGGAGGCTGAGCGGGCCGCCGTCGCCGTCTTCGAAGCGGCGAAAGGGAAAGACTATATCACGATGCGCAATGCGGAGTTGGCGATGTTTGGTGCGCAGAATACTGTTCGATTTGCCAAAGTCCACCAACAGGGCTACCGGAGTCCTGAGCTTCCGCTTGAGAGTCAGATCATCCTGCTTAATGATACGTTGCTCGTTACCATACAGCCGGAAATGTTCGTAGAACTCGGATTAGCCATCAAAGCGGTCTCACCCATCGCGAAAACATTTATTCTCGAGACATCCAACGGCTATGCTCCGGGGTATCTCTACACCATCGAAGCGGGCATTGAAGGCGGCTATGAAGTCGGTACATCCATGTTCGCTGCTGAAGCAGGCGAAACCAGTGTTAAAAAATTAAAGGAGAAGTTCACATGTTTAAATTTGAAATAGCAGATTGGGTTCCCTACCGGAACCGCGAAGTACTAGACCGTGTGCGTAAGCTGAGCGGAAAAGACCTTGAAAAACATCCGAATCCAGATTTTCGGATTAAAGTGATGACCGATCCTTCTGGGGTTTGGTTAGGCGATATGGTCGCCCGGATTCAGCGTAGCGATACTCACAACGAGAAGGTTGTGATGATCCTTCCCAATCCGTGCCCGACCCTGTATGAAGCGGTGGCTGAAGTGATTAATCTTCAGCGAATCGACTGCCGTAATGTGCATGTCTTTACCATGGACGAATGGGCTGATCAGGATGGACGTGTTGCCCCTGTCGACTACGCGGCAGGCTTCTCGCATTCCTGCATGACGTACTTCTATGGTTCGATCGATGAAGCACTACGAATGCCCCTCAAGCAGATGCATTATCCCACAACAGAGAACATCAAAGATTATTCGAAGATGATTACCGATTGTGGCGATGGCGGCGCAGACATTGTTTACAGTGGTCCCGGCTGGACTGGGCATATTGCCTTCGTTGATCCCTGCACGCCTGAATTTGGCACCGATGATCTTAATGAATTCCTTGCGATGGGTGCTCGAATTTTGACGCTGCATCCGATGACGATTCTTCAGAATTCGTTGCACGGATGTTTCGGTTGTAGTGGTGATATCGCGAACGTACCGCCTCGCGCTGCTTCGATTGGCCCAGCCGACATCAAGCGTGCTAAGAACCGAATGGAGTTTCATGCGCTTTCTACCATGGGATCGTTTTCCTCTTGGCAGCGTATGATCTCACGCCTCGTTTTGCATGGCGAGGTGACACCGCGTGTTCCCGCTTCGATTCTTCAGTTAATGAAAACGAATGTTTACGTGAGCGACCAAATTGCCGCTCCGATTGAATGTCTAGAGAAAGTAGGTTATTAATGAACAAAAAAGCTATACTTGGCGATCTCGTGCTCCCAGACTGTGTACTCCGCGGCGGCGCAGTTGTTATTGCAGATGGCGTGATTGAATACGCGGGCCCAGCGGCTGGCGTTGCGCTACCTGAGACCCGCATCGAAGCGGGCGATCGGCTCGTGGCACCCGGCTTTGTCGACATCCATTGCCACTCAGGTGGTCAGGCTATGTCGCACGAAGATCCCGTGGCGGTGGCAGCGTACCAACGCAGCCACGGGACGACGGGGCTGTTGCTGACCTTTTATCGCAACCTATCTGACGCACAGGTGTTGGAAGGGTTAAAAAAAATCAAGGCCGGCAAGATACCGAACGTACTGGGCGTCCACATGGAAGGTCCCTATCTCAATCCACAATACGGTAGCAAAAAGCAGCCTTGGGCACCCGTTGATCCAGCCTTCTATCGCCAGATTATCGCTTCTGGACTTGTTCGTCAATGGACGTATGCTCCTGAAATGGAAGGCACATCCGCCTTTGCTCGCGAGATTGCCGCTGCCGGCATTGTACCGGCGATTGGCCATAGTGCAGCCTCGCCCGCCCAAGTCGATCAGGCTGTTCGAGACGGTGCTGGCATCGTAACGCATTTGATGAATGCCACAGGCTGTAGTGTGTCGCCAACCCGCTACGGCGGTACGATCGAGGTGTCGTTCGACATCGCGGCAATGCGCCATCATAACATGTTCTTCGAGGTCATTTTTGATCGCGAATGCATCCATGTTAGACGCGAGATGGTTGAATTCATTATCAAGTCGGCAGGGATCGATTTCGTGGTGGGCATTACGGATTGCATGGCAGGCGGCATGGATGATGGCCGTGACGTAACCATTGAAAACGGTGGATTGTGCGGCAGCAGGTTGACGATGGCCAGTGTGGCTCGCAACTTCCTCTCCCTCGGTTTGCCGCTTCATGAAGTCTTCAAAGTTGTCTCGCTGAACCCGGCGAAGGCGATTCGGATGGATGATCAAGTTGGAAGTCTGACCAAGGGGCGGCGCGCCGATCTTCTGCTGGTCGATGCCAAAATAAATAATGTAGAGGTTGTTGAATGAAACCGGAAAGTCTGATTCAGGGACTGGCATCTCTGGAAATTGAACGCGATCAAATCCAGCAGGTGCTGGACAATCTCGACCACGAAGCGTTTGGTAAAGCCGTCGATGTGTTGGCCCGCGTGCCGCGCATCATGCTCTGCGCGAGCGGTTCTTCGGGAATCGCCGCCAGGAAATTTGCGCATTCGCTCTGTTGCATCGAACGCGGTGCGATGTTCATGCCGCCCTGCGAAGCCGTGCATGGTGGACTCGGTGGACTCAAGGCCGAGGATGCGCTCGTGATGGTTTCGCGAGGTGGCAAAACTGTCGAACTCCTGCCTGTGATTGATGTCTGCCAGAAGAAGGGTGCGAAGCTGATTGCCGTCACCGAAAATCTCGAATCCCCTCTGGCGCAAGCGGCTGATGTTGTGTTGCAGCTTCATATCCGTCGGGAGAGCGATAAGTATAACTTCATGGCGACCTCAAGCTTCGTCGCTACGATTGCAATTTTCGATGCCCTGCTTGCGGCACTCATTGAAGAGACCGGCTACACCCGTGAAATGTTTGGCCTGGTTCATCCGGGCGGAGCCGTGGGTGACATGCTCAAAAAGGAAAAGAAAACGTGTATGTAGATTATCAGATCAAAGCGCCATTTTTTGAATTCGGCCCGAAAGCTTATCTTTATGGCGACGAACTCCTCGAGCTCGTGATGGCGATCGACCGTTTCGCTGAACAATATGACGTCGATGTCATCGTGGATCCGCAGCCTTCGGACATTCGACTGCTGGCCGCGCACGTCAAGCGTGTGCACGTCTACGGACAGCACATGGATCCGCTTCCAGTGGGTCGCGGTATGGGCGCGATTTTGCCCGAGGCATTGAAAGCGGCCGGTGCAGTCGGCGTTCTCCTCAATCATGCCGAGTGCAAGCTGACGCTGGAAGTCATCGAGCAAACCATCCGCCGCGCTGATGAAGTGGGTCTCGCAACCCTCGTGTGTGCCGACACCGTCGAAGAGATGGTGGCGATTGCCCGAATGGCACCGAATCTGATTGTTGCCGAACCCACCGAATTGATCGGAACCGGGCAGACGAGCTCGATGGATTACGTCCTTGAATCAATTGCCAGAATCAAAGCCGTCAATCCCGATATTCTCGTGCTGCAAGGCGCGGGCATCAGCAGTGGTCAGGATGTCTATAACGTCATCCGCGCCGGTGCAGAAGCCACGGGATCAACGAGCGGTATTATCAAGGCACCCAATCCTATCGCGATGGCCGAGGAGATGATCTCCGCCGTGCGTCGCGCCTGGGACGAGCGCCAGAGCAAGGTGTTAGCCAAAAGAAGGCCCTAGGTATTAGGCCCTAGCTTTTAGCCAAAAGAAGGCCCTAGGTATTAGGCCCTAGCTTTTAGCCAAAAGAAGGCCCTAGGTATTAGGCCCTAGCTTTTAGCCAATTTCAACTGACATCTCATGCGAAACAGCTAAGGCCTAGGGCCTAGAACCTAAAACCTTCCCTCTCGTAATTTGTAATTCATAATTCGTAATTCTCTCAAACAACCCAACAAGGAAAATTATCATGTCAGTCTATCATGGCGAAATCAAACTCCAGTCTCGCGACCACCTTCCGTGCTTCCACAATGTTACGGACCAAGTTCGTGATATCGTTGCAAAGTCGGGAATCAAAAACGGCATCTGTGTCTGCTACTCTCACCACACGACTTGTTCGGTGATGACCCAGGAGAGCTCCCACGACCTCAACTACTACGGTCGCGAATACATGCAGGCCGATCTGATCGAAATCATGGAGAAGTTTATTCCGACCTGCCGCACCGAAGGACAATACTATCATCCGGGACCGAAGCACATTGAATTTGCCTTGTCCTGCCCAGGTGAAGTGGCTTCGGGAAGTTTGAACACGGATGCGCATCTGCGCTCTTGTTTCTTTGGTCGCAGCGAAACGATCGTGCTCAATGCAGGCAAGTTGTCGCTGGGCGATTTCGGCTACATCTACTTCATTGACTGGGATCAAGTTCGCGAGCGCGCCCGCGTATGCGAAGTGCAGATCATCGGCGAATAATCGCTTTATGTTAAAAAAACGATTTGGCATGACCGAGACACTTCTCGCAGGAGGAATTCTTTCGCTCGCTCTTCCTCAGACTTCCGCCCAGCCGACACTCCCTGCGGATGGCGGCCAATCCTCCGATTTGACCGTGCAGATCGCGTCTGATCGGCCTGGGCACTTGTATGCAAATGGCGAGACCGCGATCTTTACGGTCGAAGTTCTGAAGGACAGCCGTTCCGCTACCTCCGGTTCTGTCGAAGTCTGGATTGCACCCGAAGGAGGCCCTGCAAATATCGTTCGCCGCCATTACGACCTTGCCAAGCAAAATCCCTTCCGCGTGGAAGGCCGTTCGGACGAAGCCTGTTTTCTGTTGTGCCAAGTCTGGGCCTCAGATGGTGGGCCGGAAGCCTATGCAGAAGAACAAGTGTGGTACCGCGCGTTGCCGAATCCGCAAGCCGTGACGCTTGATATTCAGCCGAATCGGCCAGAGGGTTTGTACCGTTGCGGCGAAGAGGCTCGGTTTGAAGTTCGCGTCCTGCAAGACGGGAAGCCGGTCGAGACAGGCTGCCTCGAGTTACAACTCCAGCTCGCAGGACGTCCTCCCGTGATCGCTTCGCAGACCTTTACCCTCCCACTGGCAGAGAACGTCGTTGCATCGATTTCCGGAACGCTGTCCGAACCCGACTTTCTGTACTGCCAGGCGCGGTGGATCCCGCCGCAGGGGCAAGGCAAGGCTCTCGCGAACTGGCTTTCCGTCGGCTTCGAACCAGACCGTATCCAGGCACAGACTCGCCCCCCCTCCGATTTAGAAGCCTTCTGGAAAGAGACTCTGGCACAAGCCCGGGTGCTGCCGACGGAAGTGGAACTTGAACCCCTTGATGCGTTCTCCAACTCTCGTGCCACCTTCTTCCGCTTCAGCATCAATACGCTGCATGGTCAACGCGTCTATGGATTTTTGGGACTCCCGACAGGTCTAGGCCCGTTCCCGGTAGTCGCCTTCTTTCCGGGTGCCGGTCCCGGAACCGGTCGCCCCATCGATATGGGCTTGACTGCCCGTGGTGTCCTGACCTTGATGCTGAATGTCCATACGCACCCCGTTGCGGAGGATTCCGCCGCCGCTAAGGCACAGGTGGACGCTTATGTTGCGCACCATCAGGTCGCGTCCTATATTGATGTCGGTATCGCCGCGCCGGAGACGTTTCACTTTCATGGAGTTCTTGCTGGCTTCTGCCGCGCGATGGATTATGTGTGCGCCCGCGATGGATGGTGGGACGGACAGCACTTGGTCTTTGACGGTGCCAGCCAGGGCGGCTTCCTCACCCTCGTCATGAGTGCTCTCTATGCGGATAAGGCCACTCGCTCCTTGGCGGGCGTTCCCTATCTCTGCGACTATTCCCGCACACATCCGGACACCGCCCCGGCGACTCTGCGAACTATGGCGTACTACGATCCAGCCAATCTCGCGGCTTGGATCCGCTGCCCGGTGGAAATATCCGTTGCCTTCGCCGATGGCTCCTGTCCACCTGCCTCTGTATTCAGTGCCTATAATGCCGTCGGCGTGCCGCAAAAGAATCTCCGCACCGAACCCCACGACGCGCATGGCACCACTCCTGAACGGCAGGCCTTTGAACGGCCAATCCTCCTACAGAGCCTGAGCCTGAAATAACCACGCATACCGTGATGGGGTCTAGTTTGACTTTGGCAATGTCCAGCATGACCCCAGCAGCGAGCATTTTTCGCCATCTCCGGACTCGGTCTGCATGAGGCTGAAGGACTCGTCCTATCGTAAAACCCCCTCGTACTCGGCATTCCGAAACCTGTTCATCCAGCATAACCCCGATGACTTCGCACGGGTTCTGGGCGAATGGCTACGTGCCAACGAAGGCTCACTGCCGCGCCAGCTCGCGATGGACGGCAAGTTTATCGGAACAACAGTGGGTCTCGTCTCCTTGGCCGATGCGACCACTGGGGAATCGAATCGAAAAACCATGGACGTCGGGACGCCTGCCTCTTCGAGGACAAGACGCGTAGCAAAAATGCATCCATCGTTGCGACCTTCTGCATAGCCAGAGCCGCGCTGCTCTACTTCAACGCACGAACAGCCTCGGGGAACATCAATGCGTTCGCTGAGGAGTGTCGGGAAAGCAGACGGAATACTCTTGGCTTGATTATGCGTCGAAGGAACGCCAAATGAAAACGCCGTGGGTCACTGGGGCTGAGTGAAAAGCCTCAAAGGACAAACCTTGCCCCCGTGTATGACCGATTACCAAGAGCCGCCCCAAGCGTATCTTGCTAGGGACGGCTCTGTTATTTTTAGTAGGCTTGTCTTTGTACGCTTAAACCTCCGGATCCGTGCAGTTATCGCCCGTTCCGTCGCGCTTGCGGTCACCATTGCCGCTGCCACTGCGCGTCTGCTTGCCGAGGAGGGTGCAGTTATCGCCCGTTCCGTCGCGCTTGCGGTCGCCATTGCCGCTACCGCTACGCGTCTGTTTGCCGAGGAGGGTGCAGTTTTCGCCGCTGCCATCGCGCTTGCGGTCGCCATTGTCGCTACCACTACGTGTCTGTTTGCCGAGGAGGGTGCAGTTTTCGCCGCTCCCATCGCGCTTGCGGTCCTGCTTGCGGTCTTGCGAAGCCGCTTGAGCTGTGAGAATTCCCGATAGGGAAATGCTGGCAATGACTATCCATGCAATTTTTGTTTTCATACGTCCTCTTTTCTGGGTTGTTGTGTTGGCTTCAAAACAATTTCAAAGCCTGCACTGTCCTTCATAGCACGGTGTGTGCCAAGCCAGCACGGGAAGCAAAAAACCCCCAAATATGGCTATTTTCGCCGAAATTGCCGTCACTTCTCATTTTGCGCCCATTCCGATGAAATCGAGGTGCGCAGATTCTGCAGCGTGGTATCGCCCTGCCTTGCAAAATCTGCAGGGGGGGCGGACATCCCTAGAGTCCGTAATCCCGCAACTTATAGACGAGGTTGCGGCGGCTAATACCCAGTAGCGCGGCTGCCTGCGTCCGATTACCACCGGTCTTCTCAAGCGCATCCAGAATGGCGCGGCGGTGGATTTCCTCCATGCTGCCGACAGACGCAGCCGCAGGCTCCGCCGCTACGGTGACATGCTGGAGTTGCGGCGGCAAATCAGCGGGCAGGATGAGCGAGCCGTTGGCCAGCAGCGAGGATCGCTCCATGGCATTTCGCAGCTCCCGCACGTTCCCCGGCCAACTGTAGGCCCGTAGCATACGCTCTGCCGCCGGAGCCAGACGCTTCTGTCTGGCTTTGAGAAAATGGTGCGCGAGAGGCAAAATGTCGTCCAGTCGCTCCCGGAGCGGCGGAATGATCAGCGAGAAAACGTCAAGGCGATAGAACAAATCCTCGCGGAACTTGCCGTCATGCACGTCTGTGGCGAGATCCCGGTTTGTCGCGGCGACGACCCGCACATCCGCATGCATTTCCCGACTTCCACCCACGCGCCGAAAGCTGCCGGACTCGAGTACGTGCAGAAACTTGGATTGCACGGGTAGCGGCAACTCCCCAACTTCGTCTAGAAAAACCGTTCCGCCGTCGGCCAGCTCGAACTGGCCCTTTCGCTGTACCTCGGCTCCTGTAAATGCGCCCTTTTCATGACCGAACAACTCGCTTTCGACGAGGTTGTCAGGCAAGGCTCCACAATCCACCCGCACCTGTGGAGCACCACGTCGGCCACTGGACTCATGGATGAATTTCGCCACCACCTCCTTGCCGACGCCACTTTCACCAAGAAGCAACACCGTCACGTCGGAATCCGCAACCCGAAGCGCTTGCAAGAGGACCTGACGCATGGCTGGGCTCTCGGCAATCAGGTAGGCCGGCAACGGCGGCATGACGTCGGTTGTTGGCACGGCAAGCCCAAGCGCATCTTCGATCAAGGCAATCAACTCATCAATGTCCACAGGTTTTTCAAGGTAAGTGAAAGCACCTGTCCTGATGGCCGTTACGGCATCACGCACATCGATATACGCCGTCAGCAAGACGACCGGAAGCCCCGCATGCTCCGCCGTGACGCGATCAAGCACTTGCAACCCGTCCATGCCCGGCATCCGGACATCCAGAAGCATCAAATCGCACTGTGCCGCCGCCAACACCGCCTCGGCGCCGTCCCGGCACATCAGCGTGTCGAATCCAGCCGACTTCACTGCGGCCGACAACAGCTCGCGCTGGCCCGCCTCGTCGTCTACAATGGCAATGCATGGTGTCGCTCTTTTCACGTCGCCTCCACAATAACAATTTTTTCCAGTGCGGCATGCGTTCCGTGTCCCTCCGTGGAAGCGATGGCCAGTTTCCAGCCATGCGCAGAGGCGATCTGCTCAACCAAATACAGCCCGAGTCCTGAACCGCCCACGAACTGGGTAAAGTAGGGCTCAGTGACGCGGGCAAGGACTTCTGGGGTCATGCCGCAACCTTCGTCGGCAACCACCAGCGCAAGCCGTTTGCCGTCTCGCTTGGTTTCGACCGCAACCTTCTGCCCTGGCGACGAGGCTCGGAAGGCGTTGAGGATCAGATTCAGCAAAGCACGGCGAAGCAACGTCGCATCCGCCATCACAACTAGGCCGCACGGCACGTAGTCAACGGAGGTCCCAGCGGCGGCAGCGTCCATCTGCACGAGCGGAAGAAACTCGCCGAAAAACTTGTCGAGATCGACCCGAGTGGGCGTTGCTGCAGGGGGACGGGAGACGGCAAGGAAATCGTTGATACCACCAATGACGCGATCGACCTCGTCGACAAGCTGCTTCACCCGCATCCGGTTCGGACAACCCAGCGCAGTACAGTCGCCAATGGCTTGGGCCAGTCCGCGCACGATCCCGAGCGGATTCTTCGTCTCGTGAGCAAGCCCTGCGCCCAGTTTGGCCGCCCTCTCTTGCCGCTGCGTCCGTTCGCGTTCATGTTCCAACTCCCCGCTCATCTCGGATCGCCTGAGCATCAACAACAGTGCCGTAGCAGCCAGTAACAGCGCTGCAAATGCCGTCCCCGCATAGACCAGCGTTCGGTTCCTGTCTCGGCGAATTGTGGCATCTACCTCTGCCGTATCGAGTACGGCGGAAAGCTCGTAGATGCCTTTGAGAAGTTCGGCTGCTTCTGGATCACCGCGATGCCCCTGTCTGCGCCCCTCCCCGAATTTATTACCATCGGCCAAGAAGTCAATCCGTCGTCCCACCGTCAACCTTCCGTGAGACCAGTACTGTCCCGAGCCAATGCCTTCAGGCACATCGCCCGACTCTCCACCCGTCGCCACAATTTTACCGTTGGGATCGCGCAATACCAGCGCATAGACTCCAGAACTTTCTGCGAGAGCTTCAAAGACGATAGCCAAGCGATCACGACGGCACTGCCCCATACGGCCCTGAGCTGAAATACCAGCATGCAAAGCATCCAGTAGCGTCAAGCCGCGGGAGACCAGCACAGCCCGTTGGCTTTCTGATTCTGCCACATGCGATTGATAGAGCCCATCGTAGACACCCCACGAAGCGGCAAATAGCCCGAGGCTTATCCCGACGAAGATCCAAGAACGCTTTCGGTTCATATACAGCACTCGATACGTTTAGGCAAGGTACACCCCCTGTTCCATTACTGCTCTCACGCTTATCAGATGAGGCTCTTGCAAACCCCCTGGGACGCTGCGCCTGACGGCTTGCCTCCGCGGGGCTTTCGGCAGGCTGAAGTATACATCCGCCCCCCGTGGGCGAGCCCGACACTTCGGCCTGCTTCTCCATTTTCTGCGCAACACCATACCACGCCCAAAATGAACGACATTATAGTCGCATATTTCAGAAGGTTTGTCTACTCCCCACCGCGGTCTGTTAAATAGAAAAGACACCGGCGTGACTTGGCAAACTAACTGCGCCCCCCGCGAAGCGGGAAGGGCGCAGTTAGTTTGCCAAGGAGCGGGAGGCGTTTAGTTTGCCGAGAATGCGGAAGTAGCGACAGGGGTGTCGGCATTGATGTGCGGATCAGCGAGCCGAAGAGGAAGCCG
>CAZKJH010000102.1:6833-13945 GCA_964553035.1 uncultured Lentisphaerales bacterium | reverse complement strand
CCCGAAAGAGTCCGTCATTTCCTTTCTGCAAAACCTCACCCCCAGGAACAACAAGTCGGTAGACTCGGTCTGGGTTAAGTTCTCTGATAAGTCTGGGCACCCCAGACAGCATACGAACTTCGGCAAGTACAGTTTTACGTCGTTCTCGGAACACAGCTGACTGAAACTCTCTGTGGCGAATATCAAGCCCATTTACATCGGGCTCCAAAGGAATTAATGCTGTACTATTTTTGTCTTGCGGCATACGTTTTTACCATCACCTTCTTGAGGAACGAGTTGATAGATACCTCTCGGCATCACTCCCTTCTGCATCACCAGTCAAACAGATCACGCGCAGAAAAATTCCGGTTTTTA
Source organism: uncultured Lentisphaerales bacterium (assembly GCA_964553035.1). Classification (GTDB taxonomy): domain Bacteria; phylum Verrucomicrobiota; class Kiritimatiellia; order RFP12; family UBA3636; genus JBBQIY01. The sequence continues at coordinate 13,591 of CAZKJH010000102.1, read as the reverse complement.
AAACTTGAAGTAACGGTAACCACTTTCCACCAAATAGGCAAGCGATAAATGCGAACCAAATGCGAACCTAAGCGCAAAATTCCGCCCTATGCTATCCCGCCCCTTCTACTTATGGCCCCAGCATCAACTCTGAGACCTCGGCTCTCTGTGGTAAAAACATCTCGCCTGCCAACTCGTTGACTAAAAGCCATTAGAGCGGCTTGCCGCACTCTTGGCAGAACTTGGAGTCTTCTTCGTTGAGCTTGCTACATTCAGATTATTTAATCGTAACAATGCGCTCAGGTTTCCCGAAGAGATTTGAATACTGGAATGATGGAATACTGGGCAATACGACTCCCGTTTTGCGTCGCGAACGCGACAGGCAGACGCACCCGTACTGGGAACGCGAGGCTCCGCACTCGCTATAATGAAATAGTAGCCGCACCGCAATTCTCAACTCTCAATTCTCTTTCAGACCTCTCTGCCGTGCCTCTTGGAATACGTGAATTACACTCCCCCATAAATAGCATGCCGTTTGCGTCGATACGCGGCTCACATTCGGTCCCCATAGCTGAAATGCCACCATCCCCCTGGGTAATTTGCGAATCCCGCTCTTTTCATTGCTCGACCGAGAATCTTACGCACGTCAGTCGCTAATGGCGTTGTATTCGTCGGCGTAAGTTCTGTGAACTCCTGCACACGAGTTCCCATACCCAGCTCAATACCTTCTGCATCAGCAAGCGTGACGTCCATGGCGCCGCCGGTCTGGTGTCCACCGCCAGATATCGTGGGCTTGGCGATATGCAAACGTGTCATCCGTTCCACTTCCCCATCCGAGAGGCTAGGAGACTCCGCTCTAATGGCCGCGATCTGTTCATCCCATAGCGTTTGCTGCCGCGCAAGGGCCCGATATCCCTCAATCAGAATCAACGAGTATCCGCTCGGAAGAAACTCGGACGCCTGCATCAATCTATCGATAGTTCCCTCACGAAGCAACACGTCTCCGCCGACGACCCCACGGACATAAAGTCGGTGCGAAGGGTTTACGACCACGAGCTTTTCCTTGCACTCATCAACGCTGATGCGGTTGACAATCTGGCGCGGCAAAATTTGACGTACCCCTATCTGCCAGAGGAAATAGCTGATTCTCCATCGTAACGAATTTTCCATTCTGTCCTCCCTTTGACGCTTGGGAACACGATTCTCTGTTCCAGTAACCGCTCAAGTCACAGCTCTGTCCACCCTGTCCACAACGTCCACCTTCGTCCACCAAAACCCTCGATCAGTAGGCTCCAAGAATTTGGAGCATTACTGCCGCTCAAAACTGAAACCCATCCGATTGCCACGCCCATGCTCTTTGGCCATTGATTCAGCTTTCAAGGCATTTAGACGCTCCGCATTGGTCACGTTATCGTCCAGATAGTACAGGCTCTGGCGGACAGTCCTGAAATCGCCTGGTGCGAGATCAGGAATGCGGGAAAGCGTGTCCATTTCCTCCTCCGTGAGATCCGATTGAAACATCTTGCGGAAGAAGCTGTTTTTACCGTCTCGATTCAGATAGTCGAAAACAAGTTTGAAAGTGAAGCGCCGGACCGACGCCGGATCGAGGTTTTGATAGAGGTTCGTGGCAGCAATCAATATCCCCTCAAAGCTTTCCATGCGTTGGAGTAACTCGTTGACCTGCGTAACTTCCCATGAGTGCTGAGCGCGTTCCCGCGTCTGCATCAGCCCATCAATTTCGTCGATGAATAAAATGGCATGTTCGGCTTCCGCCTCTGCAAAGGCTTTCTGGATGTTCTTCTCGGTTCCGCCAACCCACATACTCAGGATGTCGCTACCAGTCTTGACTATCACCTTGGTATTCAGAACCCCGCCAAGGTATTTGACGAATTCAGTCTTTCCAGAACCGGGCGGCCCCGAAAGAAGAAGATTCATGCGTGGACGGTCGGAATCGCCTAACTTGTGCCTCTTGAACGAACGGATGGCTTCCTCGATTTTCTCCAGCGAAATGTCGCCTTTGATGTTGAGCCCCTCCAGTGTATAGTCCTTGGAGACGGTGAACTTGTTGTCCGTCTTGATCCCGAGCAGTTCGCAGTGAGGCTGCATGAGCTTATCGATGAGCCCCTCACATTCGTCTGGACTCGGTTTCATGTCAGCGGCGTTCTTCAGCACAAGCGTGATGCCGCCCGCGCTGGTCTCATACTTTTCGGCCAGCTTCTCAATGAGTGGTTCCGGAAGCAACTGGGTGAGTTTCAACTTCTTCACATTGTTCCGCCAAATCGCAGCCCGTTGTGTCGCGTTGAGCTTGTCGAAGCGGATCGAGTAGTCGAATCGGCGTCTACTGGAGGTGTCCAGCGAATCAGAGTCCGTGTTCGTGATCCAGAAGCACGGCGTCTTAACATTGTCCAGGACACTGTTCAACATGCCCTTGTCACCCGATACCATCGGCCCACCGTCAAAGAATGAGGACATCTCGTGACCACTACGGCTTCTGAGCATGTCATCCGCCTCGTCGATCACCAGCAAACTTTTGGAGGCATTCACTTGCGTATCGCAGATCTGCAATGCCGCGAATCGATGCATGGGATTGCTCCGGGAAGCATCCCCCTTGCCGTTAGTATCCTGCGCGACATCGTAACACGCCAAGCCCAGTTCCGCCGCCAAGCTGTGGGCGAAGCTTGTTTTTCCAGTTCCTGGCGCCCCATAGAGTAGAACGTTCATCCCGCGTTTCGCATTACGGGTAGTCAGCAAAGACCGAAGCATTTCGCCATGACGCTCGGCCAATGTCCCGTAAAATGACCACGGGAGCGTTTTCGCAACGTTCTTACGGTAGTAGTTGCTAGCCAACGACGCATTACCTAGGCCGTAGAGGAACCCATTGAGATCTTTGTTGAAAGCAAGTTCCGCATCCAAACATCCATACTGCCGTAGCTTTTCAGTCGCACTGACGGCCCGAGTGACTTCAGATATCGGCTTGTCGAGGCACATCGCAATGACCGTGATTCTGTCACTTTGATTGTTCCGCCGTCCATAGTCTTTAAAGAGGTGAAGGAACTCGTTGCCAACGAGGAATGCCGCAAGGAGAATTTCACGCTCAATATCTGAAAGGAAAAGCGTCTTCTGCAACTCATCCAGCCGGAGCTTGAATTTATCCCGATCGAGAGGGCGATGGGAGAACCGACGTATCTTCTGATCAATCTTCTGTATCAGTAGTGCCGCCAGCCGTCGACGGCATGTAGCCGACTCCCAAAGGCTTTTGAGAATATCATGGTTTTCGTCATCCCAGTCGAGCCGATGCCGGTAGGGTGCATGCTTCTGCAAATAGAGGATCTTCTTAGGTGAAAAGTTTTTCTTCACAAGCCGTTGGGTTTCTGTCTGTGACATCAGCGAGGCAATCGGCAGAAAGAAATCATCGTTCGCCACTTTGCCTGTATGGTTTTCAATACAGTTCCGCATGAATTGCAGAACCTTGGTCTGAATAAAATTGCTAGATTTGCCTCGAAATTTTGACATAGTTATTCATCTTTCTAGCAGAAGCTCCTGTCCTCACCCCAAAATGATTCACCTTCTAGGATGATGCGATAAGTGCGACCTTTTTTGTCTTCAAAACCATAGAGATAGCCGTTACCGACACCATCCTCGTCGGAAATTACGAAGAAGCTTGTCTCCTCCGCATTCAACGGTATGAACCCTCGTTCTTTGACGTGACCGATAACAACATAGGGATTAACCTGCAGCTCCTCATCCAAATGAAAGCACTCAACCTTGTTCGCTCCCGTATTACTATCAACGGAGACAATCATCGCGTTGACCGTCATCACCTCTTTCTTTTGCTTCGTCTTCATAATATTGCCTACCTTTCACGTATTCCTTGCTTGCGGAATTGCCGTGCAAGCGGAGGCTACACGTTTTAGCAACTCCCATGCCAAGGCGCTTTCAACCCGCAACCAAACGGAGAAACAGAGGTCAAGGTTGAGGGACGGTTGCCATTCCGTCCGTACGTGCGGGAAAGTACAGCGGGGGCTATAAACCCGCTGAGCCGACAGCAGGCTCGTAGCGCCTGCTGTACAGAGGCATGCACCTATTGGTAAAACCATGAATTCATCAACGTGTGGCACATCTACCCCTCAAAAGAATCCATCGAATCAACCGCTTCAGGTGGCGAATCAATCCTAGTATCCATTATCAACCCGACTGCAGTTTTGACCTCTAATTTCCTGACACACCGAAACATATTTGCTAACCATGGTCAAAATTTGAACACAGCAACACCATCACCATAGTCAAAACCAACCGAATACCTGAAGAATAACTGGATTTTCGATCTCGGCATTGAAATTGCTATGTGCTTCACATCCTCAAGTACGAGGCAGAAAACATTAACGCAGAAAAATTCGATCCATTCAACAAACAACACGGAAATAACAACTATGAATATCGCAGCACTCGTTCTAGGCATCATCGCCATCTTAATTGCCTTCATCCCATTCATCGGGGTTGTCGCTTTCTTCCCCGCCGTGATCGGTGGGCTACTGGGTCTGATCGGAAGTCTGGGCAAGAAACCTGGGCGCGGGGTTTCCATCGCGGGGTTAATCCTGTGCATCATGGCAGGGTTTACAGCAGGACTTAACTTCAAGGCCACCGACACGGCGGTTACCGCATTGGACGAAGCAGTCAATGGCAGTGAGGTCCGCGAATTGACGTTGCATGGCGTCTACATCGAACAGTATGCCGGTGACGACTATTATGTGTTGCTCGACATTCAAAACATTTCCGAAAAACCCATCACCGGGTTCCGCGGCTATGTCGCATTCTACGATGAATTTGACAAGGTTATTCACAAGGAGGATATCGAGCACCTGAAGGTCATTGCCCCAGGCCAACACCTCTACCTCGGGAAACTGGTTGCGGACGGACAGTCTCAAATTGAAGTGCTGTCCCGATTGGCAACACTCGGTACCGGACCCGATCAAATCGAAACCCTGCGCACAAACAAAAAGACAAAACTCTTCTGCACGGACATTGCGGACTAGCGAAATTGCAAACAGTGTGCGATTACAAAATTAAAAAAATTGTTTCCGCTTTTCTCTTGCCCCTCACAAGCCAAAAGAGTATATTTACTTTTCGTAAAAAAATGATCTTCTGAGTTATCATTATGATCAACCAGCCTAGGCAACCCCACAGGGATTTTTGTCGCGTTTGCCCCCATTTCGGATCGTCGGATGAGGGGCTCATCACCAGACGGTTTATATGGAGAGTTTCTCATGAGTGAAGACAACCAGAATCCAGTATCATTCCCCGAACTTGAAACGAAGGAAGTTGGTGCCTTCGGCAATCCAACCTTGCATATTGCCTATTACCAACGCGGCTATCGGTGGAAGCCAGCGCAAGTCAGGCAACTACTCGAAGACATCGACTCCTTTCAGCCAACGCATAAGGCGCAGTCCTATTTTCTGCAAGCACTGGTTCTAGCTGAAAATGATGAAGGCGTCTATGTCGTGGACGGGCAACAGCGGCTGACCACAATTGCCCTGATACAAAAATGCCTTGGTGAAACTCAAAGCTTTACGCTCGTTTATCAGCGCAATCCCGACAAGGGTTCCACTGGTTCGATTGACAAGTTCTATCAAGACGAAGCCACAAAAACAATTGCGGATTGGTTTGAAAGGAAAAGCGACACGGATAAACACGTCTTCTCGGAGAAACTCAACCACGCATGCTTTCTGATCTATCGAATTCATCATCAAGATGAGCTTGCCGTGTTTGGGAGGCTCAATAGCGGAAAGATCACTGCCAAGGATTCTGAACTCGTCAAGTACATCATGCTGACGCCACAGCAAGATGAACCTTGGGCCGTTACCCAGTCTCGCGCCCGGGAGTGGGACGAAATTGAACGAGGGGTATCAGACGAGCCGTTTTTCTCCTATTTTGTGCAGAGAGACACATGGGGAGAGGAAGACCGGATGGCGATGCTCTTCTGTTTTGCAGGCCTGTGCCAGGATCTGGAACAGGCAAAATCTCAGAATGAAGTTTTCCCTTTTTTCAAATGTATTCAGGATCAACTCAAAGAAAAATCCAGACAGGAGATGTGGAAACACATCTATGGAAGCTATTACACGCTGACGGCATGGTACAACGATCCGGCAATGTATCACGCCGTTGGGTGGTATCTGCATAGGAACAACGCGCCGGCGATATGCAGAATTCATCCAACTGAATTCCATTCAGCCCTAGTCAAGGTGCTGGAATCAATGAATGCGTTCATGTCATCGGCAACACTTGAGGATGAGACGAAACACCTGAAAGATGTCTATACCGACGATCCGAAGAAAGCCAGCAATTTCCTTCTGCTTTTCAATGTTGCCTTCTGCTGGCGACGATGGCCGCAGAAGTATGATTTCGAAAAGCACAGGGAGGTTGATGGGTGGTCTCTCGAACATATCGTCGCTCAAAACGAGACAGCACTTTCAAAGGAGGAATTCCTGAACTTCGCACCCGGAATACTCAAAGAGGAACACTGGCCGGGCTACAAGACCGCATGTGATGAAAAACGTGAAAACGTGTATCTGAGTGAAAACCTTCCTGACAGCTATCCCTCTGAAGATGACCATTCGATTCAAAATCTTGCGCTTCTTTCAACGCGAGCCAACTCAAGCCTGAATAACGCCTTGTTTGAGCGAAAACGGACGCAAATCCGTGATTGGTCTGAGAATCAAAACGCGTTAACGCGAGCCAACTCAAGCCTGAATAACGCCTTGTTTGAGCGAAAACGGACGCAA
>CAZKJH010000102.1:0-6733 GCA_964553035.1 uncultured Lentisphaerales bacterium | reverse complement strand
TGTTTGAGCGAAAACGGACGCAAATCCGTGATTGGTCTGAGAATCAAAACGCGTTCTGGATTCCCCCTGCGACACAAGCGGCTTTCTTCAAAACAATTCCTGGAACGGACATGGCGGTCCACTTTTGGAGCAACAACGACAGGCAGCAATATGTCAAGGCCATGAAAGAAACAACCACCGCCTTTGTGGAAGCAGTCAAGGAAGTCATCACCCATGAATAACTCCAATTTCTCAGAACAAAGCCTACCGCAAAGTTTGTCCGCAATCACAGGAACGCCGAACACGCTTTTCGATTTACTGAATAAATACCGGGTCATCATTCCGGGCATTCAACGGCATTACGTTCAAGGAGACGACACCGTCAAAGCCAAGGACGTCAGGACGACATTTATTCGAGATATCTTCAGTCATATCAAAACCTCGGAACCCTTGAGCCTTGATTTCATCTACGGGCCCATCGACACCTCAGAGACCGATGCATTTATTCCGATTGACGGACAGCAGCGCTTGACTACGCTCTGGCTTCTTGCTCGGTATTTCGCAGATTTTCTCAATTCGTCAGATCGACGTGCTGTCCTAGGCATTTTGAATAGGTTTTCATACGAAGGCAGAATTCATTCTTCGCGTTTTTGCGAGGCATTCACCTCGGAGGGATCTTCCTTTGTCACCACAGAGCGGAGGCCGCCCTCCGATGCCATCCGGCACAGCGCCTGGTTCAACCCCTTTTGGATGAAGGACAAGACTGTAGCAGGAATGCTTAATACGCTGGATGCAATCTACGACACCCACAGTCAGGAGGATTACAAAATCCTCACGTCGACAACCTGCCTCGACTACATGTGCCGGTTGCTGACCTTCCGTCTTTGCGTCAAAGCTTTCGCCGACGACACCTATATGAAGATGAATGCCCGGGGGCTTAGGCTGACACAATGGGAGAACTTCAAGGGCCGGTTTTCCGAGAGGCTCAAAAACCCGGATGAGAATCTAAATTGGGACAGACGGATCGAGGCGCTTTCGGATGCATACTACGATGCCAGTGACAGTGGCCTACAGAACAACACCTTAGCCCTGCCAGACAACGCCTTCTTTGCACTCATGGCCCGTATTCTCGTATATGAAGCGAAACTGCTCCCGAGTGAAAAAGGCCACCCGACCAATATATTCAAATTGTCCAAACATACTGAGTGGACAAAAGAGCTTCCCTATGTACCATTCAACGAGTTTAAATTGCTGTTAGATCAGTTGCTGTTAGGTCAACAGGAACTCAACCCCGCCGATATCGCCAAGACTTTTCTTGCTGCAATTGCCTACATCACCGGAACAGAGCAGTGTGCAAACCTCTTGACCCCCTACTGGCAGACCGAAAGAACACTGATCCAATCTTTTTGCCAACCTAAAAATAAAAACGAGCTCGATTTTTCTCTTTGTATATACGAATACTTCAAAAAGTTTCCTGCCCCGAAAAAGGATGACTTTACTCGTGCGCTCCGACTCATGTGGAACATACTTAAGAATGTCAACGTCGATGACAAAAACAACCCTCAGAATCGCATCGTGGGAATACTGAAAATCATCGACCAAAGCGATCCTTCACTTTATCCGGAGGAAATAAATGCCAGTGACAACTCCGCTCCGCAATATGCTGAAGAGGCTGCGAAGGCGGCGGTTTATGCTACGGGGACTACCGATGAGGTTAAGCTCATGCAGGCAGTTGAAGAGCACATGCATGGTCGAATTCGGCTCGGAATATTTGACTTGAATGGAAACAACAAACCTGCATTCGATCATGAAAGCCTATATGCCTTGAAACAGCTCTTTGAGCTGTATAAAACTTCTGAAAACCGCGAACATATCATTCGTATTGTTATTGCTGCAGAATCAGTGTCACCTATAAACGAAATTCCACTCAGAACTGGAGACGATAACCTTCGAGTTCTTTTGACCACAGCAGATGACAAATTTCTACATAAACCCCTTCTTCGTTTTTTAAAGAATGTTGACTACCAAAACATTATGGCTATAAACCCCTGGGATGTTTTAAAAGATAATACAAGTCAACCCGATAACACAGACACGTCGTGGTGGAAACGTGATCTACGGAAGACAATTCTCCAGTTCACCAGCGCCGAAAATTCAACAAGTGAAGATTCTACAAAAATGAACTTCTGGGGCCGCACGGTGAAGTGGCATCACACAGACCATTATTATTTGTTTAGCGGAACCAATATTACAAACGCTTTACCGATTAGCGACTATAGGATCGAGCTACTGGATCATGAATCCTATCGAAAATTGGAAAGGGACATAGATCATAATCCATCTGTAGAAATGAATGACCAATACACACGTAGTGGTAGATACAAAAAATCGGATTTATGGATATACTTCTACCCAAACCATATCGAAGTCCGCAAGAGGAATGAACAAGCCAAACGATTTGATCGAGCGATTTCAATTCCCTCTAATGGCCACCCCATGTCACCAGCAGAGATGCTTACCGAGTTGCAGCGAATTCTGGAAAGCAACGAGTTTTGAGGTCAACATCAATAGTGCGTAACGGGTCAGATCATCTGCGAAAAGCGCTGGACAATCAGTTTGCTGCGGAGCAGGGGTTCGTTCTCCGTTGCGAGGAAGCCGTCAATCGCGTTGGCGAAGTCCTGGATGGCCATCCAGCGCTGAACTTTTAGCGAAATGAAATGTCTGAGCGGGCGGAACGTTCCCACAACCTCGGCGACAATTTCAGGGCGTCCATTGACTAGGCAGATGATGTCCTCCATGTCTTGGCTTGCCAGAAATTCCCCATGCCCCCGCCCTTCAAATGCTTCGATTTTCGTCGCGAGGAAGTAGGGCGGGGTCAGAACCCGGATAGAGTGTCCATGGAACCTGTGCGTTTCTGACGAAGCGAGTGCATTTTCGAGCCAAGTAGAAGCCCAGCCCAGCACGTCTTGTGTTGTGGGCATGATGTCGACAACGATTTCGTTGAAGACATAGCGACAGATTGGGGCGTTTTCGCGAGTGTCGTTCTTGAACCCGATGCGTCTCAGCTCTGACTCCAGCTTTGTGTAGCTTCTGCGCGTTGGTGCGTTGACGAGCACGTCGACGTCTTTGGTGACACGTATCGGCATGGCCGCAGGATCTGTTATCAGAAGATGCAACACGGAACCACCAAGAAACGCGAACTCATATCCAAGGGGTTCCATCTGCCCTGCAATCTCAAAGATCTGCTCAATTGGGTTCATGACCAACGATTTCCGTAATTTTCTGCTTCGCCCAGACGATTTCCCGTGCCTTGCCCATTCGGATCATGTCCAACAACGCCAGAAGCGCATAGAGGCCGGAATCGTCTTCCACCATGTCAACGACGGTAGGATAAAGCGGCTCAATGCCATGCCCTTTTCGGGTGCCCAAAGGCGATGGCCATACCGGGATGCGCTCGTCGTCCTGTGTGAACACCCCTGCGGCGACGGGAGCGGCATGCGCCGTAGGTATTCCGCGTGTCAACCGCGGTCGGTATTCCGCAGGAAAGACATACTTGAAACCATGGATCAGAAACTCAAGTGCAGACGAGCGGATAGGATGCCCATCGGGCGACAGCAACTGCGCCTGCCGAAGCCTCCGGCTGGCAGCATGGATCTCTGATGGACTGATGTGCAAGGCCCGCCCAAGTCCGGCGTAGGTGCTCGTAGTGTCCGCTGAAATCAGAAGCTTGGCCAGCAGAACGATGTCCTGTTTTTTGATCATGGGGGCGATTGTACTTGATTCTGCAATCGAAATCAAGTGATTATTACGAATAGTATATTTTACAAGCTATTGGAGTCAAACGTTTTGTCGTAAATATTCGCGATTCGCGAATTACGTATACAAACGACTATGCGCCACCTCTGTACGATTTTTGCTGGTGTTTCTTCGAGCTTGAGTGTGTTGATCAATCTTGTTGATCAGCAACTCTGCGACCGCCCCCCTATCCCTCCAAATACTTCCTCACCGTATTCCGTGATGCCTTCAGAGCTTCAGCGGTTTTGGTGAGGTTGTTGCCGTGCTTCTCATAGACGTGGCGGATGTGAAGGCGTATCATCTCATCAAGGGGGTCTGGGTATTCAGTCCCGGTTTCGGAAACTAGACTCGTGGTCATCTGCTTGTGCTCGGACAGGAGCGTGGCAAAGTCCGTTTCTCCAAGAACGCTTGCACGCTCCAAGAGATTAAAGAGTTCGCGGACGTTGCCGGGATAGTCGTATGTCATCAAGGTCTCGATCTGCTCGGCCGAAAGTCTTCGACGGTGCTGCCGCATCCAATACCAGTTGGCGATCTTCTTGATGTCGCTCTTATGTTCACGAAGCGGTGCCACACGAAGCTGGATGACATTTAACCGATGGAATAGATCTTCGCGAAAGTCCTTGTCCCGCACCATAGCCGCTAAATCTCGGTTTGTCGCAGCAACGAGCCGGACGTCCACAGACACCTCTTCTTTTCCGCCCATGCGGGTGAAGCGTCCGCCCTCAAGCACACGGAGAAGAATACCCTGGGCATCAAGTGGAAGCTCCCCTATTTCATCGAGGAAGAGCGTCCCCCCGTTTGCCTGTTCGAAAACGCCCTGTTTCTTTTCAGTCGCTCCGGTGAAGGCACCCTTCTCATGACCAAAGAAGCGGTCCTCAAGAAGATTCGGCGTGACGCTGGCGCAGTTGAAGGCAATGAACGGTTCAAGTTTCCGCGGGGACTTATTGTGAAGCTGCAGCGCAACAGTTTCCTTGCCTGTTCCGCTTTCGCCATAGATCAACACACGGGCACGGGCACATTGGGCTATCTTGTCTATTTTGCCCAGCAAGTCAACAATCACAGCACTGTCACCGACAATCTCCCGATTGCCATACCGCTTGTAATGCTCAATCATCCGCTTTTCTGAGTCGCTCCATTTTGATTCTAAATCACTATGGGCGATGTGGCGGATTGCATTACCGTATGCGGCTTCATCTTGGTAGTTGCGGTAGAAGTACATCGAAGTTTCGATCAGAAGATGCCAATGCTTCGCCGTATTAGAGGGCTTCTCCTCTTCCAAAATCGGCGCAATGTCATCGTAAGGGATATTGAGACATTGACTAACAGCATCTGTGATGCCATCACCGCCGACATACACGTCAAGATTCGATAGGATTTCATCGCCAATGGTTTCTGGGACCGCAAGCGAACTGATTAGTCGTACCTTCACACCCTTTTTCGCCAGCTTGTCTAGCGCCTTTGCCAATAGCTCCGGATTCCCCAGTAAGCTAACACCGAGGATGACAATCTCATTCCAACCCGAGCATTCGTTCAAAAACTCGGGAAGTCTGCGTGTACTGATCCCTTGGATATCAGCAACCCCGAAATGTCGTAGTGCCAATGCCGCCGCGCAGGCATAATCTTTCCACCCCCACCCTGTCAATATCAGTCGTTTCATATAGTGCTCACAATTTAACCATTTGCTGTTTAAAATGTAATCTACTCCAACCTGAAACGAGAATCAACATCAAAGTATCATTTTCGGCCGACAGCCAATTTTGCAGACAAGTCGCGAAGTACCGCACCCCCACCTTTGAAGAGTGTAGCAGATATTCAAAGAGCATCAAATCACACCGGGTCTCCGGCGTTGGGTGCGTGATGATGATGTAGCAGATATTCAAAAAACATCAAATCACAACGAGACTCAGCCAGAATAAACGGGGCCTGGGGTGTCCCCAGCCGAAACTACGCACTTCTCACTACGCACTTCTCGTGTCCCCTATCTACCGTTCCTTCACAGGTAGATGATTTCCAGATTAAATTCTCCCAATCAGACGTATTCAAAAGGTTACTCTATCGTTTTTTCGCGGCGATGCTGCGCGGCGGCTTGACTCCTGGGACGAGTCTAGTTCAAGACGACAAGTTCGCCGGTGCCGCAACAGTCGTTCTGAGGAGTTTCTTCATCGCAAAGGGAAAGAAAACATTGAAAGGTATCGAGCGGAAGTTTTGCGGAAACTTCCTTCCCTCAGATGATCGTGGGATCAGATTTCCTATTTCTTTCCTGTATATCATCTCTTATTCAGAATGCGCTAATCAGCGTCCCGAGTGCCGCAGATCGCGTTCACCATGTCCTCGTTCGTCTTGGCGGCAAGCAACTGTTCACGGACTCGACGGCTGGAAAGCTGCCGACTCACTTCTGCTAGGAATTTAATATGTGAATTCGCATCGGAGCGAGGACTAAGCGTCGTCACAAAAATTGTCGTGAGCGCACCGTCAAGTGAACCGAATTCAACGCCTTCGGGGGAAAGAGCAATCGTCGTCACAAGCTTTTCAACCAAGTCGGTTTTTGCATGCGGAATTGCCAGACCATACTGCATCCCCGTCGACATCTTGGATTCACGATCCACCAACGCCGCCAAAACGAAATCGCGGTCTTTCGCTCTAATTTTATCACTTGTCACAAGAAGGTCGGAGAGTTCCGCAAGAACACCCTCTTTGTCAGAGGCCTTCATAACTGGGACAAAAATACTATTCGACAGCAGGATAGACAATTCTTTGAGTTGATCGTTCACGTTAAAGCATGCCTTGTTTCTTTTTGTTCAACCAGTCCTGGATCAGACTTGGAACAGCCCTGTTCGGAATACGGCAAAACGAATTCAGGTAAAGAAAATTATTACATTTATGATCATGCATGTCCATGAAAATCCAGTGCTGACGCATGATTTTTTTGTGAGTTGATTCGTGGGGCGATTTCTTCCGC
>CAZKJH010000101.1:0-14041 GCA_964553035.1 uncultured Lentisphaerales bacterium | reverse complement strand
GTTGGGGTATTCTTCTTACTAGCGACTGTAATCGGTCAGATGGGTGGCACGCCTCAGTTTGCCCCACCCCCGTGACTGACCGATTACATGACTTTCGCGTTTGTCCCTTGAAAAAAAACCGAGTAAACTGTAATATACCTCTCCTATGCAAAAACTTGCCGAGTCGTTGAGACGCTACAAGCCAAGCCCAGAGCGGGCCTTCATGTTTCTGCTTTCTGTCGTTGCCGCATGTTGGCTTTTTATAAGCTACGGGAGCGACTCCGATGTTGCCATGGAACCGAGCTCCATTTTTAGCTGGGTCTCGATGCAGTGGAAAAGCGAAAACTTCAAGAATAACTGGATGATGCTTCTTTTCTCCGCTTTCGTCATCTACAGAAACCGCGAGAAGATTATCGAAGCAGAAGTTCGACCGAGTCTCGTCGGCCTAGCCGTGGTCATCGCATGCCTGGCGATTCATGTTCTGGGTTTCCGCACGCAACTTCCACGACTTTCGCTTGGCGCATCGGTTGGTGTCTTCTGGGGAATCCCCTTCGCAATCTGGGGGTGGGAAGTTGCAAAACTTCTCCTTTTCCCAGCCGGATATGCGCTCCTTTGTTTCTGCGGATCCCTGCTCCTCGAAGTCACGATGCCGCTCCGCCTGATGGCGAGTTCAATTGCCTGCGTGTTTATGCACGGAGTCGGGATTGAAGCCGTCCGTCGCGGAACGGTGGTCTTCAGCAATGCAGGAGGAGGATTCCAGTTCGATGTCGCGGATGCTTGTAGCGGCCTACGCTCACTGATCGTCATGACGGCACTTGCAGCTCCGTATGCTTACCTCACCATGACAGGTTTCTGGCGACGGCTGATCCTCTTCAGCATGTCCATACCGCTTGCCATGCTCGCGAATGCGCTCCGCATTTTCTCTCTCGGTCTCGTCGCAGAATGGCTTGGCATGGACCTTGCTATGATGCTGTATCACGACCTGTCTGGGTTCCTCGTTTTCTTCCTCTCAATCCTGTTGCTCATGGGCACGGGTTCAATTATTCAACTTAACTGGAGAGCCAAACTTTGCGCATTAAAGCCCAAAACGCGATCCCAGGCCTGATCGCATTCGTCCTCATCGCCGGAACCGCGTTCTACCTTTCGAGGCCACGCGTGATCTATGGCAACCCAACGGGGGAAATCCCGCTCGAAATGCCAACCGAGCTCGGCGGCTATACGGCTGAACGCATGCTGTTTTGCGATAGCGATCAGTGCTCACGCGCCTTCCGTGAATCCTCGCTAAGGATCGAAACGAATGGCGTCGTACAGGTCAGCACGAACTGTCCAGCCTGTGGATCTGGCCTTTCACCCATCTCCATCGGTGAAAAAAAATTACTCCCCGATAACACCCCAATTTTTCGACGAGAGTACATCCGGGACGGGTCTCTGCCCATCCAAGCAACCGTCGTCTTTTCCGGCATCGAACGCCGCAGCATCCATCGGCCACAGACCTGCCTTGTCTCGCAGGGCAACCGTATCACCAACGAATACCCATACGACATCAAGACCGGCCCAGACTCTACGCTAGAAATCACCATTCTTGAATTGCAACAATTCTACGGTGAAGCCGACGGCACCAAAACCTCCGTTTCTTCAATTTTTGCCTATTGGCTCTTCAATCCAGAGCGCGAAACGAACTCCCATCTGAAGCGGTTCCTTCACATGGCCATCGACAACTCGCTCAGAAACTATCGCCCTCGCTGGGGGTACGTGTCAATCAGCTTACTGCGCGACCCGAAAAAACCGGATGCGTGGAAGGATCAGCTCAATGAATTCGTGCCGCTTCTCTACCCAGTGCTCCAAGACGCTCGAGAGAAGCTCGATGCACAGCGCACTATCGCGACCGTCATACAAGGACACTCCGCAGAGCTCAACCAATACGATGGCGGCACCGGTGATGTAACAGAGAATCCGTACAACAAAGAAAACCGCGAGAAGAAAGAAATAGAAGAAACTCCGGTCGACTAAACAATGGAACCGTATACGTTGAATTACCCTACACTCGTTCTCGCCTCACGAAATCAGCATAAACTCATCGAACTCCAAAAACTCTTCGGCATCTCGCAAGATAGCCTTCGCCTCGCCACCGATTATCCAGGATCACCCGATGTCGAAGAGAACGGAACCACATTTGAGGAAAACGCCCTCATTAAAGCACGTGCCCTGAGCGACTTCACAGGCGAATGGGCGGTGGGTGACGATTCGGGGCTAGAGGTCGATTCACTCGATGGCAAACCGGGAATCTACTCCGCGCGCTATGCGGGAGAGCATGGCAACGACGAGGCGAACAACCGCTTGCTCCTTCAGAAGATGGCTTCGCTCTCCACACCGCGCACTGCGCGTTTTACCTGCGCCATCGCGTTAGTTTCTCCAGATGGCCGCGAGTTCATCGCCACCGGGCACTGTCTGGGCACAATTCTCCATCAAGGCCGCGGCAACAATGGATTCGGCTACGACCCGCTTTTTCTGCCTGATGGCTATAATAGGACTTTCGCTGAGTTGCCATCTGATGTAAAATGCAGCTTCTCACATAGAGCAGTAGCCGCCGCTAGAATGCGCGAAATCATGCAGGCCGTCTTTAGTAAGTAACCCCCAGTATTGGCATCAACAGAGGAAAATCAACATGAACGAGATCAATTCAGACACCCCAGTACGCCCCAAGTCAAAACGAAAATTTGGACTCCTCGACTTAGCAGGAATCATCCTGATCGTCGCCGCCGCATGTCTCTACATCTGGCGAGACATCAAACAGAACAAAGAGCAAGTCAAGGCCGCCAACATCGTTCGCGATTTCGCTAATAATCCAATTATGGCGATGGGACTCATGCTCGACTCCACAGGGCCCGCGAGCAACGCCTATATGTTCTGTTCGGCTGAAATCGCAACGAACATCATCGCCAATCTCATGAAAGCCGAACCCACGCCCTTTCCCTGCGGTCTCGTCGAAGGTGATGAATACCAGATCTTCATGATGTACACAAACCGGGCCAGTGCCATCCTCCGAGCTGTCCGGCTTTACAACGATCCAGCAAACCTGTATGTCGGTGTCCGTCAACCCGTCAAATTCAACGACAAAAACATCCCCACCGCTTGGAGCTATACCCCCCCTGCCCTCATTGTGGGTCTTGGCACCTTGTTCTACGAACTCGCCGAAACCAACATCCCGCTTCTCCGGGCACAGGCACCTCGGTTCGAGGCCGCCATCACGAACAGGCTGATCCAAGCTGCGCAAAAAGGCACCACACCGGCAGATCCCGCCGACACCTCTGTTAGCGAGTGGATGAGCCCGACGAATGCCCCCGCCGCCGACTAACGTCCTTACGCTCCATGCAGATACTCTTTTGCGACATTGACGACACGATGACGACGCACGGCTTGATCCCGCGCGAGACTTTTGAGGCCTTGTGGAATGCAAAAGAGGTGGGTCTGCGTATCGTACCCGTAACCGGGCGTCCAGCAGGATGGTGCGACCACATCGCGAGAATGTGGCCTGTCGATGGCGTCATCGGCGAAAACGGAGCCTTCTACTTCCGAAAGACCGATTCCGGTATCGTGCGAGTCCATGTGCTTTCAACAACCTTGCGCGCACAGAATCGAGCGAAACTCGAACGCATCCGCGAGGAGGTTCTAGCCGAAGTGCCAGGATGTGGGATTGCCTCAGATCAGTCCTATCGGGAATACGATCTCGCCATCGACTTCTGCGAAGATGTCCCTCGACTCGATGACCAATCAATCGAAAAAATCGTTTCCGTTTTCTCCCGACATGGGGCCACAGCCAAAATCAGCTCCATCCACGTAAACGGCTGGTTCGGCGATTACGACAAGCTTTCCATGGCCAAGCGCTACATTGCCGATGTCGATGGACGCGACTTCAACGACTGTCCGCGAGACTATGCCTTCGTCGGCGACTCCCCGAATGACGAACCCATGTTCGAAGCTTTCCCCATTTCGTTCGGCGTTGCTAACATCGCCCCCTTCCTCGCTAGACTTCGCCATAAACCAGCGCACATCACCGCCTCAGAAGGTGGCACCGGCTTCGCCGAAGTCGTACAAACGCTACTTCGTAGTTTTTAATTCATTCCTACCATTCCATTTACCCCTTCGCGACTTCGCGTCTTCGCGTGAGAAATTCACAACCATGAAAAACATGAAACCTCATGAAATTTTGTAGCCGCAGTCGAACGCAGCTCATCGAGCCCGACCGCAGCCGCGCCCTCAATAAGGTTTAGACGGGGTCTGGGGTGTCCCCAGCGGAAACTACGCACTACGCCCTACGCACTACTCCCTCATACAACCCCCCGTTTTATATCATGAAAAAGTACGCCATCGTCATGCTGCTCACCTGCGGAAGAGCCCCACTCGTCATCATCGCCTCACTCTTCACGCTCATCAACCTCTTTTACCCTTCGCCAGCTTTTGTGAGTGCCGCCGTCATCATCATGGCACTCTCGGCATTCACGG
Source organism: uncultured Lentisphaerales bacterium (assembly GCA_964553035.1). Lineage (GTDB taxonomy): Bacteria > Verrucomicrobiota > Kiritimatiellia > RFP12 > UBA3636 > JBBQIY01. The sequence continues at coordinate 9,559 of CAZKJH010000101.1, read as the reverse complement.
ATCTGCTCGACGGCCATTATGCACGCAAATGGAACGTCGCCAGCCGTCTCGGCGCACTTGCAGATCCGCTCATGGACAAGGTCTTTTATGCCGTAGCCTTGCCAACCGCAACTTTTGTCGCGTTGTATAACGAACACACGACACACGCCCTTGTCCTTCTTGCCCTTGACATCATCTCAATGCTGCGTGATCAGTGGGTTTCTTTCCTGCGCTCCGTGGGTTCCGAATACGGCGCGGATGTCTGCGCCAACTGGTCCGGAAAATTGCGAACTATTATCGGATTCCCCGTTATTGTCATTATCCATCTTCAGCTTGGGCTTGAAACTTTACAGATGCACCACCACGCCTACGAAAGCCTAGACACATTGCCCACCGTGCTGATCTATTCCCTCGAAGCTGCGCTCATCGCGGTAACACTCCTTTCCGCTGGCTCCTACTCGCTACGCTACTTGCCCTATTTGCGCCAAGCGTCAAAGCATTAGTCCTACGCCCTCTGCCACCACTATGCGCTACAAGCTCACTTTATCATACGATGGAACCGACTTCTCCGGCTGGCAGGTACAGCCAGGATTGAGAACCGTTCAGCAGGAACTTGAAGCGGCTGCCCTCCCACTTTCCCCAGATGCCGAACCCGTTATCATTCACGGTAGTGGGCGCACCGATGCCGGCGTACACGCAAACGGACAGGTCGCGCACATGGATCTTGGACGCGAGATGAGACCCATCCAGCTCCGCCGCGCGATGAACGGCATGATGGTTGCCGGCGATGTCCGAATTCTACAAGCTGAAATTGCCGCGCCCGATTTCGATGCGCGTCGAAGCGCACTGGGCAAAGAGTATCGTTATCGGATTTGGAATGCAGAGGTCATGAATCCCTTACACCGACGCTATCGCGCACACGTGATCAAGTCGCTCGATATCGGTGCCATGCAAGAAGCAGCCACACGCTTCGTCGGCGAAAAAGATTTCTGCGCGTTCAGTGCTACACCATCACAGATGCTTGATAGTACAGTGCGCACGATCTTCTCCGTCGACATCGTCGCAGAAGACTCAGAAGTAGAAATCCGCGTGACGGGAAGCGGCTTCCTCTACAAGATGGTTCGTGGCATTTCTGGGTTTTTAATTGCGGTCGGAACCGGACGTGAAAACCCAGCCGCCGTTGACGAAATTATCGCATCGAAGCTTCGTACTTCCCGCGTCTCAAGTGCACCGCCACAAGGGCTCACGCTCTGGCGTGTTTGGTACGACTAGGGTTACACATCAATCATCTGGCCCGGCCATGAATGCATGCAGATGCGTGTGAGACCTGACAGGCCACAGGAGGCTAACGTCAGCTCTGCGCATTGCATCGCAATAACGGGCGTGTTGCATTCTTCGCTTAGATGCGCAAGAAAAAGCGTACGCAGTTGCTCGCTCGCAACACGTTTTAGCAGTTCACAAGCTTGTTCGTTTGAAAGATGCCCCTTGCGCCCTAAAATACGTTGTTTTAAGTGCCAGGATCGATCCGAATTGAGCAATAATTCTACATCATGGTTGAACTCAATTACCAGTGCGTTGCAGCCCCTCAGATGATGCGCTACCACTTCAGGCACCTCGCCCATATCCGTCGCAATCCCAAGCTTACACCTACCGGCGCTGACCACGAAACCGACAGGATCGCCGGCATCGTGGGGAACGGAAAACGCCTCGAAGGTCAGTTCACCGATTTCAAACGCACAGCCCGCCTGGAACACGTTCCAGGCAAAGTGCTTTCCTGTAGTAACCTCAACCGCCGTGCATGTGCCCTCCGTCGCATAAAGCGGCAAATGATGGCGAGATGAAATAACAGGAATTCCAGCGGTATGATCCGCGTGATCATGCGTCACACAAAGCGCATTAATGCGGTCGAGTTCTACGCCAATCTCGGAAAGTCGTGACTGGATGATTTTCCGACTCACACCAGCGTCAATCAGAACCCGCGTTGCTCCCGATTCAATGTACAGACTATTGCCACTGCTACCGCTTGCTAATACACAGAACTTCACTTCGCAGCGTCTTTCGTCTCCGCACCAGTCGGCATCAAAATGCGCCAAGGGAACTTGACGTTTTCTTCCGTAACAACCGGCATCTCACTGGCCTCATGACCTTCAGGTAAGTGCATTTCACGCGAGGGAACCACCTTTACCTGTACGGGGGCATTCGGATCAGCTTTCCGTTCCACCGCTGGAGGAGGTGACTCAACGGCATTCTGAGGGGAAGGTGGTGTCTCCGCAGGGGCTTCGGCAACGGTCTCAACCTGCGGTGGAGTTGACTCGGTTTCGGGTCGGCGCTTCGGGGAGGAAAAAACGCCCGTTTTTTTTACGGGTGCTTCCGGCTTGATCTCGCGTATTTCAGGCCTAGCCTCAGGGGCAACAGGAGCAGTTTGCGCATCAGGTTTTGTAGCCTCAGCAACCGCTGCCGCTGCCTTCAATTCAGCCGTCTCCGTCTTCAACTGCTTAAGAACAGCCATCATCTCATTGATGACTGGATCCGGTTCTCTTGGCGCTGGCACAACCGTCACAGATGGCTGGTGAACAGCCGTACGCTGCGAAAGTAGCATCTCGAGTAACTTGTCCTGCTTCGTATCGCTACGCTTGACCATTCCACTGAAGATGAAGGCTCCGATTCCACAGAATAGCACCACCAAAACAACGAGTGCCACCATAAAGGAAATCGCGAGAGTCATCTGACGACGACGCGCACGTTCGCGCTCCGCATCCAAGAAATCTTGGAATGCCTTAAGAACGGGAAACGATTCCTCACTCTTAGGGACAGATAATGCAAAAAAATTATCGGCACTTTCTTGAGTACTGGGATCTGAATTTTTATTTTCTTCCATGTTATTCATTCTGTTTTCCATCAATTAAAAATATGGTATGGCCTTGCCATGCGTTTTAATTCTTCTTCATTCTTCTCATCCACGGCTCGACGCGAAAGTTTTTCGAATCCGTGCTTAAAACAGGCTGCTCCGTTTCAGTCTGGCGGGGCTGACCGTTTGTATCGAAAAGCAGGCCAGCACCGCTTTCAAGTTCATCAATCCGATGCTGTAAAGTCGCTTCAATGATCTGCCACTGCTGGCGTGCACCTTCAAATTCTTTTTCCGCTGCAAGCAACGAGGCTTCTTTGCGGCGCAATTGGCTCGTAACTGAATCGTAGTCAGCCGCTCGATGTTCGATCCGCGATAACTTCTCCCTTAGCAAGGCCTCCTTTTGAATCAGAGCCTTGCACCGTCCCTCAAGAGCTTTGTCGTTTGACTCTGCTCGGGCCATGTCCGCTTGATGATGCCTGCGTGCCGATTCAAGCTCCTGCTGGAGTTTGGCGATCTGCCGCTCGTTGCGCTGCTCCATCTGCTCAGCACGAGAAACTTCCCCTGGGTCACGTGCGAGAACACGTTCAATGCGTTCAATCTCCGAGTGGATCGAATTCTGCATCTCCGCGCTGATTGCTCTGGCGACCGTATTGCGCTCTTTCTCTTGTTCAAGGGTCTTGCGCATCATCTCGAGTGCGCCTTCAGCGAACATCTTAATAATCGCGATATCCCCCTCTGCGGGGCGTTCTGCGATAGCCGCGTTTGCTCCAGCTTTCACGAGCATGTCTTTGATGGCATCGCGCTCTCGCATGATCTCGGCAATCCTCGCCTCAGCCTCCTCAACTCGGCGCAACGGAACAAGTCCCTGCGTCTTTGCTGCTTCATTCGCCTCAACCAGTTCAGTCTCTAGCTTCCTGATTCTATCCTTAGATTCACCGTCACGCTGATTCGAAAAAGCGAGAAGCTCATTGAATTCCTCTTGGATTTCAGCGGTGTTTAAATTCGCTTCTTCAAGCGTTTTCTGCAAGGCTGCGTACGCTTCCGCGTTTGTGGCTTCAGCCTGCGCAAGCTTGATCTTCAGCTCTGCACATTCCACCACAAGCCGCTCATACACTTCCTTGGGCACAGAATCAACCGACCTCTCGCGAGCTAATGCTGCTTCCACTTCGGCAAGCCTCGCACGTAACTCCGCACACTCCACCGTTAGGGCGTCGAACGCAGGATTGATCTCGACAGACCTCGGAACGTCCAATTTCGCCTTGAGTTCATCGCGTTCCACCTCAAGAGATTCAATCGTTCGTTCATACTCCGCAAGCGAATCCTTCGCTTCGCGCTGGAGGGTCTCGATTTGCTCCTCAAACTCAGCCCGAATCCTTTCGACAGTCGCTCCCTCGACAAGGGAAACAACCTGACCCGCATCGAGAGATGCCGGATCCTCTCGTACTCGATCCCATGCCTCATCACTGAAAAGCGCCGGTTGACGCGAGGCGATTCGCACGTCTAATTCGCTGACGTGAAAACGCTTCGACCGCGGAGGAATCTTTCCTTCTCTCGCTAACGGATCAATGGCCTTGGCGTTGAAAGGCCCCATAAACGTGCCATCAGGACGCTCGAGCATCGTATCCATTCCTAGCTCTTCAAGCTCGCGAGATGCACGCCAGTTAATGCGATCCGGTGAAATCTCATCGTCAGGCATAATGCGACCATCACACGCCCAGTGCACAAGCCCTTTCGTGTTGATGGGTCCGAACATCGAGCCATTGCTCATCCGAACAAACCACTCCTTTGGAGCCGTTACGGCACCTTCAACTTTCGGTTTTAATTCTGGTTTATCTGACATGGCAAATACCGCGCTACTCGTTTACTTACGTCGCTTAAAAACACCGATAAAACCATCGTGCCCCGTTGTCCCCGACGCACCCTTGGATGCTCCAAGCGAGGAGATCTCACGCTTGAGCTGGTTTTCAATGGCGGAAAGCTTTGCCATCTGCGGTTGAGCAGGCTCACATTTTTTGGTGGGTCGAAGCCGAACCGCATAGCCAGCCCCCTCTTCATCTTGCGCCACAATTTCCGGCTTCGTCTCTTCCATTTTTCTGTTAGGCTCACGCGTAGCCTCCGCTACGGGGCGAAGGGGCTCGGAAGACTCCGTCGAAGGGTACACCGACGAATAAAAACGCTCCGCGACCTCACCTGCAAGATCGGCAAGCTTTTCACGAAGCCATTCTGCCGATTCACGATAAACCGCATCGTTTGCATCAGCGTTTTCTGCCTTGCTCCGAAGTTCTGCGACTTTGACTTCGTGGTTAGAGATTTGACTCTTGAGATCCGCAATCCAACCTTCGAGTTCCACGCAACGCCCCTCTCGCTCCGTTAGCTTCTTGCCACTTTCGATAAATCGTTTCTCTAGCTCTGCATACTTAGATTCAATCTCTGAACATTTTTTTTCAAAGTCAGCAGATTGAGTCTTTGTTTCCGCTATCGCAGCATCAAGCTCAGAAATCTTTCGAGCGGCTTCTTTCTCTTCACGACCTCTTCGCACCGCTTCTACAGCCACCTTAGCAGCCGCATTCTCCGCATCAACAAGCTTTGCCTCTAGCTCGGAACAGCGCGTCTTGCCAACATCCAACCCGTCCAATTCAGACCGGAGACCCTCCAGTTCAGACTGCAGCTTAAGTTCAGTGGCCTTCATTCCGGAGATGATGCCGTTGAGCTTCTGACGCTCTGCATCAAATTCTAAATCCTTTGCTGCTAGCGAAGCCTCGGCTGCACGCTTCGCTTTGATACTTTCTCGAAGCTCTTTTTCTGCCGCCATCATTTTCTCTACCAGAACAGCACCCGTGGTTCCAGAAACGCCACAGGGGAGCGCATCGCCTACCGTTCCGCCGCGCACAAAGAGAATACCATCAGAAGGAACGCTCGACATGACATCATGCCGATCAATATATTCTCGAGCAAAAGGACCCAGAACATTGAGCGACTCCCCCACTTCAAGAACAATACAATCAAACCCGAGATCAGGACATGACACGGCCGACAGCCAATCAGTTCCGTTCGAAGAAACTTGGGTCTGCGCATTGAGGTCGCCCGACAAGACTAAATTTCGGACAGAATGGATATCAAAAGGGCCTTTTTTGGCACCGTCGTTATTTTTCCAGTACCATTCCTTCGCACCCGCTTCCGCATTCTTAGTGACCATATCCAGACTCCTCTTCTTGGTTTAAGTTGCAATAGTACCATAAAGCCCGCCGCGCTACAAAACCAAAAAAATGTAATCACTGAGAGCATGAGAGCATGAGAGCAAACCTGAGAGCAAACCTGAGAACAAAACCTCCTCATAGGGGGTGATTTTTTGTCTAACCTTTCCAGTTGCTCCCTTTCCGGTTGCCTCCTGAAAATGGCTGTGCTATGCTTGCCTACAGTTTAAAGAGAGGAGCATATCTTTTCTTTAATGGATTCCGCTGAAAAAGTCGGAGGTTGATGTCTGGAAAACGCGTATGGCGCGCTGTTTTTGTGCATGCCGATTCGTCGAATAAATCAGAATCACATCGACCCACCGCTTCGGCAGCGCGTTTCGCCCGTCACAGGGCTTGATCGATCCATCCCGGCGATCAAGTCGTCGTTGATTTCAAAGCGGTATTGCATGCCCCGGTATAATATAGCCTATAGGCTATATTGTCAAGCGAAAACGTATTTCGAACTGAGAATAGTTATGCTAGAATTCCGCCAACAAAAAGGAATCCAACCATGCCCGCAAAAACAAAGGACGAACCACCCGCCAAGGCCTCCTACCCACTTAAGATACAGGCCATTCGGACCAAGGGGCAGAACGTCCGCTTCTTCGTCTATATACCCATGCCGCTTGCTGCGGCACTCGGCGTCGAAGGCGGAGAGGAGGTCGCGTGGGAACTCCTCTCGCGCGAAGAGCTCCGCCTTGTCAGGACAAAGCCGGCGACGGTTAAAACTAAAAAAAACGCCTGAGCTCACGCACGGCCACAGGGTGTGGCGTATTGTTTGCAACCTCCGACTTTTTCAGCGGAATCTAAAAACGGGACGGAAAAAACAGGGGCAGGCGTGAATGGCGCTAGCTTAAGTCGATCCCTTGATTTCCGATAGTGTGACTTGTGGGGTATTTCCTGATACTCGTGTCGGGTGCAGGCGAGCAGGTGGTAGGGGTTGGCTCTTTTTTACGGCCTAAGGTCACGGCAAGGTGAGAGCAGGGTGGGAGAGGTGTCGAGGGAATCGAATCATTCGACTATTTCGAATCCTTCGATTCTTTCGACTCGGGAGGGACTCGCGCCTGCGTGCTCTTCTGTTGACACGGTGTCGGGGGATCGCGCTTCAAGAGCATCCTGCTTTCATCCGACGACAAGACACGGAGGACGGTTGGCTATTATTGGCAACGGGAATCTCTAGTTTTGAAGTGTTTCTGCGATGTTCAAAAGATGGTCGTTGGTGCGGCGGAAGGCGATCAGCATGTCGGAGTAGACGAGGCTCTTGACCGGTGCGGTGCAGGTGACGGTAAGGCGCTGCATGTGGTTGTCCCGGTATTTTCTGGCAAGGTCGTCGATCTGCTTATTGTGCTCAACCGCCAAGGGCAGCTTGTCTTTGAGGCAGTTCTTGATGATGGCCACGACCTCGAGGCAGTATTTTTTGTCCTGTTCGCAGAGGTCGAGAACTTCCGCAACTGCGGCGTCCGTCAGGGTCTCGCCGGCATTTCTGATTTTCAGATAGGCCTTTAACGCGTTGCGAATGTGGTCGCTCACAGATTCGAATTCATCTGCCTGCCGGATTCCACGGCGTGCGAGCATTGCGATTTCGTGTGTGACGTTGTCGTGCATCAGGGCGCTCACGTACTCGGCGATCTCCTTCTGGGCGTAGTCCAGATTGTCCTCGGCATGGAAAATGCCTTCTTCGAGGTAGGCGTTCCGTTCTTGGGTGCTGAGAACCGCATGCAGGTCGTCGAGCATCTGCAGGCAGGTGTCGCCCATCCGCAGGATTTCCTTCTCCGCCTGTGCGATGGCAATCGGCGCCTGATTGAGCAGATTTTTATCCAGATACTGAGCCTTGTAGCGTTCGGACTTTGCCTCTTCTTTGCGTATGGGCAACATCAAGATGACCAGTCTCTCCAAGGCGCCCATAAACGGGTACATGACAACGGTGCTCAGCACGTTGAAGACCGTGTGAACGCAGGCAATTGCCAATACAAAATCCAGCGGGCCGTCAGGATTGTGTGCTATCCAGCGGGTCATTTTTTCGCTGTACTCCACAAATGGCGTATGGATGGCGACCACCACCACGACGCCGATTATATTGAAAAGTGCATGTGCTAAGGCGGCGCGGACGGCATTACGGGCCGTTCCGATGCAGGCAAGCCCAGCGGTTCCGCAGGTGCCGATGTTTGAGCCCATGATAATGGCGACGGAGGTCGGGAAGTCGACGACGCCGTTGACCGCAAGGCTCATGGTGATGACGATGACCGCGGCGGATGACTGGACGATTCCGGTGATGATCGTGCTGACAATGACCGCCATCGTGAAGCCATACAGGGTATTGGCATCAAACATCGACAGTGCGTTGCGAAACCCTTCGTTTCCGCGGAGCGGCTTGAATCCATCGGACATGAGCTCCATGCCGAAGAACAGCATGCCCAGGCCGAGGAATGCCATTGCGATATAGCGGGTTTTATCCTTCTTGGCGAACAGGTAGAAGAATGCAGAGAGGCCGATGAACAGAGGTCCGTACGCCGCAATATTCAGCGTCAGCATCCATAAAGAGAGTGTGGTCCCGATGTTCGCACCGAAAATGACGCCGATGGCCTGGATCAGTGTCATGACACCGCTGTTGACGAAGCCCACCACCATAACGGTCACCGCAGAGCTGGATTGGATGACGCATGTGACGCCAATACCGACGAGGATCGCCATGATCTTGTTGCTGGTGGCCGCGCAAATCATGCGGTTGAGTCTATTCCCGGCTAAGGCCTCCATGCCGTCTGACATCAGCTTCATGCCGAGGAGGAACAAGCCCAGTCCTCCGATTACGGTTTGCAACATTTGAAAGATTTCCGAACTCATGATGGCTCCTGATTGAATGGGTCGCTAATTGTTCTATGACAACCATATTTTACACAAATCGCTTGTGTTCGTCGATGACCGTTTTTGTTCGGTGCCTCCCTCGGGTGCGAGTCAACTGAGTTGCCGCACACCCAGCATTCAGAATTCAGGAGTCAGGATTCAGAATTGGGTTCCAACGACTTACGCATGATTTCGATTTTCTTTGTTGTGTCCTCAATTAGGAATCCTCCTCCTTACCAGAATACGCCGTCCTCATGGCGGTGCCCGTGACGGGGATTAATTCCTGTGCATCAGCTGTGCATCCTGAAAATAAGAAATAGATCCTTGCGCAGATCCCAAGTGTCATGGTATTGTAACCGCATTGTGTGCATCAGGTGTGCATCAGCGTCGTGCATCAGTCGTGCATCAGTCGTGCATCAGGGTCAACCCTGAAAATAAGAAATAGGCCCTTGCGCAGATCCCAAGTGCCATGGTATTGTAACTGCATGGCAAGAAAACTTCGTGTTCAGTTCCCGGGAGCCGTGTACCACGTGACATTCCGTGGCAACAGTCGGGCTCCGATCTTCGGCGACGATGCCGACCGCATCCGGCTGACCGTGCATAAGGGTCAACCCTGAAAATAAGAAATAGGCCCTTGCGCAGATCCCAAGTGCCATGG
>CAZKJH010000100.1:0-14136 GCA_964553035.1 uncultured Lentisphaerales bacterium | reverse complement strand
ACACACGCAAAACCCGGAAGCGCGATACGGGCAAAGGGATGCGCCATTCAAACGGAGTGTAGAGGCGCCGCTACAGGCGCACCGCTGAGGCAAAAGCCGCGCAACGCCCCAGAACCCACACGTTCTCAAGCCGAAGCATCCCTCAAACGGCTTCCTCTTCGGCTCGCTGATCCGCACATCAATGCCGACACCCCTGTCGCTAACCGATTACAAAACTTTTTTAAAAATAGCGCTATACTCACTGGGACACCCTACCTTGCGCCACTCGCCATTCACTACTCGCCACTCGCCACTTCTCTGCCCGAAGGGCTTCCACCCTTTCCCCTACTTCGACATCTCCACCCGCTGCCGAGCCGTAAACCCCAGCGGGATCAGGCTGAGTCCGGATCCCAAAAGGACGCCAACGGCTAGGGAGACCGGGGTGATCCAGAGAAAGGAAAGCCCGAACACTTCGAAATAGGCAATCGCCACGGCCACCACGGTGCTGGAGACCACGGCGATGAGGGTCGCCAGACTACGTGCCCAGGGCACATAGAGAGCCATAAAGAAAAGCAAAAAGAGCGGCGCAGTCAACAGGTTGCCGATTTTGTTGACGACCTCGAGCATGTTGCCTTTCACTTGGCCGACGAACAGGCTGAGCAGGATTACGACGACACCGACGGCGGCGGAAATCCACATGGATTGACGCACAGACGCTCGCCCGGTGGGGAGCTTACGAGAAAAGCGCTCGACAAAGTCCATCTGGATGACCGTGGCGGCGGAATTGACCCCGGACGACAGACTGCTCATGGCTGCCGCCAGCAGACCCGCCACGACCAGCCCGGAAATGCCCTGCGGCAGACCGAAAACGATATAGCGCGGGAAAAGCTGGTCGGCGGATTTTTGCAACGATTGCCCATCCGGCAGAAGCTGGGGGTTGGCCTGAAAATAGGCGAGCAGCGCAAAACCCATGAACAGCAGCAGCACGGTCACCAGCAGTGACGCTGAGAGGGACGTGGCCAGCATGCGCCGCGCCGCGCCGGCATCGCGAGTGGCCAGATAGCGCTGGATGGCCATCTGATCCGAGCCGGCTGTGCAAACAAACCACCCCAACATCATCATGAACGAACCGGCAAGCGTGACACGCACATCGGCATTGAACCACACGACCGGCGGATCCCAATTCGGCGCCCAGTGGACAGGGAACCACCCGAACCCACCGAAATGGATACTAATCAGCGCCAACGTCGCCAGGGCGCCAAAAAAGAGAATAAAGGTCTGCACCACGTCCGTCCAGATCACCGCCTGCAGTCCGCCGAGCGAGGTATAAACCAGCGTGATGACACCAATGACCACACCGATCCATGGTGCCCATCGCGGATCCAGACCCAGCACTGGAATAATGACGGCGGATGTGGTGACATAGATGATCGCCGCCATCCACGCCATCCGGAGCAGGATGAAAATTACCGAACCACACATCCGGACACCCAACCCGAGACGTTGCTCCAGAATTTCGTAAGCGCTGGTCACATGCAGCCGCATCACCACAGGAATAAACAGGAAACCCACCAGCAAAAAGATCAGAGGATAAGCCAGCAACCCGCCCACAATCATTGGCCCGTGCTTGATGATTTCACCGGGATAAGCGATGTAGGAGAGTGTACTGAGCAAGGTGGCGAACAGCGACAGTCCGACAGCCCAGGGTCGCTGGTTCCGGCCGCCGAGCAGGTAGTCATCCGCCGTGTTGGTGCGCCGGGAAAAAAACCACCCGATACCCAGCATGCTCAAAAAGTAGAACGCGATGATCGCCCAGTCCAGAGGAGCGATCACCTTGGGGATACGCCGCAGGATACGCAGGATGGCACAGGCGGTGAAAACCCGGACATCCGAATCGGCATCCTGCAAGAGCGGATGTAAAAGGACGACATCCCGCACCTCCCCGTGCTTAGCAAAAGCGCCAGCGGCATACTTTCGTTCTGCCGGATCATCCGACTGGAGCAGGCCAGCCAATAGCACTCGGACGTCTTCCGCCTGAGTGCCGTTCGGATCCATCGCCCAAGCGGCGGCCAGCAGATGCACCCGAGCCGGTGAATCCTCCGGTTCGCTTAGCGCCCGAACCGACAATCTCTGCCAATACTGATCAGGAAGCGGCCCCAGAGAGCTCAACGCCGCTCCCGCCCGCAGGCGCGTCAGAGCATCATCATTGTCCAGATAGCCTACGAGTGCCGCTATCTCAGCCTCGTCTCTACCGTTGGCCAACACCCATTGCGCCATAACGGCTTCGGAAGACGGGCGTTCCCGGATATAATCCTGGAGCGCGACACGCTCTCCCACAGTCGGTTGGTAGCCTAGTTTTCCTAGGGTTTCCACCGCGTGCAGGCGGTCAGGTCCAGCGGAATCAAGAAAGGCCTGCCGGATCTTGTCCAGCCACGCCGAGCGGCGTTGATCGTCGAAATCGCCAATCGCCAGAACTCGCCAGACACCAATCCGGTAGGGTGCCTGATCACCATGCGTGGCCGCCTGACATACAAACAGTTCGCAAACCTTTTCCGGGTTAATACCCAACGCCACCATGAACTCCGCCGCATGCACTCGAACCCAGTCGGTATCATGGGTCAGGGATGTTTGTAATGTTTCGAGGGCCGCCGCTTGTTCGATGCCTTTGGAAATCTCAACGACTGGCGCGGCATTGCATTGCACAATTGGACACAACAACAGGCAGGCAAACAAAATTTCAAACCAACCAGAAGAAACAGGGTGTCTGAATCGCATCCTTGAGTGCATTTGCCCCCACTTCAAATTTATTATAACCACCAAGTTTCGCATATTCATCGTGAGTAGTCAGTAATTCTCTTAAGGAACCTAAAGGTGATACTTCATTTAGACTCCTGTACTTTTTGGAGTTTGTTCATGTTGAAATGGAAATCCTTGAACGCCTCGGGCTGAAGCCCGATGCCGCGTTTGTTCAGCTCGGGATTTGTCGCGAACACGTCCGGGAAATCGAGGCCTTTCTTGCCAATCAGATGATCCGGCGGAAAAGACGAACTGCCGGCGGCCGCCTCGGCCGCCTTTCCGGCCGTTCCCATTCCTTGGAATTGCGGATCGGCGATAAAAGAACCTTTGTTGCCGTATTTTTTCTGGTAGTCGGCTAAACCCAACCGCGCACCGGAAGCGAGAAACATTTTTCGCTCATCGTCAGGCATACGCAAGGAGTAGCAGTTGTCCTTCTCCTGCATGTGCTCGAGATCAGGTATTTCGAGCAGACAGGACCCGGCCTTGTGCGCAACATTGTCGATGATGATATTGCGACCCGTGAAGAACGCCTGCCCGACCACGATATACTGCTGAATCAGGCTCTGGAAGAACACATTGTTTTCCAGTCGTGCATGCTCGCAAAAACGTAGGATCAACCCCTGAGATCCGGCGGCGATCACGCAGTTGCGGATCACCAGTCTCGGACTCAACGTCGCCCCGACCATCGGCGGCGCATAGCCAAGCCCGCGCCCGTCCGAAAAGCAACGCGTGATCCATACATCCTCCGTAATGTACAGATTCACCACGCCACCCGTTACGGAATAGAAGCGATCAGAACTCCGCCGTACGCCGAATCCGAAGCCGGTGAAGTAGAAGCCGTCCAGATGGATGTGCGCTTTGCCGGTGAGCATGAATGCATGAGGCAGGGCACGTGCGTTGCCGTCGAACACCACCTTTTCGCCGGGGATCGAGCGGAACGTTAGTGGGCGTTGTTCTGTGCCGGTACTGCGCACATGAACGAGTTCTGTATAGATTCCGCCTGCCACCCAGACCGTGTCCCCCGCCCGCGCACGGGCGGACGCGGCACTGACCGTGCGCAACGCCTGCTCCCGGCTTTGGCCGGCGGCCGTATCGTTTCCGTTCGTCGCCACATACCAGGCAATAGGCGGACGCGGCGCGACGGCCGTGCGGAAGGGGAGCAGCAACTCTTTCACCTCGCCTTCACCTTCTGCCAATCGTGCCGGTTCCTCAAACGTCATCCGGAACTCGTAGTCGGTGTCGGGCATCAGCCCTCGCACACTGTAGCTGGTGAATCCGTAGGCACGCAGCGGCCAGTGCTCTTGCGTCCATTTCACGTCCTCCGCAGCACCCTTCACACGCCAGGAAAGCACACAGTCCGCAGCAAGCGATGTCCGCCACTCGATGTCAGCCGTTGTATCGGTCACTGCATGAATCACGGGTACCGTCACGTGCAAGGCTGGTTTGTCGGGCGGACGAACCGGTCCGACTCCTTTTCCGAACGGACCAGCCACAGGCACATCAACCCCCACGCCGACCGAAGCGTAGCATTCATGTCCAGGTCGTAGCGCGGAGATCGGGATCTTACGCGTCCCAACCAGCCAAACACTATCCGCTGCACCATAGAGGTTGTAATCCGAGTAAATAATTGCATCCTGCTTGTCCGTCGCAACCGCCGGTTGCGCAGCACCAGCGAAGATATTTCCTGCGAGGTAAATCTGTGAGCACCCGGTAAACACCGGTCCGTGTGCGGGGAACCGCCCATGTTCGAGGCGTACGCCTGCTGTGCCGCTCAAGGTGAGTGGCACGTCCGTCTCCGCAAAGACGCAATTCAGGAACGCGATATCCCGTCCGCCTGCCACCGTCACCGGCCCGGCAAAATGGATGCGTTCGAAAACGACAGCACCCGATCCGCTTACGCTCACTGGCCCAGCCAGCTTCGCCGGTTCACGACCGCGTCCCCGGATGACGACCGGTGCGTCTTTGGATGTCGCAATGTCCATCCCGCCTGCATACGAGCCGGGTGCCAAATAGAGCGTGTCGCCAGGCCGCAGCCGAGTTGCCGCGCCCGCCGGTGTCTTCCACGCCTGCGCCAGGCTCAAGCCGTCCGACTTGTCGTCCCCATCCGCCTGAACATAGAAGATGTTGGCGGTGTAGGGGTAGGGGCCGCGGTCCGAACCATCGGGCAACGCGCCCTTGAAACGCGAAGTCGCCTGCAGCCGGTAATCCCAGTTTACCGGATCGGCAAATTCAACCTCGGGTACCAGATTCGTTTCCGCAGGCAGACTGATGTTGTTCCGGGGCGTCTCAAACCCACGATGATAGGCGTTCCAGCTTCCCACAATACTGTTTGTCAAGTTATGCACATGCAGATCGCCCAGCGCGATACAATCGACAGCCCGGCCGGGTCCTTCAAAACTGTGCATGACTCCCCCCTTGATCTGGATATAACCATCCCAGACCCGGCACCGTTCGAGCGTTCCGGGACCGATAGCCCCGTAGAGACGGATCCCGCAGCCTGCGTGATAGCCTTCGCAGTCGCGGATGGTATCGTCGTTCACACTGAAGGCCGCGATATTTGCTCCTTCCGAAATGAACGGTGAAAAGTTCGCCCAGGCCCGGCAATGCTCGATTACGTTGCCCTTGCCGGGTTGGCGATTGCCATAGTGCGTGAACAAGGCGATGCCGCCGCCGTTGAGGAAGGCTGTACAGTTGCGGATCACGCAATCCACACCGTGACCGATCAGGATGCCCCAGACACCCCGATATCCCGGATAGGCCGGCAAGATGTCAGCACTGTTGAATCCCGTTGCCGCCAGCCCGTCGATCACCACTCGCTGCGGATTTTCGAGATACAGCCCGTTCGCGCCCAAGACCGATACAGTGTACGCTCGAGAGTCGGGAGCGCCCAACTGTGTCGTTGAGAGGTATAGTTTGCCAGCCTCGAGGTCATGATAGAAGCCGCCATGCAGGAATTCCAGATCGGTCAGGCTCATAGCCTTTACGAGCATGCTGAGCGTATCGCGTTCGTTCACGACCTGCACGGGCCGATCAAAATCCGTTACGTAGACGAACGGGCGTCCTTCAGCCGGCTTGAATGCCGGCGCGGGCACGTCGCCGCGCAACAGCACGGTTCCGGGAATCGCCGCCCGAATCGTCGTCACACGGTTCGTTCCACCCAGGTTGTCGCGCTTGACGCTCTCGAAGTACTCGCCCGGCAGGATCGTCAGTGTATCTCCTTCAGCGAGGGTGTCCACGCCTTTCTGGATCGTGAGAAAGGATGCGGCTTGCGACAACCCGTGGTGGATATCGTTGCCCTGGAGGCTGACGAAGTATTCAGCACCCTGCGCTGAAACCACTAAGGAGGTCAGCAATGCTACAGTGACAGCGCGTGTCTTTGATTTCATTTTGAAGAGCCGATTCCAATATATGTATCTAATTGGAGGACAATTGGTTAGAGTTTAAAAAGATCTCTCATGAAAGGTGTTTTTGCCTTCCATGAAGGAAGAGTATGCTTTATAATTTTGGTTCATCAAAACAACAAAAGTAAATCACATGAAAAATGTAGCATTTCAGCCCGAGTTTCGTCAAGAACTTCGACTATTTTCCAGATAATCGGTTAGGGATCGGGCTCGGTATGCGAGTGGGTGACAGCGGATGCAAGAACGGACGGCGAGTTTTGCTACCCGCCTCGTGTCGCAGACAGGAATGTTCGCGCTCCTGTACGATTCGTGTCGCCCCCCTCCCTTAGAAATTCGGGTCAGGTATCTGAAAACGCTTTCACTTCGTCCGCCGCCTCAGCAGAGGTTTCTGGCCCGGCATCGTTGTTCCTGAGTAGCAGTCCGGCAAGGTTGATGTTGCTGCTCCCGGGCAAAACGCGGTACGGTATCCGGCACCCTCCGATCCGGATACCCGTAACCCGAACGCCGTCGGGGCAGGTTGGTTCGCGCCCGCCACGAAAATCTGGGCCGAATACCAAACCAATCCGGCAGTCACCACTGACATAGAACTCGCCGCTGCCTCGGCCCCATGCACCTTCGGCCACTCGCAGCCCGGCATCTGGCTCAGGTGGAATGTCCGTCTCCATCTCGCCGACAATGCCGCCGGTCAGGGTGATGTCTCGTCCAGAAATCTGGACTGCAGCGAAGCGTGTTCCCAGCGCGGAAAGATTGACTATAGAAAGCGCACGGCCGACAAACAGAACATTCGGCCGGTAAACCGGAGCGGTGAACAGGCGGTCAGTAGTGCCGATGGCCGTGTCGCCAGTCGAGGTGCATTCGTCTCCGTAGATCGAAAAATTCAAGCCGTTTTTCACGCACAGATTGTTCGCGAGCTGGATGCGCCGGATGTTAGCACCGACATGGATACCGTATCGCGCATTGTTCTTACACAAGTTCCCGGTGATCCGGATGCGTTCGCTGGCAATGGCCGGATCCGCAACTTGATGCAACATGATCCCGTCCTCCCAGACCGAATCGCAGCACACATTGTCATCAATCACACAATCGCGACAACACCACAGCGTGATATTCTTGTCATGCGAGCGCAAAACCGTCGTGTTACGGATGATGCCGCGCTCGACACCCCCCATGCAAATGCCGTGGAGGACGGCATCGATTACGGTGACATCCTCGATGCGGATGTCCTGTATCCACTTATCGCCCGGTCCCGGGTCAGAACGGTCTCGTTCACTGCCCATAACAACGATGCCGGAAGCCGTTCGCCAGTCTTCGCTGTGCCGCAAAGAAAAGACGCCGGGGGCCGTATCGAGCTGCCCGGCCTGATTACAGTCAATGGTTCCCCGCCCGGAAAGCCGCACCCGGGAATAGCGAACCCAGATCGCGGCATGCTGCCGAGCAACGACACCGTTGGCCGAGCACAGGTAATCCAGACCGCTTCCCTCACTCAGCTCCAGCGTATCACCGTCAATGGCGACAATTTGCGCATTCCCCGCGTTTTGTCGGCGGGTCTTGCGGCCGCCACCCTGGATCGGCAGACGGTCGTCATGCACGGTGACGGTCTCGCCAACTCGATACCCGGATGCGTCTCGCACCTGGACGCGACAGTCGCCCACGCGGACGTCTGCGGCTAGCGGCTGGATTTCCGCATCAGCCACTCGGATGGTGCCGTCAATAATTAGGTGCTGGCCTTCATGGGGCAGAATAGATCTGCGGATGACAAACAGCCCCACTGGGATAATCACCTGGCCGGCACCAGAATCGAGCGCCGCCTGGATGGCCGCAGTATCATCCGCCACGCCATCGCCCTTCGCCCCGAAAGCGGTGACGCAAGCCACGCTCGAGCAAGGTTTGAAGATAGTGTCTTGATTCGCTGTTTTCATAAATCCTTTGTATAACTTGGTTTTTAGAGGCTACGAGCGAGCTCACTTATTTCTTTTGAAAGGTAGCAAAATACATCGTTTTTGTCTATCCGCAATCACAGTCAGAAGCCAGGAGTTAGCCCCCTCGCGGCTGCGCCACGAACCAACCGCAACCCCGAACACGTGCGGGTATTAGCGAGCATAGGCCGTCATCACCTTACGAACCGCCTTTGCGAGGGCTTCCATTGTTGACTTGTCGGAGAGTAACCACTCGTGCGACAGCGTCAACATACGGTTGTTACTCGAATCTTCCACCACGGTACCACTGTGAATCCGAAAGGCGTCTGTGGGTAGGTTCCAGAGCAAATGATGATAGACCGGGCCGTAGCCATAACCACAAGTCATGCCCTCGGCGGCCAACGCTTCCTGCACCTCTTTGCGCGTGTAGCCTAGCTTAAGCGCTTTTGGATCGACGAGCATTACAAAATGGTAATAACTCTGCACGTCAACATCACGTCCGCGCGCCTGTACCGTAAAGCCTGGGATGTCCTTAATCAGCTCGCTGAAATAGATGGCATTGGCATCGCGTAGCGCGGTCTGATCCTTAAGGTGTTTCAGCGCAGAACTCAGAATTACAGCACTGAACTCGAGTCCACGATAGTTGTGACAAATCAACCCTGTCTCGGGACCGACGGACGCTTGGCCTTGTTTTTGACCAGGACCGTAACCAATGTGCTTGATCCTGAAAAGTTTCTCTGCCAAAGCATCATCGTTGGTTATACAAATGCCTCCTTCTCCGGAAGAGACCGTCTTTGACTGTTGGAAGCTGAACGAGCCAACATGACCGATAGACCCAAGTCCCTTCCCCCTCCAAACGCCACCCTGTGCGTGCGCAGCGTCTTCAATAATAGGGATACCGGTTTCATGAGAAATCGCCATAAGCTTATCCATGTCGGCCATCGAACCATACAGATGTACAGGAATGATCGCTTTCGTTTTAGGCGTGATCGCCGCGCGTACCTGTTCTGGATCAAGGCAAAGCGTGTCCGGTTCGACATCAACAAACACAGGTTTAGCACCGAGGTAAATCGCCGACATGGCCGTTGCCAACCATGTGTTACTAGGAACAATCACCTCGTCACCCACTTTAACGCCCAGCGCGTGCAAGGCACTCTCAAGGGTCACGGTGCCGTTGAACATGAAAATGCCATGACGAGCACCACAGTAGTCTGCAAACTCTTTGGAGAATTTCTGTTCATAGGAACCGTTAAACGACCACTTTCCGCTCAAATAAACTTCCTTCAGCCGTTCTGCCGTCTTCAGGTCAGTTGGGGGCCAAGGCTTCAGAGATTTTTTCACAGAATCGGCAACAGCCACTGCACCGCCGTTGATTGCCAATTTGTCAGATGTCATAAAGTAAATTTCCTGTTTGTGTGTTAATGTTTTTTGCTTGAACTGCCACGCATTATAAGCTATAAACAAGGACAGTTCAATTCACTGATATTGCTAACTGTTTATCAATCTTGCTTTATCTTACTTATTGGAGGACACCCTGTCTTCACGTCAGACATGCTTAAATCATGCGACCAGCACCTTGCTGGCCGCGCCAGAACACTGGCGATTCGTTTGTTCTGCGCTACCGCATGCGGAGCACCCTCTACAGCAAGCCACATATTCTCGCTGGGTTGACACACATCAGCACACGCATCAACAGCGGGAGATTCTGTTCTGTATCGAGGGCGATACCTATCAGCGCTTCGGTGGGAAGATCTACCCGTGCCGTCCAGGCACCGTTTTTTTGTTTGATGAAAACGAAGCGCATGCCGTCGAATATCCTCAAGACAATGCATCTTTCAAGCACATCTGGATCATGCTTTTGACTCATGATGCAATTGCCAGCATCTACAGTCGCCAGAACGGTCAGGTAACCGACCAGCGAAATCAGCCTGTTGTATTCAACAAGGTAGACCGCGATGCGTTGATCCGGGCGTGGGATCAAGCAGAATCTCCTCCGGACTGGATGCCTGCTGAACTGTGCCGCACAGTCCTCCAAACAGCCATTTTTTCGTTGCTCTTTCGCGCCATGACAAAATGGCAGTCTAAGACTGACAACGCCGGACGTGTCCGTCGACATCAAGACATTGTCGCCGCGATTCAACGCCATATCGAAACGCATCTCGCTGAATCTGAGGACTTAGATGCTTTGGCTCACCTCTCAGGCTATAGTAAGTTTCATTTTTCCAGAGTGTTCAAAAAATGCACGGGACAGACCGTACATGAATTGATTAACCAATGCCGAATCGATCGCGCCCACTCCTTGCTTGATGCCGGGGAACCGTGCAAGGCAATCGCCAGCGAACTCGGATTTTTGTCGCCAGCGGCCTTCTCCAACTGGCGCCGTCAACATCATCTGTAAATTAAATCGTGTGCTGCCGCGCGGCGGGACAGATGTTTCCCCACGTCCTCAGATCCCCCAGACCTATCCAATCCGGTCAATCCTGTTCAGCCATGTTAGAAAAACAAAGCCCATGCCTCCAACACTCGCTCCTCCGCATGAGATAAATCCTGCCGCTCCCATCGCCTTATCCTGGCGATCAGGTTAGGGCTTGCACCGGTTGCGCAGGATCTCTTTAATGAATTCGCCGATAGCCTGCGGTTCTTCTCCGAACTTGCCAATAGTAAAGGTTTCCGCCAATTGGCAACCGCACTCCCCAGAGAAATCGAGATATTCCATCCGCTCTGGACACGGCACCATGGCGATGTGACACCGGATCCAGTCTTCCTTAGCCTTGCGCAAGCCGGTGATATCGACAAAGGTATCCCAGGTGCGGAATGTGTCACGCAACTCGGTGACTTGCGTCATCTCATTCCAGAAAAGAATCCAACCGAGATATCCCTCCGCCCGCGCCTGAAGATAGCCCTTCATCACCAGCATGGCAGTGGCGTAATGTTCCGGCGAGCCGGTGACGGGTGAGTGGGTAAGCACCGCTTCCGGATTGTGCTCGAGGATGAGATCCGCCACACGGCGAACGGATTGAGGATCGTCGTGCGCCATCATGATAGTCGGACCCTTCAAGGCAATTCCAGACGGAGGAGGGGCACCAAAGCCTTCATCGACCGAGTGCAGATCGGGCCCCGTGTAATGACGCATGGGGTGGTCGAGGTGGATAGGCGTGGTTCCGACGACGGCCGCCGCCTTGTCGCATTCTTTCTTGCGAAGCGGCATCATGGTTTCCGGGGTACATTTCCGACTGACCACAACTCCTCCAGTTTCGACAAAATGCAGGGCACCGGACATGTTGTTGGTGGACATGACGTAAACGATGTCGTAGCCGGCGCGATGATATTTCAGGCAGGTTCCTCCAGCCCAGAATTCGATATCGTCGCCGTGGGCACCGATGGCCATGAGGGAACGGGAAGTGCCACTTTTGGCGACGGATTTGCGAGAAGATTTTGTTGCTGGTGCTTTGTTTTTATCTTTTTTCATCATCTTATTTTTCTAAGGGTTTTCGAAAAATTTATCGAGTACAGGAATGAGGGCTTCGGCCCAGATATCCAAGCCTTTCGTCGCGACATGCAGCCGGTCGGGCATGATCTCGTCAGCGATGGTTCCGTCAGGTTCCACAAGGCGGCTGCCGATATCGAGGAAGAAAACCTTGTCATCTTTGGCCGCCAAATCCGCGAGGTTCGCGTTAACCTGTTTGATCTTCTCATATCCCGGATTGTTGTGGATAGATTCACCACGCGGAAAAATTCCCATCACGACGATGTGGGAGTCGGGAGTCTGCTGACGAAGCGCTTGAAGAATCGCGTCGATGCCTCTCGTGATTTCATCTTCGGTGTATTGGCTGATGTTGTTGGTACCGATCAGCAGGACAATGGCTTTGGGTTTGAGCCGGTCGAACACTCCGTTAAGAATGCGCCACAGGACATTTTGCATCCAGTCGCCGGAGATCGCGAACATGCCTGGTTTGAATTTCTCTCCAAATCGGCTGCTGAGCATGGCGCCCGATCCCAAGCGTACTGTGATGGAGTCGCCGATAAAGACCGTTTCGGACTTTTGCGCAAGAAGCGCTTCACAAAGTTTTTCATGCTGCTCAAGATACTTTGGATCCGGTCTTACCGTTCTGGAAGACAGGACCGGAGTCGCCGCATCCGGCGCCGGATGAATCTTTTGCGGGGGCGGGGGCGGAACCGTCCCCTGCGGATAAGCTTCGATGGTATAAAACAAGCGGACGATCAAGGTATTGACATCCTCCGAGGCGAACGCAACATAAACGACATCACCCTTTTTGACCGCTCCTAGGTTGCACTGGAACAGATCCGCTTCGCGAGCTACCGGGGCGAGCTGTTCGAGTTTTAAGGTGTTGTTCAGATAGACTTTTAAATCCATACCCACACCCTGGTTACGGCCCTGAATGTTGCCTTGAGTCACCCAGACATCGCCGGGAAGATCTTCAAGAAAGGTATAGGCGCAGATTGCATACTGCTTGACACCGTCACGTACTCCGCGAATTCGGCTATTGGCGGGACCAACGCGGATAGCCTTGTTTTCATCGATATAATAAGTGGCCCCAGAAACCCATTTTTCTGGCGATTCGTTGACGTATGCCAGCGGCTCATAATTGCCAGCATCACCCATCGAGCCACGAGAATTGGTCAGAATCTGCCACCCGGGCGGCGGCTCCTGCTCCCAGCAGTCTTGGTAGGAGGCGATGATAGGGGCATCCGGAGCCATGGCTGCGGACACGATAAAGAGTGGGAACAGAAGCAGAGACAAACAGATGGTGATGCGTTTCATTCTTATCCTTGTTTGGGTGTTTCTACTGGTAGCACGGTCGCCATGAATCCCCACGCCGCGCCGTCATGGGTATGCAGGGCGATGACGATCTCGTTACGGCCCTTCTTCCATTCTACGTCCACGGTCACCCGTGCTCGCATCGGATTGGTCGCCTTGGGATCGCAGGCGATTTCCTGCCCGTTAAGGAAGACCTTGAAGGGACCATCCGCGCCCACGCGAATCCATCAAGGACACCTCAGGTGCTCGTCTTACCAGGCTGTCCACCCCCCGTCGACATTGAGAATATGTCCGCTGGTAAAGCTCGACTCTTCGGAAGCTAAATAAATGACGGCTCCAGCCATTTCGTGTTGTTTGCCAACGCGACCCATTGGAACTTTTTTGCTAAGGCGTTCAATGAAATCGCCATCCTCCGGATATTTTGCAGCGTTTGGAAACGGTCCGGGAGCAACACCGTTAACCCGAATGTTTTTAGCTCCCCAATAAACCGCTAAGTAACGGATCATCTGATCAAGCCCGGCCTTTGCCATTCCATAGTCAATGGGGTTAGGTTTCATTGCACCATGGTAAACTGACGGGTCAGGAGCAACGTGTCCGTACATGGATGAGAAAATGACGATACTGCCCCCATTAGGCATTAGTTCTGCTGAGTTTCTGGCCAGCAGAAAAGAACCTGTCAGATGGGCTGCAAAGGTATTATTCATCAGTTCAGGTGTAAACTCTTCAACTCGCAGATTATTAGCTGCTGAGATGCCGGACACCATGACATCAATGCTCTTAAACGTTTTTTTGATCTTTTCAAAACAGACTGCGATACTGGAGTAATCATTGGTATCGAGGTACGAAGAATCAAAACATTGCTCCGGATATTTCAAACTTAACTCTTTGGCGATTTTACTTGCACGCTCAACATTGAGATCTACCAGCATCAGATCGGCACCGAGTTCAGCCATTTTCGAAATGATCGGACTTGCCAGATAGCCCGCAGCTCCAAAGAAAACGATCTTCTTATTTTTCAATTCAAACATTTTAATCCTCTTTATCATTAGTCATGATTCATTATTTTCCTGCCAATCAAATCTAAGTAATCAACAGCAATAGTCAATGTCTTCTTCATTATTTTTTTCTTGTTGAGCTTGTCGCAAACAGTTTTTAACAAAATTAAATTATACACTTTTCAAGGAACATATGTCAAATTACCCGGGATAAAAACAGTGCTGACGCATGATTTTTTTGTGAGTTGATTCGTGGGGCGATTTCTTCC
>CAZKJH010000099.1:0-14392 GCA_964553035.1 uncultured Lentisphaerales bacterium | reverse complement strand
CTACCCCTTTCTCTCGGCTAGAGCCTAACACTTAGCATCTACTCGCGCTACCGCGTTTATGCTCCCAGTGTTGGTGGCATCCTGCTCAAAGGTGACTTGCTCAAACCGCGTTATGTTGCGTCTTTAAAATCAATTATCCCTAAAATGAAGAGAAATGGTTTCCACGCAACATAACGCCGCTCGCAACATAATGCGACAAAGTTTTTCCACTCGCCACTCGCAACTGTTTAAGTACTTGTCCTTTTTGAGAGAAAAGGCTAGGCTATTCGGCAGGTGGAATTGGGTTCGCGTAACCCTTTAAAAGGAAGCCCATTTCATGACGAAGAAAATCATCGCTAAAGAAGCTTTCGAGAGTTTCGAAACTCTTGCAACGCCGATTTGGCTCTCCCGGAAAGATCGGAGCCGGAACCGTTTTCTTGTATTTCGTCGCAGCTTCACGCTGTCTCAAACACCAGTGCAGGCTCGTCTGGAGATCAGTGCATACGCTATGTACGAGGTGGCCATTAATGGTGTGATCGTGGGGCGTGGGCCGGATCCGTCGAATCCGAACCGGTATTATGTGGACGGCTATGAAGTAGCCAGCCTTCTGCGTCAGGGGGATAATGTTCTGAGCATCCTCGTTTATACGTTTGGCCCCAAGTTGCCGTGGCCAGAATGCACGTATCTTTTCGGAGAATCTGGATGGCTACGGTTTGCGCTGGCCTGTGGTTCGCAGGAGAACTCCGCTTCCGTAGTCGTTTCGGACAGCGCTTGCTCTGTCCGAGTTGCTGACGCGTGGCAGACGCTCACCCCGGAGTATACCGAGTTGCGTGCGGGTTTCAAGGAATACTACAACGCAAACCGTTGCGGGTATGAAGAAATTCTATCCGGTAAAAGTTGCGAGCCCGCCGATGGCTGGCAAGCCGCCGTGGTTCTGCGTCCGGAAGACCTGCGCTTCCGCTACCATTTTCTGCCGAAGGAAATTCCTTTCCTGCGGGAGCGGGACGTCCGGCCCACTGCAGCGTTCGCGATTGATGGAGGATTTGCCTATGGGTTTACGCGCAAACGAGGCTGGCAGGTGGAGAATTCCGAGGCTCTGATCGCCGGTTATCCAGTGCAGGCGTACCGGGATTGTTTTCGACAAGGCGAGCCCAACTTTCCGCGTTCGCGAGAAGAGAGCGATGCGCACGATGCCTGTTTGATCCATCGGGAGTCGGGGAGCGGAACTCCTTCGCTGCTACTCGATTTCGGTGGGATGCAGTACGGCCTGCTGGAACTGGAACTCGAGACGGAGAAGGCCGGTAGCATGATCGAGTTGGGCTACGGCGAAACGCTTGCACTGACTCGGATTGACCGCTACACGACGCGGTCAGGCCGACAGACGTTCCATCCGTTCCATTTTCGGGCTGGGCGCTATGTCCTGCTCTCTTTCTCGCGTCTTCTCGCCCCAGTGCGTCTGTTATCAGTCCGTTTTCGGCGGTGGGAGTATCCGGTTCCGGAGAGTCAGAATGCGTTTACCGCATCTCGCCCGGCACTCGAGCGCATTGCCGATGTCGCTGAAAACACTCTGCAGCTTAACATGCACAGTCATTTCGAGGATTGTCCCTGGCGTGAACAGAAACTCTACCTAGGCGACATGCTGCCAGAGGCTCTGGGTTGCTATTATCGCTGGGGCGAATACCGATTTGTTCGTAAATGTCTGTGGCAGTTGTCCGATCAGAACCGTCCCGACGGTTGGATCTCGAACGGCCCCGGGTTTTCGCGCGGCGGGTTGGCTGGCAAGCAGCCGATCATCGATTTTCCGATCTACTTTGTCTTCGAGTTGCGCGACTATGTGCTGTTTTCCGGTGATCGCGAAACATTGGAAGGCCTCTACCCGCGAGCGGTCGGTGTGCTGGAAAAGTATCTGGCTCTCGGGCTAGAGGAGAATGGACTCGTTGATATCGGAGAGGCCGACTCGTTCGACAACTGGTGCGTCATCAATTGGAACGATGTCTTCAAGAAAGGTCAATGCGCGGCACTGAATTTCCAGATTGCTCGCGGCGTAGCCGCCGCACGGGAAATGGCGGTTTGGTTGGGCCGTGCGGACGATGCCGTTCGCTGGGAACGCCTGCTCGACACGATGCGCGCTGCCACAGAGCGGGCGCTCTGGAACCCACAGCAGGGGCTCTACCGCGATGCTCGCTATCAGGGGAAGTCCATCGATCATTTTTCGACTGAAACCAATACTCTGGCGATTCTTTCCGGCCTGCTGGATCCGGAGCGAACCCGCGCCCTGGTGCAGGCTCTGGTGCAAGGCCGCCTCGCGCTCGAAACGCCCACCGCATTTTTCAATGCTCAGGTGGCGGAAGCCCTCCTGATGCACCGGCAGACCGCAGCGGCACTCCAGCTCATTGAGAAGCACTGGGGCGCGATGCTGGAACGGGGTGGAGACGCGTTCTGGGAAATGTTCGTGCCGTCTACACCGCCTGGCGCATTCCCTCCCAAGGGAATCAGCCTGTGCCACGGCTGGGCCTGCGGGCCGGCCTATCTGTTTCCGGCCTATCTGCTGGGAATCCGCCCCTTGGAGCCCGGATTCCGCACCTTCGCGGTGGATCCGCAACCCGCCGACCTTGAAGCCTTGTCGGGGAGCGTTCCTACGCCGCAAGGGCCCATTACGCTACGCTATGCATCGGGACACTGGTCGTTGACCCATCCGCAGGGAACGGTTCCGGTCTTTTCAGAGATGCTGCGCGAGACTGTGACGACGCACCAGACTTGAGCGAGCTGAACAGTCTTTTCATTTGATCTAAAATAGGCTTACGGGGTGGGGGAGACACCGCGCCATCCCCTCGTAATTGACCCTTATTTCAGATGGTCGGAGGGTCGGGCGCCACCCCGACAGCACTAAAAAGAGCCAAATAAAAAGGCCGTGGCGTGAGCTGGAAATATGCGCGATGGACGATTCTCTTATAAGAAATTGCTGTTAGAATATGTGGATGCCACCGTTCCATGATTGAGGCAGTGTGCTCGGTGAGAGAATGAGTTTTGCGGGTACGCTTTTCGGAACGGAAATAGTGCCATGTAGCTCGCCTGTTTTATCTTTTTCAACCTTGACGACGATGTTCCCGCCCGACGGATGCACCATTGAAGTGTCTAGATTCTGGAGCGGTCCGAGTTGGGGTGTGATGGTGACTTCGGTGAATCCCGGTGTCGCCGGGCGAATGCCGGCGAAGGAGGCATAGGCATGAAACATGGGATGCGCTCCCCAGGCATGGCAGTCAGAACGCGTAGGTTCCGGTTTCTCAACGGTGGTTTTTAACCCCAGGGACTCGTGTTCAAACCAGAGTCCGAGGCGCTCGTAGATGGCTTCGGGTCTGCGGAGCACACGGAAGGTTTCAAAGAGGTAATGTGAAAAGTAAATTGTGGCTCTGTCGAGGTCTTTCGCGTTCAGCAGGGCGGTTGTCAGATCCGCATCTTTCGGGACGCTACCGCCGAGTACGGCCATACACTGGGCGTGTTCGGAAAACTGGTCTTTGTCTTTGTTGTCGGCGAATAGCTGGCGTTCCGGAACCCAGAAGTGTTGGCGTACAGCTTCCGCAATTCTGTCGGCCGTGCGGCGGTTACGCATGGCCAGCTCCGATTCGCCGAAGTAGTCTTCAAGCTCAGCAATGGCTCGTAGTACCCAGACAAGCTGTAAGTTCAAGGTCGCGTTGGCTCCCGATTGAGCATCAGCCGGTCTGCCACCAGGCCACGTCTTGACCCAGTCCGTAAAATTCCAACCTGCCAAGGCGTAGAGTAGCCCGTCATCGCCGATACCGGAGCGGAAAGCTTCGAGCACGGCGCGTACGCCGGGCATGCGCCGTTTTACGAACGCCTTGTCATTCCGCCAGAAGGCGTAATCATGAACCATCATGGCCCACCACAGGCAGAAGGGGGGGATGGTTTGTTCGCGCGCCGCCGGGGTTCGCGCTCGTGTGAGCCCTGATGCATCGCGTGACGCATCGAAGAGGGTAAGGGCTTTTCGCGGAAGGCGATCATCTCGGGAGGTAGCGTAGGTGGTGAGTAGTTCAAGACGCGTATCACCAGCATACATCAACTGTTCATAATAGGGGCAGTCGAAATACACTTCATGGGAGCACATTTCCATTGTACGCTTGGCGATACGAATCAGCGGCTTCCATCGTGGATCATCGCATGTGAATGTTGATTCGAAACGAATTGGGTAATGTGTTTCGCGCAGTGTGAATGCATCAAGTTTGAGTTCTTCTTGGGCCGTTTCAATGTAGAGGCAAATGTAACGTCCGGCTTCCCACCAAAGGGGTTCAAAGACGAATTTCTGGCTACCGTCGCAGTGTAGGGTATCGCTGAGACCCACGAAGTATTTTCCTTCGATGATATTCCGATTGCCTTTGCGAGTTGACTCGATGGTTTCATAAAGGGCTTCACTCCATGAGATTCCAACGTGTGAATTTTTTCCTTTCGATACGGTGAGTGTCGGCCAGGCGCAGACATAATTATTGACATCTATGAGCAGGCGAGCCCGGCTTCTGGCGGGGATGACGACAGGTGATTTCCCGTCGATCATGTGCTGGAAATTGATTGCGAGTTTTGGGTTGTGGTTGGCCGTGATAAACGGAAGGTTGTCAAGGGGGCCGAGATCTGTGACCGATTGGGCGTGACGGACTTTTCCAGGATGAATTGTTTTTTCGACCATTGGGGGAAGCCTACTGTGTCTGAGCAGGTGCTTGACTGGAAAGTCGTTCTTGATGTGTTCGGCGAGAAGTCCGGCATCGCCAGTACAGGCTGGCTGCCAGCGGCAGGCGGGGCCAGAACCCTGTTCAACTTTTCGAGGCCATTTGGCAGCATCGATGTTCGTTCGCCCGCCAACACACGTTCTCACCGGTCGGGTGAATGCGATGCCTGCGAGAGGCATGACTTGCCATTTTGTCTTGCCGGAGGTTAGAACAGCGTCCATTTCTCCTTCGCCTTTGACGAGGAGCGAAGGTTGGTGGCCCACGTGGCCGAGGTGGCCGAGGCCGAGGTGAGTGAGGCCTCTTTCTGCTGATAGCCACCAAACTCGGGCTACGAGGCAGTGCTGGCCTGCAGGCAGTGTCAGATCGTGTGTTTGGTAGAACCAATTTGTATCGGTGCCACGTTCAGGGCCAAAACCAATTTTTTCTCCATCCATGTAGACGGTATAACGTTGGTCAGCCGTGATGTGAAAACGGATCTTTGTTCGTTTCTGTAGCGTGAATTTGTTGCGGAATGCGCAGACGTGTGAGGCGCGTCGATCCCAGGTCGGATCCTCAATCCAACTGCACTCCCAAGTTGGGGTATGCCAGTCGATGCTGGAATAGGCGAGGGATGGATCTTGATCAAGGATGATTTGCATTGGAGCCTCTTGCAAAACCTCCTCAATGCAAAGTTCGACGGCTTGCATTGCGAGGCGTTTTGTTCGTTGGAGTAGTCCGCCGTCCACTGTCGGCATGCCATGCCGCTCCAACTCCACCGTTCGTTTTCTGCGTGGCAACTTACCACGCTCAAAACAGTTCATAGGGTATCACGGAGGCGTTTCTTTGTCTACACTCCCGATTTCTCTACTGGTAATCGGTTACCGACTACATTTTTATTTATATTCCACTCAGCAATTCTAATTATGGCAAATCTTCTCTGAAGCGGCGTGCTCGGAGAGCCCGCCCTACCCTGAAAACAGTGCAAAATGATGTATTCACGAGGTAGGGCGCGATCTCCGAGCGCGCCGTATCCATAGAGTTGTGACCATAATTAGAGTTGCTGATATTCCACTATTGACATCTTCCGATGAATGGTTATAGACTACCGGAAATGAAAAGCTCTGTTATAGCCAGTATTAGCAGTTCTGATTGATCTGACGACCGAGCTTTTATAGCCTTATTCAATAAAGAGGAGAAAGTTTGATGTATATCCCAGATCGTTTATTCAGAATTGCATTTCTATGTTTCGCACTCATTCATTCTGGAGCCTTGCTTCAGGCGGAAGAAATTGATCCGAAGTACGGCGTGGCAGATCCAGACGGAAAAACCGTCTGGTATGACTGTAAACTGCTTACGATCGAAGGTAGAGGGTGGACGAACACAGCGTCATATTATAACCGCCTTCCAGCAAAGGCCAAGAGTACAGTACCGGCTGCTGTATGGGATTTGAGTCAGGACTCGGCTGGACTCTGTGTTCGTTTCACCACGGATTCCACATCGATCCAGGTGCGCTGGACTCTTTTGAAGGACAAGCTTGCCATGACTCACATGCCGGCCACGGGTGTTAGTGGAATTGACCTTTATGGTAGAAACGAAGCTGGCGATTGGCGATTTCTCGGATTCGGCCCTCCGTCGGGACCAACGAATACCCGGTCCTTCAGCTGTCCTGCGGGAAGTGAAAACATGCTCTATTTGCCATTATACAACGGTGTGCAATCCGTAGAGATCGGCATTTCCACAAACAAGACGATCTCAACTCCCAAACCATCCCCACGAGGGCACTGCAAACCTGTTCTGTTTTACGGAACTTCGATTACCCAAGGTGGCTGTGCTTCCCGCCCTGGCTTGGCTGCTACGGCTATCGTGAGCCGAGCACTAGATGTTCCCGTCATAAACTTGGGGTTTTCCGGAGCGGGTAAGATGGAATCGGAGATGGCGGATCTATTAGCAGAGCTTGACCCATCCGTGTATGTCCTTGATTGTCTCTGGAACATGACCTCAGGCATGGTTAAAGAACGTGTTGAGCCGTTTGTGTACGAGCTGCGCAAGGCACACCCTGACACCCCTATCCTGCTTGTGGAAGACTCGCACTTTAAAAATATTACACCTACTGGCAATGGCCTCCTCCTGCGTACGATCTATGAAAAACTTGTGAACGATGGTGTGAAAGGCCTTCATTTCCTGTCGAACGAAGGAATGCTGGGTGATGATTTCGAGGGCACGGTGGATGGATGTCACCCCAACGATCTCGGCATGATGCGACAGGCAGCCGTCTTTCTGAAGGCGTTGCCCCCCCTATTGCCTTCGTCGGAACAGTAGCGGTCAAGGGGTTGGATCCGCCCTTGTCTCTTGAAGTCCCTTGGTTTCTTTATAGGTGGCGTTGTGCTAGAGAATCGATATTTACCCTGTCATATTTGACTGCGCGACGAACTGTGCGGCCATCACGGCTCTCTGCTTGTCATACGCTGTGAAGTTTCATACAATTGGCGGCGATGTTCATGTGGTGCCGAGTTTTCTTTTTTGTCGGTCGCTTGGACAGGTAATCAGGAGTAAAATGAAAGTTTTAGTAACGGGAGCGGTCGGATTCATCGGGATGCACCTGGCAAAGCGTCTGCTAGCCGAGGGGCATCAGGTGGTCGGTATCGACAATTTTAACGACTACTACAGCGTTGCGCTGAAAGAGGCTCGCCACGCGTTGCTTGAGGAAATTCCAGATTACAAGGGACTTCGATGCGACTTGTGCGATGCAGAACAGTTGAATGAAATTTTCAAAAGAGAGAAGTTCGATGTTGTCTGCAATTTGGCGGCACAGGCAGGAGTGCGGTATTCGCTCACAAACCCGGGCGTGTACATCAAAAGCAACCTTGACGGTTTTGCAAATATCCTTGAATGCTGTCGTCATCATGAAGTCTCGCGCCTCGTCTATGCCTCCAGCTCCAGCGTGTACGGAGGCAATACGAAGTTGCCGTTTAGCGAGGAGGATAAGGTCGACAATCCGGTCAGTCTGTATGCCGCCACCAAGAAGGCGAACGAACTGATGGCGCACGCCTACACCCACCTCTACGGAATACAGACGGTCGGGCTTCGCTTCTTTACGGTGTATGGTCCCTGGGGGCGACCGGATATGGCGATGTGGTTGTTTACCGATGCGATGTTGGCTGGTCGCCCCATCAAGGTGTTTAACCACGGTAATATGATGCGCGACTTCACGTATATCGACGACATTGTAACGGGCGTTGTGGCTTGCATCCAGTCGAAAGATCTCGCCCCGTACGAAATCTTTAATATCGGGAACAACCGTTCTGAGAAGCTGATGTACCTCATTGAGCTTCTCTCGAGAGCACTTGGGGTTAAGCCGCAGATGGAGATGTTGCCGATGCAACCAGGGGATGTTCCTGCGACGTATGCGGATATTACCCGCATCAACGCCAAGCTGGGGTTTGAGCCGACAACGACGATAGAAGTTGGCATCCCCCAATTCGCCAAATGGTACAAGCATTACCACCATCTTTAGCGCACGGATCGCAATGTCACAGGAAAATATTCGCATTGTTATGGTAGGTTCTCTCTACGGGGGGAATGTTGGTAGCGCGTGTCGGGCGATGGGCAACATGGGTATTTCAAAACTGCGACTTGTCGCGCCCGATGCGTCTATTAAGTGGGCTGAGGCCGAAATGATGGCCTGCCATGCAGACCATATTCTGAGTGCGCGAGAAGTTTATCCGACCCTTGCCGATGCCATCAGCGATTGCGTGGCAGTGGCCGGGACCACAGCGCGCCAAGGTCTTTATCGTCAACACGCGGGGGGGCCTCGTGATATCGCGCGCGAGCTTGCGGCTCTCTCCGATAAAGGACCTGTGGCGATTGTATTCGGTCGCGAAGACAAGGGACTTTTAAACGACGAGATTTCACAATGCACGCATCTCGTACGCATCCCGACATCGACTGAACAGTCGTCGCTTAACCTCGCGCAAGCGATCATGGTCATGTGCTATGAGTTGTTTTCGGCCCAGGGAAACTACGAGCCGGTGAAGGAAAAGTCAGAATTAGCACCTGGAGCTCTCCGCGACCGGATGTTCGATCTCTGGCGCGACTATCTGCTCGAGATTGGATTCATGGAGGAGCCAAAGGCCGATCACATGATGGCGGCCTTCAACCGGATTTTTTCGCGCGGTGCTATGACCGAAAACGATGTCACCATTCTGATGGGGGTAGTTCGTCAAAGTCAATGGGCTATTAGCCGACATCCGAAAAACCGCGACGGTGCTGGAGGCGATAACACTGCCGAAACACGAGAAGGAGATTAAGATGAACGAACCTAGTGAACGCGCCAGCCTCGCTCACGATCTTATTCTGAGCCTTGATAATCCTTCCGACTTTGAGCTGACCCGCACCCAAGAGGCAGAGTAGGACTATGGACAATCGACTATCGACCTTCAGGTGTTCTCACGACTCACCACTCGCAACTTCTCTCTGCCGCGCAACTTCTCGCAACCCTCCTTTCTCCTTGGATTCGGGATCAGATTCGACTATAATTCCATAATGATTGCTATGAAGGAAACTCACACATCAGAAATTGAAGCAGGGCTTGAAGACCCAGCGGTTTCTGTTCGTGATGTTTGCTTTGCCTACGGCGCGAATGAAGTGCTTCACAACGTCACGTTCGATATTCCGCGCAAGGCACTCGTGGCCGTTGTCGGGCCCAATGGTGGAGGCAAGACGACACTCCTTAATCTGCTATTGGGTGTGCTTCAGCCGCGATTTGGTTCAATTTCTGTTTTGGGCAAGCCCGCCGCCGAGGGTCGTCGCCGCATCGGGTTCGTTCCGCAGCAAATTCATTTCGATCCGAGTTTCCCGATCTCTGTGATCGAATCGGTGATGTTGGGACGTGCCGCCGAAAATTTGTTTGGCGGCTTCAATAAGCAGGATCGAAGGGTTGCGGCTGAGGCCTTGGAAACCGTGGGGCTGAGTTATAAGGCGAAATCACTTTTCGCCGAGTTGTCGGGTGGCGAACGGCAGCGCGTACTGATTGCTCAGGCGCTTTGCTACGAGACGGAGCTGCTGCTACTTGATGAGCCGACGGCGAATGTCGATGTGAAGACGGAAGCAGAGCTCTATGCCTTGTTCAAGGAGCTGAACAAGACGAAGACGGTTATGATCGTGTCCCATAACCTGCGCGTCGTGATCTCGCATGCCACGCACATTCTCTGCGTGAATCGAACCGTGGATCTGCACGATGTTAAAGTGGATGAAGTTGCCAAGTTAATGCCGGTTGCTGGACACAGTGCGGTTTCTTGGATCAGCGCCAGTCATCCTGCGCACATCGAGAAAATGATAGATGGGCTTTCGATGCCGCATCGGGGCGTAAAAAGTTTATGAGTCTAAACGATATCTGAAAGGTTCTAGCATGATCCGTGATAAACGTCTGAAGCATCTTGCTGATGATTCCTATCTTGCGCGCTATCTGCCGTGCATTCAAGCACGAGCAGATCGGGCTGATGCCTTGGAGAAACGCTTGCAAGGGAAGCTTGCGTCTCTTGCTGACTTTGCCTCGGCTCACGAATTTTACGGACTTCATGCGCACGATGGAGGATGGGTCTTTCGCGACTATGCACCGCATGCAAACGCGATTTGGCTCGTCGGCGATTTCAACGACTGGAAGCGTTCGCCGGAATACGCGCTGAAGCGTCTGTCGGATGGAGGTGCATGGGAGGTCGTGTTGGCAGCGTCGGCACTCTGCCACGGTCAGCATTATCAACTGGAGATCGACTGGCCAGGCGGGAGCGGCACCCGGTTGCCCTCTTACGCCCGCCGCGTGGTGCAGGACGCTGGCACAAAGATTTTTTCCGCTCAAGTGTGGTACCCGCCGCAACCATACCAGTGGCAGCATCCTGACTTCCGAGTTCCCGCCCGCGATCCGCTCATCTACGAGTGTCATGTGGGAATGGCACAGGAGGAGGCGAAGATCTCGACTTACACGGAGTTCCGCGAAAAGATTTTGCCTCGGATTGCCAAGGCCGGTTACAATACGATCCAGCTCATGGCCATCATGGAGCATCCGTATTATGGCTCGTTCGGGTATCAGGTCTCTAACTTCTTCGCTTGCTCCTCGCGCTTCGGTACGCCGGAGGAGTTGAAAGAACTGGTCGATGCGGCGCATGGCCTTGGCATCGCGGTCATTATGGATTTGATTCATTCGCACGCTGTGTTGAATGTGGATGAGGGTCTTGCGAAGTTCGATGGCACCAGCTATCTCTATTTTCATGAAGGGCCGCGTGGACGTCATCCCATCTGGGACTCTGCGTGCTTTGACTACGGCCGCTTCTCGACGCTCCATTTTCTACTTTCGAACTGTCGCTACTGGCTGGATGAATTTCACTTCGACGGGTTTCGCTTCGACGGGGTGACCAGTATGCTCTATCATCACCACGGGCTCGGCGTGGACTTCATGGATTACGAGCAGTACTTTGATGCAAGCGTGGACGAAGATGCCTACGTGTATTTGGTGTTGGCGAACAAAGTGATCCATAGTTTGCGGCCCGATGCCATTACCATTGCTGAGGACGTGAGCGGTATGCCGGGGCTTGGCGCTCCTGCGTCCGAAGGCGGCGCTGGCTTTGATATGCGTTTGGCTATGGGTATCACGGAGGTCTGGGGTAAACTCGCCCGTGAAATCCCCGATCCGGATTGGTATTTGCCATGGCTCTGGCATGAACTGACCAATCGTCGAGCGGATGAGGAGACGATCAGCTATGTGGAATGCCATGATCAGGCGATGGTCGGCGGAAAAACACTTTTCTTCGAGATGGCAGGTTCCGCCCTTTACGACTCAATGCACAGGAATAGCGGAAGTCTCGTGATTGAGCGTGCTGTGGCACTTCACAAGATTGCCCGGTTGGCGACGCTGGCGACGGCGGGCCACGGCTATCTCAATTTCACGGGCAATGAGTTCGGCCATCCTGAGTGGATTGATTTCCCCCGAGAAGGCAATGGTTATTCGTGCCACTATGCGCGACGGCAGTGGAGCTTGCGTGACAATCTCGACCTTCAATTCAGTTGGATGGGTGATTTTGATGAGGCACTGGTCAACCTCTTTGCAGGAGAGCCGCGCATTCTCTTGGAGCCCATCAAGACGCTCTGCGTGGACAACGGCGCGAAGATCCTTGTCTTTGCGCGTGGCAAGTTTTTCATTGCTATAAACCTGCATTGGTCGCAGTCCTATCCGGACTGGGAGATTCTCGTTCCGCCGGGGAAATACGCGTTGAAGCTTAATTCGGATTCGCCATTGTTTGGCGGTCAGGGGCGGATTGTTGACAGTCAGGTTTACCCCGTGATGAGCCACGTTATGGGTAAGGTGCAAGTTGATAAGATTCGCGTCTACCTGCCGGCGCGCACGGCGATTGTTGTTGCTAGGGGAAGTTGCGAGTTGTGAGTTGCGAGTGGGGAGTTGACGCAGACTCCCTAACTCGCCACTCGCTACTTCTCCAGCCACTGCGCGGCATACTTACTCTACTCGCTGCTCTGCCCAAGCGCGAGTCTCATCATAACCTCGGAGGGGAGTAGGCTTGGTATGCGGAGTGTCTTGTGGCGGCTGGTGGTACCGGAGGCGAAGGTGACATCGCGCAGTGGGAGGCCGAGCTTTTCAGCAATGAATGCACAAAGGGCTTTATTGGCTTTGCCTTCGACGGGTGGTGCCTGTAGCCTCACTTTGAGTGCATCGCCTTGGTAGTCACAGATCTCCGACTTCGATGCTCGCGGGACGACATGGATTGCGAGGCGCGTTCCGGTTCCATCGGGGGTGAAGCAGCTCGGTAGCGGTTGGCTCACCGGATTACCTTTTTAATGAGGTCTGTGTTTGAAGTGAACCGTATTTTAAACACATGATTCTCGAATGGAACGTCAAACGAATGGGCACTCTTGTTGGTATTGATTGCCTTGCCGGTGATGTCGTAGAGGGTGAATTCGTCTCGATGGATTCCATCGAACGTCGCCGTGAACGCGGTGTCGAGTCGTTCGCCAGTATCCTTATCTGTCGCATAGACTGTGACGATTACTGTTGGGGACGAAGCAATGGCATCTGCGTCAACCGCCTCGATCGAAATCGTGAAGATTGCGTTTGTGGAAAAGGAATTCGTGGCAATGTCAGGCGTGGAATTCGTCTTGGAGACGAATTGATAGGCTTGGAATGTAATATTGGAGATCAAAACCGAGGCTTGTGGGAATGCGATTGTGTCAACGTTTGTGGTGATCTCCCCGTGGAATATCGCTAGGCCGGGTTTATCCACGACTCCGCTTTTGTTGAATTTACCGCCTGAGCGGAAGAGTTGAGAAGCGAAAATGCTTCCTGTGGGATTATCGCGCCACGGCATCGCGATGACGCTGATGTTGTTAGAGATGGCGAAGGCCACAGTATCGAATTGGAATAGGGCTGAGCCGACCTCGTCTTTGTACATGACTTTGGGTTCGTTACGTTCGTGAATCGTGGAGAAGGGACGGACGAATCTGGCCGTTGAGATGACATTCAGCGTATCGCGTCGTGCGTTGGGGCTGATGATTATGGGGGATTTTCGAGTGGATTCCCCCAACATGGTGAACGGCGAGGCGAGGCGTATCATGTGTACCGCATACAGATTAAGGAGGAATTTCCCCTGCAAGGCGACTCGGGGGCATTCGGAAGGTCGCGGTAATTTTTGTACGCAGTTGCTGCAAGTGTCAGCAAAAACGAGCCGTATATTATCCTGTGCGATGGATTCCGTCTCGTCAAGATCGGAGAGCGTGAGGCGAAGCTCCTTGTCGGAGCTAAATTTTTCATAAAGCCACTTGTTCCAGCGTTTCGTAAGGAGGTCGCCAAAGAACGTGGGTAGCGTTGAAGTGCCGAATGCATTAATGTCGTCCCACCAGAGCTGTTCGAAGCTCCAGAGGGCGAAGACGGGGTCATCGCAACGACGTAATCCTGTGTATGGGTTGAAGCTACGTGCCCATTTGCGGAGGCGACGTTGCAGGATGACTTCGATACGGGGATCCCAAGGAGCGGCCAGCATAAGAGCTCTAGGGTTTTCGCACGACGCGACGGCATTCGTCCATGCAGTAGCGGAGGTGGGGTCATCGAGACAGGTTACATCTGAAATGCTGATAGGAACGATCGCTGCTGGGTGCATGACCTCCGCCCAGATTCTGATCCCGTTTTCCTTGCAGACTCCGATGAAATGTTCGTAGAGTTCGGCAACGGTATGGTTCCCTTGTACGCCAGATTCACCTGTAGGAATCGAGCTCAGACGCACCATGTTGAAACCAGCTTCGCGGAGTGTCGTCACAAGAGCTTTTCCCTTTTGCGCCGCGGCATTCCATTCGGTTTTGCGGGTTTCGGCGTTGTCATCGGCAGAAAAGGTGGGCAAAGGCACGACGATATCGGTGGCACAGAAAAAACGCACGGGTTTTCCGTCGATATCGAGAGCGTTTCCTCGGATGGTTGTGAAACTCGCCGGATCATGCTTAATATCGGCAAAAGATGCGCATGCGGCTGAGAGAAACAGGACGATTGTGATGGCGGCGGTGGGGATGTTTCTTGACATGTAAATCAACTCCTTATTAGTGGGTGAGAGTATAGCATGCATACTTTATTTTCGCAACGGAACGGTCTGTCTTTTCAGCAATTCTAATTATGGTCACAACTCATGGATACGGCGCGCTCGGAGATC
>CAZKJH010000098.1:0-14406 GCA_964553035.1 uncultured Lentisphaerales bacterium | reverse complement strand
GAAGAAATCGCCCCACGAATCAACTCACAAAAAAATCATGCGTCAGCACTGCTGGAACGATTATGTATTTGAAAAATCAAGGTCAAGCATGGTAGAATGAGAACAATATGAAAATTAGAGCATGTCAGGAAACAGATCGTCAAGATCTGAAGGACATTACAATTATCTGCTTCGACGGAGTCTCAATTGACCAGAATGCCGAGGAACGTCTTGGTCTGATTGCGGGGAAGGACTGGGCATGGCGGAAGGAACGCCAGATTGATGACGATATCGCCGCGAATCCTTCCGGCATCTTCGTTGCAGAGGCAGACGGAAAGCCCGTTGGCTACATCACAACACGGGTCGATCAAGCCACGAAGGTGGGCCGCATTCCGAACCTGGGTGTCCTCCCGGCTTATAGGAGTAGCGGTATCGGCAGGAAGCTGATGGATAAAGCCTTTGCGTATCTCAGGAGCGAGGGAATGGAGTACGTCCGTATCGAAACGCTCGATCAGAATGCTGTGGGCCAGCGCTTCTATCCCTCCTGTGGTTTCATTGAAGTAGCGAGACAGATCCACTACATCAAACGACTCGATGTTATCTAGCAAGACCAGAAGCTTAAAACAATGAAAAAAGAAGTTGATTGTGGCGAACTAACCGCAATGTCCAGTCGTGAATTTAATGCCCGCTATATCCCCAAGCGAATTCTGGGTCAGTCCGTTCGGGCTGCGGATTTTCTCAAAGGGCGTTCGCATTCTCAGGCAATCGAAACTGGATTGGCATCAAGGGAAAGGGCCGATGTGCCAGTTATCCTTATTCTGGACAAACAGAACTGGACTATTGACCGGGCTATTATCCTGCCATCGCATACGGAGCTTGTCATTGACGGCTGTACGCTTAAACTAGCCGACGGGGTGTTTGACAACATCATCCGTGTTGCCGGAATCCAGCCCAATCCTTCCGATCCCTACGGGTTTTGTCAAGTCGAGCCCACGGAAAATATACGGATTACGGGACTTAATAAGGCAGTGATAGAGGGGGCGGATAAGCCCTACGAGGGAAAGAACCCCAAGACTGGAGAGATAACGAGCTGGGTCGGGGATTTCTACGGCTGGCGCACCGTTGGCATCCTACTCTCCTGTACAACGGGTTATGAGATATCTGGCTTTACCATGTGCAAGACACACTGTTGGGCAATTTCACAGGGCCAGTGCTCTTGCGGTTATCTGCATGACATTATTTTCCAGACAAGCGTAAAGAATGGTGACGGGATTGATTTCCGTAATGGATGCTCGTTCTCTTTTGTCGAAAATATTTCGGGGTCAACGAGTGACGATACGATTGCGTGTACCGCTTTGAGCGGTGCGGGCAGCTACCTTACGCCGACCTCAAAGTATGTTTATCCCATGCAGCCCGAAGGGCGCGATTTTAAGGATTATATTGCCGATATACATGATATCGCTATACGAAACATTAGCACCGTAGGGCATCATCACGGTGTTATTTGTCTGGCCACAACACCTAAAGTTTACAATATTTTGATTGATAATATAGTTGAAGAATCACCCTCAAGTCGCGAAGCTGTCGTTAGGATCTATACGGGATATGGCAACGGTTATCAAAAAGGCAATATCAGCAACATTTACGTTTCAAATGTTGTTTCTAAGGGCGCCTTGTATGCGGTACTGGTCAAAGCAGAGGTTAAGGATGTCACCTTTACCAGCATTACACAAATGAATAAAGACGGAGTAACCCACCTCTTTGAGGGGCAATCAGATAATCTTACTATACACGATTGAGGCCGAGGAGGAATATGTCTGTTGAGATAAGCCCAGCGGAGCATTTGGACTATTTGGTGTCAAGCATCCGGCTGATGCTGTGGTTTACTTGGCACTCGATAGACGAACATCCAGAAGAAACGTTCGTTGATACGATTCAAAAACGCACGGATATTTGGCGGAGAACTTCTCTGAATCCAAGCTATCTTGCCACCACTGGAATTCAGGACAAGTTTGAGTCTCCAGAATGGCGAGAGCTACTTAGAATTCTGGAAGACCTCTATATCCGAAATCGCCGGGAAGGTTCAGCGCAAGGCTTTGAAGATGAATCAATAGCCTTTCTCATGTCGTATCTATCGCCGAGAGTCGAACGCGATCTGAAGGATATCCAAAACAAGATAGAACTGGGATCTTTCCAATGCGGGAGTCTGAAATATAATAAGGAACCAAACCCGAACTGCCCCCGGCGCATTGAGTTTCATATTGGCAATGCCTGTTATCCCGCGTCTCCTTTTGATGATCCTCTTCATTTTCCGCGTTGTTTTATGGATTTGATTAACCAGTGTGAAGATAAATTCAACGTGACCGAGATCGGAACAGGAACCTGGATGAATTCAGCGGCTCGTTGGATGAAGTTATTTCCGCAAGAATGGCAGGAAAATCTGGGTCCTCCAAACTATGATGTTCGGGGACATTACGGTTTTTGGGGACAATTTATGACTGGACGCAAAACATTTAATCATAAAATGGGATATCGGTTCCGAGAGACGGGACACATCCCGTTTCCTTCGCGATATTCATGGTGCACGATCGAGGCTATGAGAAGCCATCTTCGCTTCCTCAACGATGTAGATCGAAATAACATGTGATGAATTTGCTCGAAAGACCTGCGAACAAGCGCGTCATTGGGTGTGATTGCAATGCTTTGCAATCACACCTCGCGTCATTTTCCGGTTTGTAGCCGTGCTTGCCTTGATTTCGGCCTTCTGATAGAATATCGCCTATGCAAGAGAAAACACTTATCATTATACCCACATACGATGAGAGGGAGAACGTCGGTCCCATTTCATCCGCAGTTCATAAGCATGCTCCTCTGGCCAACATCCTTTTTGTCGACGATAATTCGCCGGATGGCACAGGGGAGCTTTTGGACAAGATGGCTGCTGAGAATCCCCGCATTCATGTACTTCACCGCGCTGCGAAGTCCGGTTTGGGTCGTGCATACATCACAGGGTTCAAATGGGGACTCGAAAATGGCTATGATTACATCTTCGAAATGGATGCCGATGGATCGCATGATCCCGCTGCCGTCTCGCTTTTCCTCGACACGGTTAAGAAATGCGATCTCGTCCTAGGAACACGTTATAAGGGCGGCATTCGTGTCATCAATTGGCCGCTGAACAGGCTGCTGATCAGCATGTTCGCGGGTACGTTCGTCCGGTTCATCACGGGCCTTCCCGTTTCAGATCCTACCGGTGGCTACAAGTGTTTTACACGGCGCGTACTTGAGAGCATGGATTTGGACAAAATCGTCTCGAATGGCTATTCATTTCAGATCGAGATGTCGTACCAGGCTTGGATGGCAGGCTGGCGTATCGGTGAGGTGCCGATCGTGTTTGAAGATCGCCGGTCTGGATATTCAAAGCTTAGCAAAGCCATTGCACGGGAAGCTTTTGGGATGGTGTTCCGTCTCACATATAGAAATAAGTTCCGCAGACGACCAGCGGGTAAAGCCGCCGAGCAATACGAGGCGGGGCGCAAGTAGCGGCTGCGTCTAACCACCATTATCATATTGGACGAGACGCAATGATAGATAAAGAATTTGATGACATGGACGATGTCGGTTCGGCGGTCGGCGGTTCGTTCTTTAGGAAAATAGACTGGGCTTCCTTTTGGACTGCCTTCGTGATCTCCTTCTTCGTGTATTTTCTGACAACAGCACCTTCGGTGACGCTGGAAGATGCAGGCGAGCTTGCAGTCGCGGGCGACCATCTAGGTGTGCCGCATCCACCTGGTTATCC
This sequence comes from uncultured Lentisphaerales bacterium, assembly GCA_964553035.1. Classification (GTDB taxonomy): domain Bacteria; phylum Verrucomicrobiota; class Kiritimatiellia; order RFP12; family UBA3636; genus JBBQIY01. The sequence goes on along the minus strand of CAZKJH010000098.1, from coordinate 10,628 downwards.
GATTTGGACGCTTTGTGCCTGGGTCTTTGCCCGGGTCTTTAGCTTTGTTACCTTCCGGGGTCAACCGAACCCAGCTTGGGCAATCGCGCTCTTGTCTGGATTCTTCGGTGCATTAGCAACAGGCCTCACGGCGATGCTGGTGACGCGGACGAGCTCCGATATTTTGCATCTGCATAAGACGGTGCGAAAGAAAGGCGAGCTGGATGTCAGCGAATACAGGAAATCTGGGTTCTTCGAGCGCACGGATATTGTCGAAATCATTTGCTGGGTTGCCGGTGTAGCCTCAAGCCTTGTGTTCGCATTTTCACCCGTGATGTGGTCGCAGGCGACGATTGTAGAGGTCTATACGCTCAATGCGTTCTTCCTGATGTTGATCTTCGTGCTAACATATCGGTGGATGTGTAGGCCTACAGACAAGCTGCTGTGGATGACGGCCTTTGTTTTCGGATTGGGGCTTACTAACTATCAGGTGCTTCTGCTGGCCATTATCCCACTTGTTATCGTGATTATGCTTCAGGACATTGAGTTGTTTCGAGACTTTGTGCTGGTGGTGATTCCCTTTGGTCTCACGGCGTGGATGATGAAACTTGGCGCGTTGAATTCACAACCGGGATTCCCCAAGCATCCGCTCATCAACCTCAAGGATGCCGACATTACGAGCTCCGCCGTTGTATCGAGTCATTATTATATTGTTGCGCTTCTCCTGATGATCGCGTTTGTCGTGGCGGCAGCTTTTGCTGGAGTCGTCGCTCGCCGCAAGGCAGAGCGCAAGTTGACAGAGCAGGAGACCTTGAACTTTCAGATTGCCGCATTCCTCTCGGTCGTCTTTGCCATCGCACTCTTTCTGTTTTGTAGTTCCGTCCCCTCAGCTCCTATCCCACAAGGTTTCCAGGGCGCACCTGAAAGTGCTGTTTTCCACTGGGGCATGACGACGAAAATGTTCGTGGTTGGCATTGTAGCGTTGTTCATTTTGTCCCTGTTTACGCCTGCTGGACTTTGGTTTGCCATTGCCGTGGCGGGGATTGAAATTGCGGTGGTCATTTTTATCAAGAAGGGGGCGTTGTTGGGTCTGACGCATCCACTCAGCGGCACATTCGCCTTCTATGTGGCACTCAATTTCGTGATTCTGACATTGTCGTGGTTACTGCTACCGTTCGGAAAGACCGTTTCATTGAGCGTGTTGGCTGCCGAACTGGGCGTAGCGTTCTACGGCTATATGCCCATCTCCTCCGATACGAATCCTCCGATGAACTGGGGCTATCCGAGAACGTGGGAAGGGTTTAAACATGCGTTGCTACGTGGGCAGTATGAGAAGATCGCACCGACGACGATGTTCTCGCCACTTTTCGTCAAGCAGTTGGGGGCCTATTTTGCTGACATGCGTATGCAGTTTACCCTCATCTTGGCGCCGTTCGGCTTTATTCCGTTCGCGGTCTGGAGTGCCAAGGTCGGAAAACACCGTTTCAATGCGACCAAAGTGGCGGTGTTTATTTCAGGATTTGTTGCTGCGCTCGTTGCGATTGACAAACTCACCGGCGAAACACAACTCGATGACCTTCGTTTGGACAAATGGCTAATTGCGCTTTTGCTGGGTCTAGCTTTCGTAGGAGCCCATGCCATCGTCGTGGGGCAGCTTGTAGGCTTGGGCAAGAAGGTTTTTGACGCTGGCGAGACGAAGTCGGCTCGGCTCGTCGCGGGTCTTTCCGGCGCAGGCGTAGCGCTGCTCGTCGTCTTAGTGGCACTGGGCTTCTGCAATGCCGCTGCCGAATTCGTACTCGAGGGGTTTGGGCACTTGGAACCGGCGGCCGGAACGGCTGACCCTCTGCATAAGGCTTATCTTCTCAAGGACTATGCGTTTACGGGCTTTCTCTTCTTGATTTGGGCATCTGGCGTTGCGTTCCTCGCTTGGCTGATTGCAAGCCGAAGCAAAGGGTTCTCGCTCGAGCTCAAAGAGGTCGAGAAGCGCTGGCAGATCGCGACCATTGCGTGCTTCCTCGTGATGAGCTTGGGGTTGATTGCGCTGGCGAACCCAAAGTATGACATCCAAGATAATTTTATCCAAAAGGTCAAGTTCATCGCCTCGCATGGTATCTTTGCGATTTGGATCGGCTACGGGCTTGCCTACGCACTGGTGGCGTTCCGGCGCTTCCGACCTTTCTGCGCACTGCTGATCGTAGCGGTATTATTGATGCCGTTGATTCCGATACACGAGAATTACCGGAACGAAAGACTGGTTGATACGATGGGCGGTGCCGAACAAAACGGGCATGACTTCGGCTGGCAGTTCGGCAACTACCAGCTCCGTGGCGCGGATGCGATCACGGAAGAGCTAGATGACGAGGAAGAGCCGCTTCCAAATCCCGAATTTCCGCTGGCCATGACACCCAATGCTGTGTTCTACGGCGGAACCGATCCCGGTCGTTTCGTTCCGACCTACATGATCTATTCCGCGCAAGTGCGTCCAGACGTCTTCCTGATCACGCAGAATGCACTGGCGGATAACACCTACATGGATACGATGCGCTTCCTCTACGCAGATCAGATCTGGATGCCCACGCTCAATGATAATTCAGCAGCATTCCAGAAATATGTTGAAGAGGTTCAGTCCGGTGTCCGCCCGAACATCGGAGGCATTACCATGGACGGGGGGCGCGTGCAAGTGAATGGCGCCCTTGCGGTGATGGAAATCAATGGCATTATCACTGAGGAAATCTTCAAGAAGAACCGGGATCTGCATGACTTTTATGTTGAAGAAAGCTACGCAATCAAGTGGATGTACCCTTATCTAACGCCTCATGGATTGATCATGAAGATCAACCACGAGATGACAGTAATTCCGCCTGAAAACGTGGCAGACGACATGGACTTTTGGGATTGGTACACGCGCAGATTATTAGCAAACCCACGATATCCTCGTGATTTTGTCGCTCGCAAATCCTTCTCTAAACTCCGCAGTGCCATTGCAGGTCTTTATGCCAATCATCGCATGTTCGACCAGGCTGAGCGGGCTTTTCAGGAAGCAAGAGCACTTTATGTCTATAGCCCGGAAGCCAATCTCCGTCTGATTCAGGAGGTCTTATTACCGCAACGTCGCATTGACGAATCGGTCGCCATGCTTCAGCTACTCAAGCGGCTTGATTCGAATAATGAGCGTATCCCACTAGAAGAGATCAAAGCACTTCAGCGCGCTACCGATCGTTCAAACGAGTTAATAACGAAGAAAACCATCTCAGGCCCTCTGGGCGAAGACGAGATCATTGAACTTGTTCAATGTTCTTTCACGCTCGGTCTTTCTCAGCAAGCGATGACGGTCATTTCGGAGCACATGCAAAATAATGGTATGACCGCAAAGTTTGCAGTGAAGACGGGACTCATTCTTGTACAAAACCAGCATTTTAATGAAGCGTCGCAGATTTTAGCCGCAGTCCATCCTTCTGTTTATGCGAGCATGAAAGAAGTGACCGACGCGGATTTACGAAAGATTTATGAAGCACATTCGGCGGCCCGAAATTTGCAGGCCGTCCGTGATGTGCTCCGTGTTTATTTGCCTAGGGTGCAGACTGACTGGAGAGCATGGCTGGACTACGCAAGCGTGAGCCTGGCGACAGGAGACAGAGCGAAGGCTGCCAGCGCACTCAACTTCGCAGTCAAATATGGTGGCCATGAGGCCGAGGAGGTTATCGGTCAAGTTGAGCAACTCCGTAATCTCTATGCACCGCCTAGCGGAATCGGCCCTCGTGTCGGATTACCGCCTCTCCAACCGGTCGGACCGAGAAAGTGATTTTCGTGCCAAGATGGTTCGCAGGATGCGCCGAGTCGAAATGACAGTCGTAAAAGATTTTACATAAAACGATATGCAGGAAGCTGTGCTAAAGAAAGAAAAAGAATGATAAAGGTCAACGGACAGGAAGTGCCGCAGGATGCGGTTGATTTTGAATTGAATAGGCTTGTACAGTTCTATGCAGAACATGGTGTTCCAGAGGACAAAATCCGCGCAGACCTGCCTGTGCTCAGGGAGCGTGCAGCTCAGCAAGCGATCGGCGCAAAGCTGCTATTCGATGAGGCAAAGCGATTGGATATTCCGGTTTCCGAAGAAGAGCTTGATCTGCGTGTTGAGGAGATGAAAGCGCAGGCTCACGGTGAAGCGAAATTCGCAGAAATTCTCAAGAAGCGCGGCATGAATATCGTCGAATTTCGAAACCAATTGAAGATTGGGAAGCGCGTTGATAAATTGGTGGAAAAAGTGACTTCTGGGATTCCGGAACCCACGGAGAAGGAGATTGCCAATCACTTCGCCGAACATGAAAGCGAATATACGAAGGGCGAGCAGGTTCGTGCACAACATATTCTGGTAACACCAAAGTCTTCCAGTGCAGACGACAAGCTAGAGGCCATCGCTAAAATTCGTGCAGTTCGCGAACGCCTTGCGACCGGAGCTGATTTTGCAAACGAAGCAGCGGCACATTCCGACTGCCCGAGCGGTAAGCAGGCCGGAGGAAGTCTCGGCTGGTTTAGCCGTGGTATGATGGTGAAGGAATTTGATGATGTTGCTTTTGATCTTGCCGTTGGTGGGTTGAGTGACATCATTGAAACGCAGTTTGGCTTTCATATTATTCTTAAAAACGATGTTGATGCGCCTTCTTCCCCAGTGCTCGACGAAGTGCACGATCAGGTTCGCGACTTTATCTCCCACGCGAAGCGGGGCGATGCGCTTACGGCTTTCGTGGACGAACTCCGCGAGAAGGCGAAAATCGAACTCACTTAGGCACAAGTATTCTCCTCGTCCTCGATTCCACCCCCACAACACTCTCTCCCCATTCAATTTTGTTGACCTGATTGACCGAATTGACCTGATTGATAAATTTTGCTCCACAACTCATCACTCGCAACTTCATCCAGAATAAACGGGGTCTGGGGTGTCCCCAGCCGCAACTACGCACTGCGCACTGCGCACTACGCACTTCTTCCTCCACTGCATCCGGTTACTCTTGTTTAAACCCTTCGCGCCTTCCCGTCTTCGCGTGAGATACTTCACTTCAGTTTTCGACAACGTTCGCGACAAAGTTCGCGACAAAGTTTTCTTGTGGCATCGCCACGCATCAGGCAATATTCTGGCTCCTGATCTCTGTGCGAAGGGCCTACGGCATCGGGCTTGCCGAAGTCTTCTGTTTCTAGCATTCACCCCGATGCTGGCTTTCGCCTCGTCGATCGTGATCAATACCCAGACTTCCTACGACACCGAAAAGGGCGATGTCGTCTGGACGATACGAAACGATGGCGATTCGCTGGCAGATGAAGTCGTGCTCGGCCTTGTCGGGCCTGACGGTGAAAAGATTGAAACTGAGTCGATGTTTCTCGATGGCGGAGATGTGCTGTCTGGCCGGCTACATTGTGAAATCTCTACACAAAAGCCAGGTACATACGCATTGCCCCTCCGTGTTGATTATTCAGAAGGAATGGGGCATCGGTATTCCACGTTTGCTTGGGTTCGGTATCACACAAACGGAGAACCCACGGAGGCGCAATGCCCCGTCTCCGTGAAGCTCGAACCGCCGACTGCTTCCTATCTAAAGTCGCTTGATTCTGATGGGAAGTTCAAGGCGAGGGGAACGTTGGCGCTGACGGCCATGTCGTTTGTCGAAGAGCCGATTACGCTGCAACTTCAGGTTTTACTTCCGCATGGAATTGCATTAGAGGCAGGTGCCTTCACGTCGCTATCCCTTCCGCCGGGTGGCGTAGAGTATTGGGAAATCGGCATTACGAATGTCGCGGCAGGGAATGGAGGCATCGTTCCGGCTGCCGTGCTCATCGCATGCGAGACTTCCGATGGCATCCATCATGCCACGGAAGCCGCGACCACGTTCGCGTTGGCTCCAGAAGATGATTTCATGGCCACGCAGATGCCACGTCGCCTTTCAGCCGCCGTGCCACTCATTCTTTCAGCGTTCTGGGTAGTCCTCTTCGTTAAAAGGGCTTTGAAGAAGCGATGGCAGGATTACAAGGAGCCGCCAAACTCCATAGTGGTCAGGATTGATATCGCCGTTGTGGCAGGGTTGACACTCTACCTCGGGGTGATGCTGAACGTCCATCTCGTTTTGCTCGATACGCTCTGCGTGGGCGGGGATACGCCAGCGCATCACTACCTCATGTCGCATATTCGCGAGGTGGGCAGCGTCATCTCGTGGGCACCGGGGTGGTGGAGCGGATTTCCGATGTTTCGCTATTATTTTCCGTTACCCTACGTGGCAATGTCTGCACTCTCCCACATTTTGCCCCATAATGTGGCCTTCAAAGTCTGTTCGATTGCCGGCCTGATGACGCTTCCCTTGTGCCTCTATCTTTCGGGTAGAATTCTGCGACTTCCGCGTCCCACACCAGTGATGCTTTCGTGCCTGTCGATTCCGCTCATCTTTGACAACACACACAACATGTGGGGCGTGAACGCCTACAGTACATTTGCTGGCATGATCGCCAATAGCTGGAGTTTTTCACTCATGCTTCCTGCCGTGGCCTCAGCATGTCGCGATGCGCTTGATCGGCGCTTTCGAGTCTTGACGGTTCTGCTGCTTTCGGGAGTGGTGCTTTCGCATTTCTTCACCTCGATGATGGCGGCGCTTGTCCTTGTCGTGATCCTCATTGCTTTCGCCATCAGCGAGATCCGAAGCGGCTCGGGGCGGCCTATCAAGCAACAGGCGTGGTTCGTGCTTCTTTGCGAGGGCATCTGCGTGTTGTTGCTCACCGCATGGTGGGTTCTGCCGCTTTTTGCGAACCGCGCGTGGGCTGTTGATTTCGGTGGAAAATGGGACATACGGTTCTTCAAGCAACTGCATCCAGCCCTGCTCTGGATGCTTCCGGCCTCTTTGTTTTTTGCGGCCGTCGCTGCCATTCGCTCCCGATGCATTGGTAAAACCGCAAAGGATGCGAGTCTCCGGATTTGGATCCTCGTTCATGTCGTATTGCTTGGCATATCCCTCGTTCTGTTTTATGGTGGCGGCCTTTTCTCCGAGGTGTTTGTCAATTGCCGATTCTGGCCCTTCATCGTCTATTCGCTTTTAGCTCTCGCCGCATTGCTGTTCGCTTATGCCTCGCGTGCTCATGGACTTTCCGTCCTCGGCACAGCATTGATGGTGTCAACCTGTCTAGCCTTTGCATGGTGCGAGGGCGGAAATCCAGAGAACCCAGCATGGTCGAAAGCCAATCATGTGCCTTTTTGGGCAGAGTACAATTTTAAGGGTATTGAAGCACTCCGAGAAGGACATATCGTCAAAGAAATCGCCGATCACTTGCGCGGAACTCAAGGGCGAATGGCGCAGGACTTGCATCCTGGGAACGAGTGGCTTGGCTCCAGTCGTGTCTTTGAACTGATGCCGTATTTAGCGAAAAAATCTATTATCGAAGGTGGTATTGTGAATTCGGCGCTCGGTTCACTTGCTGCTTATACGTTACAAGGGGAGATTTCCAACAATCCTGCAGGTTGGCCGCTTCTCGTCGAGCCCCGAACGTTCAATCCGGAATCGGGGCTGCGTCATCTTGAATTCATGGGTGTTCGACATTTTGTGGCAAGGTCTCACAAGGTTCAGGATGCCTTCTCGGCGGACACGGGCTGGCACCTCACTGCCGAATTCGGCGGTGGGAAATGGAAGCTTTTCGAGAGCGTCATTGCCTCGCCATCGCTTGTACGCATCTGGAAAAAACCGCTTAACGCATACGCATCGACGGATCTGCAGCGCGACCTTCTCCAGTGGATGTACGTGCCTGCCGCTGTTGCGGAGCCGATGATACTGGTGTCGGATCGTATGCCTGCGCCAGTCTTGCGCACGGAAAGCCATGAAGTCTACTTGGCTACTTTGGCTAAACTGGCAACGCAAGCACCGCCGTCATCTGGCTGGCTAGATGCCTGCTCAACGGCTGTCGATTCTGTTGAACAAAGATCAGATGGATCTTTGCGATTCCACACAGAGCATCTTGGTCAGCCGCATGTTGTAGCCTGCACCTATTTCCCAAGCTGGCGTGTGCGTGGTGCAAGCACTGTCTATTTCCTGACTCCCGGATATTTGCTTGTGTATCCAACAGAAAACGAAGTGGTTCTATACCATGGCAAAAGCGTTGTAGAACGGCTGGCTGAGGCGCTTTCGATTCTTGGTGCTTTGATGTTAATCGGGATGTTCGTTCGACAAATTCGCGATGTGCGTATGAAAGTATAAGCAAAAGAAAACCCGTTCTCGCAACTCACAACTCACAACTCGCCACTTCTCTAAAGCAATGTTGGTTGATCCACCTGGGGCTTGCGTATGCGGCGAACAGGGCGCGGAGCTGACGAGTCGTCATCGAGGGCGAGGGAACGGAATTCACCATCGGCAAGCCGTGTGGTGAGGGTTTCGCCCACTTTCACATCCGACAGCGTTTTGATGATCGTTCCATCGGCAGATTTGACCATCGCATATCCGCGCGCGAGCACGGTCATCGGATTGACTGATTCGAGTCGAGCATTCAGCGATCCGAGGCAGTGTCTAGACTCTGCCACAGCAGACTTGGCCGCATTCGCCATAGCCGGCGTCATGCGAGAGATCCGGAGCATGGCCGAGCGAAGCGACAGCTCAGTCGCACGGGTCATACGGGGCGTAGACGCGGTAAGCCGCTCATAGGCCTCCGAGAGGGATTCGTTGAGAAGGTGCGTCATCTGTTGTGAGAGCATATCGACATGCTGGGCGTGTTGGCGGACAAGCGTTTCCGGTCGCCGGAAGACATGACTGCCTGCCGCGATGTCAACCCTTGCATGGGCGCGTTCGCGTGCGGTGCGCATGGCTTGTGAGAGGTGCTTCTTGGTTGTCGCCAGCACCGTTTCGAATTCTTCCTTCCTTCCCACAACAAGCTCGGCGGCGGCTGAAGGCGTCGGCGCACGCAGGTCCGCCGTAAAATCAGCAATCGTGAAATCGATTTCGTGTCCTACAGCCGAAATGATGGGAATGGCGGAGTGGTAGATTGCGCGGGCGACGGCCTCCTCGTTGAAACACCAGAGATCCTCGATGCTGCCTCCGCCGCGACCGACGATGATGACATCCGGTGGCTCTGGCATTTCGTTGAGATGTGTTATGCCAGCGATGATTTCTGGAATGCCCTCAGCACCTTGTACACGTGCAGGCGCGATGACGATGTGGATGTTGGCGAAACGGCGGCGTGTGACGTTAAGCATGTCGCGGATGGCTGCGCCCGTGGGGGAAGTGACGATGCCGATCTTGCGCGGCAGGAGTGGGAGTGGGCGTTTGTGGCTTTGGGCGAAAAGCCCCTCCTGATCAAGCCGGAGCTTTAATGCCGCGAAGCGCACCATGAGATCGCCAATTCCCGCCAGCTCCATCGTGCGGACAATGAGTTGGTAGGCTCCGCGGGATTCATATACGGAGACATCGCCCACGATGCGAACCTTAACACCGTCCTTAACGTCGAATCCAGGTGGGCGGCGCGTGATGTTAAAGAAGGCACAGGGGATTTGAGCACTCGAATCTTTGAGAACGAAATAGGCATGACCAGAACCCATGATCTTCACATTGGAAAGCTCACCTTCCACCCATACTTCGCGGAAGGAAGACTCCAACATTCTTTTGATGCGCGTCGTCAGCGCCATCACAGTTTCGGGTTCGCTGTTGTTTTGGTGAAGCATATTATTCCATCGGGGATGCCTTTGGATTGTTGCCTCCAGTGGACGGGCTTAACTCAACAGGAATCAGGACTTCATTGCGCCTTAAAAACCACAGCTTAAAGGGTGGATCGTATCGAGCCCATGTCGGATCGCCTGCAACGCGAAAGCCGTTATTCTCGATCCAGGATTCCAGTTTTACCTTGTGCTCCTGATAGCTTTTTTCTCTCCAGATTCCAGAGTAGCGGATTGCGGCGATCCGTCGGGCAGGAACTTGGCGCAAGGTAACGTTCGGATTTTCAGGCATGGGAAGGGTTTCGAGCGTGTAGGAGGCTGGCATCATGAAGCTGACAACCCAGCCTTCTTCTGCTCGTTGCTGCCCGACGGGAGAGGTCATCGAGATTTTCTCTCCTGCTGGTTTTTGGGACACCGGAGCCGTCATGGCTACTTGTTTGCGTGACTGATTTTCTCCGGAGATGTAGCGGAAAAGTGGCCGGAATGCTTTATTCCCTGCGTCTTCCATGTTTTCCTGGACAAGGACTTCCGCAACGACGTGGGGCGCGTAATCACGCAGCTCGAATGCATTGTTTTTTTTGACGACCTCGTATTTCGCTTCTTCGGTTGCCATGGTGTTGCTTGCTCCTATGAACATGAGTGATGTGATCACGCAGGTTCGCAATAGATGTTTCATTGTTTTTTCCTTGGGTTTAGTATCCTGATGCATTCTCAATGTCACGAAAAGCTGACTATTGGAGGCAGTTCGTATCATAGAGCTTTCGTTTCTGCCTGCGCTTCATTATCGTATCACGACCGATATCCTCCAGCAACTAGCATTTAATCTAATCTCGGTTCGACACAATCTCGCCGTTCAACAGGGATTTTAGCGTTTCGCACCTAATATTGAAGAACGAGACTATTGTAATCTTGACGTGAGAAATATTCCAGATTCAGACTTCCTGACCTCGGCGGGGTTCCAAGGGGTTTTTCCGGAAAT